>JBJMIO010000088.1:0-5353 GCA_045806765.1 Marmoricola sp.
ACCTGCGCGGGATGGTCGGCCCGCACACCCCGGTGGTCGACGGCGTCCCGTGCGGCGTCTTCTCCTGGAAGCCGCCGGCCGCGCTGGTGATCGAGCTCTCCGAGCTCCTCGACGGAGCGGGAGGCGTCCGATGACCATGCGTCCCGAGGAGCTCCTGCTCGACGACCACGACCGCCGGGTCGCCCGCCGGGCCGGCGGTGCACTGGCCGCGTTCAACCGCGCCGGACTCCTCGAGGCAGCTGACGTGCACGTCGCGACCCGCCTGTGCGCGCTCGGGCAGGAGGAGTCCGAGGACGTCCGGCTCGCGGTGGCGCTGGCCGTCCGTGCAGCGCGTGCAGGAGCGGTCTGCGTCGACCTCGACGCGGTCGCCGACCAGCCGCACGGCACGGAGCTCGAGCTGCCCTGGCCTGCGCAGCCGGGGTGGAACGCCGCGGTGGCGGAGAGCCCGTTGGTCGCGGTCGGCGTGCTTCGGTTCGAGGCGCACACCGACCGAGCCGGCGCCGGCGTCGGCACCCAGGCCGGCACCCAGCACCTGCTCTACCTCGACCGCCACCACCGCGAGGAGCGCCAGGTCTGCGACGACCTCGAGGCCCGCCTGCGGCGACAGCCACCCGAGGTCGACGAGACCGTGCTGGAGGCCGCGCTGACCCGTCTGTTCCGAGCCGGGTGGGAGCAGCAGCGTGACGCCGCGGTCGTGGCGGCGCGACGGTGGACCACGATCCTGACCGGCGGGCCCGGCACCGGCAAGACCGCGTCGGTCGCGCGCCTCGTCGCGCTGGTCGCCGAGCAGCTCGAGACCGAGGGAGGACGTGCCCCGCGGATCGCGCTGGCCGCACCGACCGGGAAGGCCTCGGCCCGGCTGCAGGAGTCGGTGGCGCGCGAGGCCGAGGGGCTCGAGCCCACCGACCGCGCCCGGATCGAGGGCCTGCGCGCGACCACGCTGCACCGCCTGCTCGGCTGGCGGCCCGACAGCGGCACCCGGTTCCGGAACCACCGCACCAACCCGCTGCCCTACGACGTCGTGGTGGTCGACGAGGTCTCGATGGTCTCTCTCGCCCAGATGGCCCGGCTGCTCGAGTCGCTGCGCCCGACGACCCGGCTGGTGCTCGTCGGTGACAAGGACCAGCTCGCCTCGGTGGAGGCGGGGGCGGTGCTGGCCGACCTTGTCGCCGGTTTCGAGGAGCGCGCCGACTCACCCGTCGTACGGCTCACCGAGCGGCACCGCACCCGGGCCGCGGACGGCGGTGCCGGGGTCGAGCTCGACGAGCTGGCCGACGCCCTGCGCGACGGCGAGGTCGACCGGGTGCTCGACCTGCTCCGCTCCGGCTCCGCGATCACCCGCTGGGTCGATCCCGGCGATGCGGACGCGCTGGTCCAGGTCCGGGCCGAGGCGGCCGACGCCGCGGTCGCGGTCACGCAACGGGCCCTGGACTTCACCGACCCCGACGACCGCCTGGAGCTGACCCGCAGCCTCGACGAGCACCGCTTGCTGTGCGCGCACCGTGACGGTCCGTTCGGCGTGGCCAGCTGGAACCGCCAGGTCGAGCAGCTGGTCTCGGACCGCACCGGGGTCAGCGTGTACGACGAGTGGTACCCCGGCCGCCAGGTGCTGGTGACCGCGAACGACCGTGGCCTGGGCATCTCCAACGGCGACATCGGCGTGGTGGTGCGGATGCCCGACCGACGCCACCGCGTGGTGATCCGTACCGGCACCGAGACCAAGCTCTTCGCCCCGACCCGGCTCTCCGGCATCGAGACCGTCTACGCGATGACGGTGCACAAGAGCCAGGGCTCCGAGGCGCGGTCGGTGACCGTCGTGCTTCCTGACCGCGAGTCCGCGCTGCTGACCCGCGAGCTCTTCTACACCGCGGTCACCCGTGCCCGTGAGCGCGTCACGATCGTCGCCACCGAGGCTGCCGTGCGGACCGCCATCGAGCAGCGCGTGCAACGTGCATCGGGGTTGGCGCTCCGCATCGCCGGGCGGTAGGCATCCCGGTTTAGCTCAGTAGTCCTGCGGCTGGGTGAAGAACCGGTCGGGGTCGTAGGTCGCCCGCGCCGCGGCGAGCCGGCGCGCGTTGTCCCCGAAGTACGCCGCCGACGGATCCTCGAGCGTCGGGTCGGCGTAGTTCACGTAGGCGTGCTGGCCCCACCACGGGGTGAGCGCGGAGCGGAAGCCGCGCACGAACCGGTCCGCCGTGGCGCCACGGTCGCCGGTGAAGGTGGCCGTGTACTGCACGGTCATCAGCGCCTCACGGTGCACGAAGGCGGTCGCGCCCGGGTCGAGGTCGCGGACCTTCCCGCCGAGGGCGTCCATCGAGATGCCGGCTTCCTTCAACCCGGTCGCGCCGGCGTCCGCGACGTGGTCGAGCAGCGCCTGGATCCCGGCGGCCGGGATCGCGCGGTAGCCGACGTGCGAGGTCGCCCCGAATGCCTCCCGGTCCAGGTCGCCACCGGGTCCCGTGTGGCAGCGGGCTGCCGGGACGGAGGAGCAGCCGGCGTACGAGCGCATCGCCTCGCCGTAGCTCTTCGCCGACGTCGTGCGCACCTTCGGCGGCGGGCAGTGGGCGAGCAGCCCGCTCAGGTCGGGCTCGCCCGGGCCGGTCCAGGTGCCGGCGACCAGGAGTGTCGGGCCGGTCGGGTGGGTGGCACCGCCGAGCGTCTTCATCGTCGACCAGAGCCGTGGGTCTGCGTGCGGCGCCCAGGCCTGCCAGGCCGCGATCACGCTCGCGGCAGCGCTGATCGGCCAGGACAGGTAGAAGGTGTGCAGCGAGGGAGCGGGGCTGGTGGCGAAGGTGAACCGGGTGACCACGCCGAGGTGACCGCCTCCGCCGCCGCGCAGCGCCCAGAACAGGTCCGGCTCGTGGTCCGCATCGACGCGGCGCACCTGCCGGTCGGCCGTGACGACCTCGAGTGCGGTGACCGCGTCGCAGGTCAGACCGAGCGCGCGGGTCAGCACGCCCACGCCGCCGCCGAGCGTCAGACCGCCGAGCCCGACCGTCGCGCACGAACCTCCGGGGATCGCGCGCCCGCGGGCCGCCAGGGCGGCGTACACCCCGGCGAGCGCAGCGCCCGCGCCGATCGTCGCCGTCGTGCCGTCGAGGGTGACCGCGCTCATCCCGCGGCAGTCGATGACCAGCGAGCGCGGCACGCCGGTCCCGCGCGCACCGCCGGCGGACCAGCCGGGATAGCTGTGGCCACCGGAGCGGACCGCCACCGGCAGGCGGTGGTCGGCGGCGAAGGCGAGCGCGGTCGCGACGTCGGCGGCGGAGGTCACGGTGAGGACCGCGAGCGGACGGGCGTCGTCGTACCGGGGGTTCTCGGTCAGCCGCGCGACGTCGTACGCCGCCGTGCCCGGTCGGTGCACCTGGCCCTGCACGCTGCGTGCCAGGCGCCGCCAGTCGGCGCTGCTCGGTCCACCGGACACGCTGCTCCCGGGGTGGCTGGTGACCGGGCCGCCCGGGCTCCGCGTGGGTCCGGTGGTCCCGGGGGAGTCGTGCCCGCAACCGGCCACGCCTGCGGCCGCGCCGCCGGCTCCCAGCATCAGCAGGCCGCGGCGGGAGATCACGTGGGAAAGCCTACGAGGGTGGGGAAGGTCTCCTTACTGGCCAGTAGCGACCGCCGTAGACTTCCGGCATGGAGCGCACCATCTACGACGACGACCACGAAGCCTTCCGCGCCTCGGTCAAGGAGTTCCTCGACCGCGACGTCATCCCGAACGTCGAGGAGTACGCGGACGAGCACCGCATCCCTCGTGACTTCTGGCTCGCGGCCGGCAAGCAGGGTTTCCTCGGCCTGGAGATCCCCGAGGAGTTCGGCGGGTCCGAGGCAGGTGACTACCGCTTCAACGCGGTGCTCACCGAGGAGATGGCGAAGGTCAACATGGCCCTGGCCTCCTGCGTCGGCATCCACGCCGACATCGTCGCGCCGTACCTGGTGCACCTGACCAACGACGAGCAGCGCAAGCGCTGGCTGCCCGCGTACGCCGCCGGTGAGATCCTCGGCGCCATCGGCATGA
This sequence comes from Marmoricola sp., assembly GCA_045806765.1. Classification (GTDB taxonomy): domain Bacteria; phylum Actinomycetota; class Actinomycetes; order Propionibacteriales; family Nocardioidaceae; genus Marmoricola. The sequence continues at coordinate 4,016 of JBJMIO010000088.1, forward strand.
CCGAGCCCTCCGTCGGCTCCGACCTGGCGAACCTGAAGACCACCGCGGTCAAGGACGGCGACGACTGGGTCATCAACGGTTCCAAGACGTTCATCACCAACGGCTACAGCGCGAACCTGGTCGTCGTCGCGGCGCGGACCGCGCCGGAGAAGAAGGCGAAGGGCATCTCGCTGTTCGGGGTCGACACCAGCAAGGAGGGCTTCTCGCTGGGCCGCAAGCTGGACAAGGTCGGCCAGCCGGAGTCCGACACCGCCGAGCTCTCCTTCGTCGACGTGCGGGTCAGCGACGCCGACCTGATCGGGCCGCTCGACACCGGCTTCATCTCGATGATGCAGTTCCTCCCGCAGGAGCGCCTGAACTGCGCGATCGCGAACATCGCGCACGCCAAGCAGATCCTGGCCGAGACCGTGCAGTACGCCCACGACCGCAAGGCGTTCGGGCAGTCGATCGGCAACTTCCAGTGGAACAAGTTCCTGCTCGCCGAGCAGGTCACCAAGATCGAGGTGACCGAGGCCTGGCTCGACCAGTGCGTGCTCGCGCACACGAAGGGCAAGCTCACCGCGACCGACGCGGCCAAGGCGAAGTACTGGACCTCGCAGGTCCAGAACGAGGTCATCGACCACTGCGTGCAGGTCCACGGCGGCTACGGCTACATGAACGAGTACCGGGTCGCCCGCGCCTGGCGCGATGCCCGCGTGACCAAGATCTGGGCCGGGTCGAACGAGATCATGAAGGAGCTCATCGGCCGCGACCTCGGCTTCTAGGGACTCGCTGGGTCAGCTGGCGTCGCGGGCGGCGTACCGGTCCAGGGCGACCTTGCGCTCGGTGTCGTGGTCGACGATGCGCTCGGGGTAGTCGCCCTCGTAGCCGAGCCGGTGCTTCCAGGGCTCGTGGGCCGCGCTCCCCGGCAGGTGCGCGAGCTCGGGCACCCAGCGCCGGACGTACTCGCCGCCGGGGTCGAACTTCTTGCCCTGGGTGACGGGGTTGAAGACGCGGAAGTACGGCGAGGCGTCGGTGCCGGTGCCCGCCACCCACTGCCACCCGTGGTTGTTCGAGGCGACGTCGCCGTCGACCAGGTGGTCCAGGAAGTGCCGCGCGCCGACCGGCCACCACGCGTGCAGGTCCTTGGTCAGGAAGCTGCCGGTGATCATCCGCACGCGGTTGTGCATCCAGCCCGTGGCCTCGAGCTGACGCATTCCGGCGTCGACGATGGGTACGCCGGTCCGCCCCTCCTTCCACGCCGCCAGTCCGTCGGGATCGTCACGCCAGCGGATGCCGTCGTACTCGGGTCGCTGCGCGTGGTCGACGAGCTCCGGGTGCTCCGCCAGCAGGTGCGCG
>JBJMIO010000089.1:0-8937 GCA_045806765.1 Marmoricola sp.
AACCACAAACAATACACCAATCTATTCCGATATGAGCGGGTCGTCCTCGGGGATGTTCTGCTCGACCTTGCCTACCAGGTCGGCTCCGACGTCAGCGGCCTTGGTGAAGATGCCGCCGCCGACACGCATGAACATGGCGAGCAGCGCGGCACCGAAGCCGAAGCCCTCGAGCACGTGCGGGGCCTGGTCCTTGTAGAGCAGGACGACGATGCTGGCGCCCAGCAGGCCGAGTCCGACGGTGAGCATGCCGACCATGGCGCCGGTGCGGAAGCCGATCTTCATCGCCGGGTCGCGGCCCACCTCGTTGGCCGCCGCGGCGACGCGCAGGTTGGACTGCACCGCCAGCGACATGCCGAGGTAGCCGACCGCGGCGGAGAACCCTGCTCCGACGAGGAAGAAGATGGAGCGACCGATGCGTACCTCCGCATCGCCCGGCAGCACGAAGAGCGCCGCGAACGCGATGGCCGCGAAGATGGCCAGCGTGCGGAACTGGCGCTGCAGGTAGGCGCTGGCGCCCTCCTGGATCGCCTTGGCGATCGTCTGCATGCTCTCGGTGCCGATGCCGGCGGCGAGCACCTCGTTGCGGAACATCATCGCCAGGCCCAGCGCGGCGAGCGCGATGACACCGACGATGAGGACCAGGACGAGGTTGCCGCCGTCAAGGCCTGGCACTGATCCGACTACCTGGTGAACCTGGTGAAGCTCCCCTGGGGTGGGAGCGGAGAAAGCGAGCCCGGACATGGAGTCTCCTCGGTGACGCACGATGTGATGCGGCTGCGAACGTCGCGGACTATACGCAGTGTGGTGCGCGTCACGGCGGAGGGGTGAGCCAGATCACCCGGTGTGTTCACGGGGGTGGTCGAGATGCCCGATTTGCGCTCAGGCCGACAGCGCGGCCTGCTCGCTCGCGTGGATGGTGAAGACCTTGTCCAGGCCGGTGATCCGGAAGATCTTCAGCAGGCGGTCCTGGCTGCAGATCAGCGCCATCGAGCCGTCCTGGGCGCGGACCTTCTTCAGGCTGCCTACCAGGACGCCGAGACCGGTGGAGTCGATGAAGTCGACGCGCTCCATGTCGATGATCAGGTCGTGGTTGCCGGCGCCGACGAGCTCGGTGATCTTGTCGCGCAGCTTGGGGGCCGTGTAGACGTCGATCTCTCCGCCGATGGCGACGACCGTGCGATCGCCTACCTGACGGGTCTCGAGCGAAAGATCCACGATTCCCCTCCCAAGGGTGCTCTGCCACATCCTGTGCGCGGGCTTCTGCGTTATTCAACCACGTCAGGCGCGGGGCGGCCCCGGACCATCTCGCGACCTGTCGGGCGGCACTGGGAGACTCTGCGGGTGAGCGCCACCCGGACCGAGCACCTCGTCGAGGCGCTCACCGGCGCGCCGGGCCGCGCCGAGCGCCTGGTCCACCTCGAGGTGCTGCCTGCCCGCACGGCGCGGACGTGCCCCTGGCCGGCCTGGGTCGATCCCGAGGTCTCTGCTGCCTGGCAGCGGGCTGGGATCGGTGAGCTGTGGGAGCACCAGGCGGCCGCCGCCGAGCAGGTGCACGCCGGGACCCACACCGTGGTCTCCACCGGGACCGCGTCGGGCAAGTCGCTGGCCTACCTGCTGCCGGCGCTGACCGCGATCCAGGCCAAGCGCGGGCCCAAGGGCCAGCGCGGCTCGGCCACGCTGTACCTCTCCCCGACCAAGGCGCTGGCCCAGGACCAGCTGAGCACGCTGCGGGCCCTCGGTGTCCCGGACCTGCGGGTGGCCACCCACGACGGCGACTCCAGCCCGGAGGAGCGCGAGTGGACGCGGGACCACGGTGAGTACGTGCTGACCAACCCCGACATGCTGCACCGCTCGCTGCTGCCCGGCCACGAGCGCTGGACGCGGTTCTGGGCGGCGCTGGACTACGTGGTGATCGATGAGTGCCACCACTACCGCGGCGTCTTCGGCGCCCACGTCGCCCAGGTCGTGCGACGGCTGCGCCGGGTCGCGGCCCTGTACGGCGCCGACCCGACCTTCGTGCTGGCCTCGGCCACGGTCGCCGAGCCGGAGGTCGCGGCAGCGCGCCTGATCGGCCTGCCGGTCACGGCGGTCACCGACGACGCCTCTCCGCGCGGCCGGGTCGCGCTGGCGCTGTGGGAGCCGCCCTTCGTCTCGCACTCCGGTGAGAACGGTGCCCCCGTACGCCGCTCCGCGACCGCCGAGATCGCCGACCTCCTGACCGACCTGGTCGTCCAGGGGGTGCGCACGCTCGCCTTCGTGCGCAGCCGGCACGGCGCGGAGACGGTCTCGCTGAACACCAAGCGGCTGCTCGAGGAGGTCGACCCGAGCCTGCCGGCGCGGGTGGCCGCCTACCGCGGCGGCTACCTGCCCGAGGAGCGCCGGGCCCTGGAGCAGGCGCTGCGCTCGGGTGCCCTGACCGGGCTGGCCGCCACGAACGCCCTCGAGCTCGGCATCGACATCTCCGGCCTCGACGCGGTGCTGCTCGCCGGCTTCCCCGGCACCCGGGCCGCCCTGTGGCAGCAGGTCGGGCGGGCCGGACGCGACGGCGGGGATGCGCTCGGGGTGCTGGTCGCGCGCGACGACCCGCTGGACACCTACCTGGTCAACCACCCCGAGCACCTGCTCGGCAAGCCGGTCGAGGCGACCGTCTTCGACCCCGACAACCCGTACGTGCTGGGACCCCACCTGTGCGCGGCGGCTGCCGAGTCGCCGCTGACCGAGGACGGCCTGGAGATGTTCGGGCCCTCAGCGCGCGACGCGGTCGACGCCCTGACGGCAGCCGGCCTGCTGCGGCGGCGTACGCACGGCTGGTACTGGACCGATCGTCGCCGGGCCAGCGACCTGGCCGACATCCGTTCCTCGGGCGGGTCGCCGGTCCGCCTGGTCGAGGCCGGCACCGGACGGGTGCTCGGCACGGTCGACGCGGGTTCGGCGCACGGCACCGCCCACACCGGCGCTGTCTACCTGCACCAGGGCGAGAGCTACCTGGTGCACGAGCTGGACCTGGAGGAGTCGGTGGCCACGGTGACCGCGGCCGAGGTCGACTACTCCACCTCGGCGCGCGAGATCACCGACATCACGATCGTGCGCGAGCACCGCCACGAGACCTGGGGGCGGGTGCGGCTGAGCTTCGGCGCGGTCCGCGTCACCCACCAGGTGGTCTCCTACCTGCGCCGCCGGGTGATCACGAATGAGGTGATCGGCGAGACCCTGCTCGACCTGCCCGAGCGGACCCTGGAGACGGCCTCGGTCTGGTGGACGGTGCCGGACGACGTGCTCGAGGATGCCGGCATCCTCAGCGAGGACCTGCCCGGTGCCGCGCACGCCGCCGAGCACGCCTCGATCGGTCTGCTGCCGCTCTTCGCGACCTGCGACCGCTGGGACATCGGCGGCGTCTCCACGGCCCGGCACGCCGACACCGGGATGCTCACGGTCTTCGTCTACGACGGTCACCCGGGCGGAGCCGGCTTCTCCGAGCGCGGCTTCCACACCGCCGCGGAGTGGCTCGAGGCGACCCGCGAGGCGATCGCCTCGTGCGCCTGCACCGAGGGCTGCCCGTCGTGCGTGCAGTCGCCGAAGTGCGGCAACCAGAACAACCCGCTCGACAAGGCAGGCGCCGTGCGGCTGCTGGACCTGGTACTCGCCTCGGCCGGTTGAGGGCGGCATCCGTAGGATCACCGCGTGGGCGAGCGGGGGCAGGCGGCTTGGGCGTACGCGCTCGCGCTGCGCCAGCGCTTCGGCCCTGCCGTCGGGCTCTACGTCGGCTTGAAGGTGCTGGGCCTGCTGGTCTTCCTCAAGCTGCTCTCCTACAGCGGCGACTACCTGGAGCGGCCGACCCGCTTCGGCGGCGGCGCCCGGCCCATCGACGTCCTGGGGAGCTGGGACGGCTGGTGGTACGAGCGGATCGCCCGGATCGGCTACCACCCGGTGCTCATCCACCTCGCCGGCGACCCCGGACGGGTCAAGCACAACTCGACCGCGTTCTTCCCGCTCTACCCGGCGCTGATGCGCGGCGTCGCCGATGTGACGCCCTTCGGTCTGTTCGGCGCCGGGATGATCGTCTCGGTCCTCGCCTCCGTGTTCGCGGCGGCCGGGATCTTCGCCGTCGTCGAGCAGATCGGCGGCACCCGTGCAGGGATCCTGGCGGCAGGCCTGTGGGCGGTGGCCCCGGGCTCGGGAGCCGAGTGGGCCGTCTACTCCGACTCCGTCTTCATCGCCCTCGCGGCGTGGAGCTGCTACTGCGTGATGACCAAGCGCTGGTGGCTGGCCGGGGCGCTCGCCCTGGTCGCGGGCCTTAACCGCCCGACCGCGGTCGCCCTGATCGGCGCCGTCGGACTGGCAGCCTTGGTGGCGCTGTGGCGCCGCGAGGGCGACTGGAAGGGGCCGGTGGGTGCGATCGTGCTCGCCCCGATCGGGCTGGCGGGCTACGTCGGCTGGGTCGGCTGGCGCGCGGGGCAGTGGGACGCCTACGTCGTCCTGGAGCGCGGGGCGTGGGGGCACTACTTCGACTGGGGAACCGGCACCTTCCATGCGATGCGCGGCGTCGCGCTGGCACGCTACGACTACGGTCCGGCCCACCCGGTCGCGGACCTGATCGGCGCGCTCGTGGTGATCGCCCTGCCCACCTTGTTGGTCGCGCTGCTGGTCAAGCGCACCCCCGTGGTGCTGGTCGCCTACACGCTGGCGACCCTGGTGCTGACACTCGGCAGCACCGGCTTCTTCAGCAACACCTCGCGCTACTCACTCGCAGCCTTCCCGCTGCTGATCCCGCTGGCCCTCGGACTGCGCAACGTGCGGTGGCCACTCCTCGCGGTCCTGCTGGTCACCGCGGCACTGGCCTCGGGCTGGTACGCCGGTTACGCCATCTTCGAGCTGGGGATTCCGTGAGCCTCCTGCCTACCTCCGATGCCTTCCGCACCTTCTGGACCGAGCGCCGGCTGTGCACGGTGACCACCCTGCGCCCCGACGGCACCCCGCACGTCGTCCCGATGGGCGTGGTCCTCGACCTGGCGGCCGACCGGGCCTGGGGGATCACGTCGGGCACCTCGCGCAAGGCCCGCAACATCGCCGACGCCGGACCGCAGGGCGCCCTGTTCGCCGCTTGCTGCGTGGATGGTCGGCACTGGTCGACCGTCGAGGGTCGCGCGTTCGTCTCCTCCGACCCGGACGTCGTCGCCGAGGCGGAGCGTCGGTACGCCGAGCGTTACAAGGTGCCGCGGGTGAATCCGGCGCGGGTGGCCGTGCGCATCGAGGTCACCCGGGTGCTCGGCAACGTCTGAGGAAGCAGAGAGTCGATCTGTCGGGCCAGCACGAGCGCGAGCGGTCAGCTCCCGGTCACCCAGCAACGGCGGAAGCCGGATCCTGACGACCACCCGGACGTCGGCACCCTCTACGACACAGCTGTCCAGGGCCGCCCCGTTCTGCACGGCAACGCCGCCCGCAGCAGCACACCCATCGCGGCCGTTCTGCTGCGCCCCCGCTCCGGCGAGCGCGGAGAGGTCGGCAGCCGCCTGAGCCCGACGATGAGTCGCCGCTACAGCCACGACCGCGGATGCCACCAAGCCCACCACGACCAGGACCCCGATCATCACGAGGGTGAACGCAACCGCAGCGCCGTCCTGACCTCGCCGGGTCATCGACCGGGTTCCACTGCAGCGACGGCGGTCGCCCGCGCCGTGAAACGCGGCAGCAGGCTGGCGAAGACGCCTCCCGCTCCCCCGACCGGCACCGTCACCATGACCGTGACGGTGCCTGCGCCCCGATGGATCTCGAACTCAGCTCCGTCCGGCGCGACCTGACGGCCGTCGTCGACCGCGACTTCGGTCGATTCCGATCGGGCAAGAGCCCGCGCGGTCTCACGAGCCGCGTCGACGATGCGCACCTGGGTCACACCGAGGCAGACCAGCCACGCGAGCGCGGCGACCAGCACCACCAGGACCGGGAGGACGACGGCAGCCTCCGCCGTGACCGCCCCAGCCTCGTCACGTGCACGCATCTCAGAACGGGAGCATGCCGATGACGTGGTCGAAGACCGTGGAGATGAAGTGTTGACCGGTGTCGCTGGTGAGCAGCTTGAACAGCAGACCGGCGAAGCCGACACCGGCGCCGGTGCACACGGCGTACTCGGCTGTCGTAGCTCCACGCTGGTCGCGCGGTCGGGGTGCGGTCGTGCGGGTCATCACGCCTCCTGGTTGTAGTTCGGGTGGTTCACCGTGTCTCGTCGCGACGTGCGACGTGCGGCCGGCGAAACCCGCTGTGGAGAAGTACGCGCGAGAGCGGACTGTGGACGACTCAGCTGAAGAGATGCAGCGAACCGAAGATCCCCACGACCATCGGGACGACACCCAGTAGCACGAACGCCGGTAGGAAGCAGACCCCAAGAGGCGCGGCCGCCCGGACCTCGACTGCTCGGGCGGCAGCTGCCCGCCGCCCTCGTGCAGAGGCGGTCAGCTCGTCGGCGAGACGCTCAACCACCTCCACCACGTGGGCTCCCGACTCGTGCGCCCGCGCGAGCCCGCGTCCGAGAGGACGGAGCGGGCCTTCGACCGATCGCCAGACCTCTCCGGGGTCCAGACCGAGGTCGAGCCGCCGACGTACGACGGCAAAGGCATCGGCGACGGGACCGGGCAACGCCTCCTCGACATCGCGAAGTGCACCGGACACAGGGGCACCAGCTGCCAGCGCGGCACCGAAGAGGTGCACTGCGGCCGGCAGGTCACGTTCGAGCTCGCGACGCCACCGAACGACGGAAGGAGCTTCCACCCTCGAGACGACGCGCCAGCTGACCGCGCCCGCAGCAGCTCCGACGAGAACACCGACCGTGCCGCCCACAAGGAACCAGGCCGCGACGCCAGCACCTGCCGCGAGCGGAACCCTCAGCCGCCGGAGGAGTGCTGTATCGCCCTCTGGCCCGCGCACACCTGCGACCCGAGCAACCCGCCTGGGCACCGGAGCGAGGAACGCGACGCTCACGGCCAGCAGGAGCGCGATGGCGATACCGGTCACAAGGCGGCGATCCCATCGGCGATCCGCTCGATCCACACTGTTCCTGCCCAGGCCAGCGCAAGGCCGGAGCTCAGGCAGAACGTCCCCGGCGTCGATCCGAGGAGGAATCCGATCGGGTCTCCACCGACGCCCGAGCCCATCACCAAGACACCGAGTGGAAGCATGGCGAGCAGTCGCGCGGTCGCCCGCGCCGAGGCCAGCTCCGTCTCCAGGGCGCGCGCCCGGTCTCGTTCATCGATCATCGCCACGACGGCGCGATCGACCGAGCTGGCCAGCCCCGCACCCGATCGGTGCGCAACCACCCACGCCGACGCAACCCAGCGCAGGGACTCCGAGCCTCGTCGTCCAGCCAGACGACGAAGGGCGGCGGGCACGTCAGCTCCCAGGACCGCTGCGTCCGCGGCCGCGCGAAGCTCGGACCAGTCCGAGGCTGCTGCCGACAACGCTTGGGAGGCCGAGGAGCCGGAGCGCAGATCAGCGACGAGTCCCGCACATGCGTCGATCGCCGCATCCCTGTGTGCAGTGATCCGCAGCCGCTCTCTCCGGCGTCGGTACTCGCGCGCGATGATCAACGACACTGCGGCACCGATCACCACCAAGTGGATCGGCAGCACCCGTGAAGCAGTGGCAAGAACGACGAGGACGGCACCGACGATCCATGAACCCGTGACCGTCCTCGGACCTCTGCGGTGAACGGGTGCCGCGAACACGCTGACCGCGGCAGCAACCGAGACGCACACCAGCAGCTTCTCGGTCATGGCCGGTCGAGCACATCTGCGAGGCGGCGTGAGCCCGGTCCCTCGACAGCGTTGAGGTCTTCACCGAAATGCACTGCGTTCTCGACGACCACCTCGTGACCACTACGTCGTACGACGCCGATCTCGGCGAGTCGCCGCCGACCGTCACGTCCACGCCGCAGGTGCAGCACCACGTGGAGTGCCGACGCGAGCTGGCTGTGTGTTGCCGCCCTGTCCATGCCGGCGCTCGCCGCCAGGCTCTCGATCCGCGCAGGCACATCGGCAGGAGCGTTGGCGTGCACGGTGCCGCAGCCTCCCTCGTGACCGGTGTTGAGCGCGGCAAGCAGGTCGACGACCTCGGCGCCGCGCACCTCGCCCACCACGAGGCGGTCGGGGCGCATCCGCAGCGCCTGCCGCACGAGCGTCCGCAGCGTCACCTCGCCAGCGCCCTCGAGGTTCGGCGGCCGCGACTCGAGCGCGACGACGTGCGGGTGCACCGGCGCGAGCTCGCTCGCGTCCTCGACGATGACGATCCGCTCCGCCGCATCGACGACGCCCAGTAACGCCCCGAGGACGGTCGTCTTGCCTGACCCGGTGCCGCCGCTGATCAGGAATGCACATCGCGAACCGACGAGCCGGGTCAGGAGCCGAGCACCCTCCTCGCTGATGGTGCCGCCGGCGACGAGTGCAGCGAGGTCGCGGTGCCGACGGCCGGGGACCCGCAGCGAGATCAGGGTTCCGGGTCGTGCGATCGGAGCGAGCACCGCGTGCAAGCGGGTGCCGTCGGGCAGGCGGACATCGACGTACGGCGATGCGTCGTCCAGGCGCCGACCGCCCAGCCCCGCGAGCCGCTGGGCGAGGCGGCGTACTGCAACCTCATCGGCGAACCGGATCGAGCTGGCCTCCAGTCCGCGGCCACGGTCGATCCAGACGCGCTCGGCTCCGTTCACCAGGACATCGCTGAGGCCCTCGAGCCCGAGCAGCTCTTCGAGTGGGCCGGCACCGAGGACATCACGGCGAAGGGCATCGTGGACCGCAAGCACCTCCGCATCGCCGACCGGTCGACCTTCACGACGCAGCGCCTCGGCGACGCGTTCCGGACTCAGGTCGCCGCCCGTGCGGGCCAGCTGGTCGCGTACAGCAGTCAGCGACTGATCCGTCATCGTGCATCCGCCTGCACCGCGTTTGCTGCGAT
>JBJMIO010000090.1:0-5542 GCA_045806765.1 Marmoricola sp.
CTACGCGACCTGGGGTCCCGACGGCGCGCTCTACGTCAGCGACTACGGGCAGGCGGTGATCTGGCGGATCCCTCCGACCGGCGGCCGACCGCGGATCTGGTTCACCTCCCAGCAGCTCGACTACCTGGAGTTCGGCACGACCGGTCTGGTCTACCAGCCGGGGCGGCACGCGTTCCTGGTCGGGCAGCAGACGACCAGCACCAGCCTGCAGGGCCGCCTGTACCGGCTGCCCGTGACCGCGTCCGGGAAGCCGGGGACGTTGCGGACGATCTGGCGCTCGCGGGCCGGCGAGCTGCCGGACGGTTTCGGGGTGGCGCGTTCGGGACGGATCTACGTCGCGAACGTCGGCCTGAGCAACCAGCTCGTCGAGCTCTCGCCCGAAGGCAGGGAGCTGGCCCGGTTCCCGCACACGGTCTCGGGGAACAACGGGTCCCCGGTGCCGTTCGACGGGCCGTCCAGCGCGACCTTCTCCGGGACCCGGGTGCTGGTGGCGAACCAGTCACCGATCGCGGGCAACGCGGCCCACTTCGTCATCCTCGACGTCGAGGTCGGCGAACCGGGCGCGGCGGCGTGGATCCCGAGGCGCTCGCGGCTGTCCTAGCGCGTGGTTGATCAAGCAGACAGCGGGACCTGCTCGACGTGTCCGTCCGGCGCCAGGTAGTTGCCGTCGTCGAACAGGATGACCCCGTTGCAGAGCTGGCACCACCCCTGCTCGAAGTGGTCCGAGACGGTGTGCGCGGAGCAGCAGTCAGGTGCGCTGGCCTCCGGGCACTGCGGGTAGTGGGTGCACGTCATTGTGACCTCCCAAGTCATTGGATAGCGGGTGCATCACCCATGGAACACCCTGATCGGCACGCGATCACGTGAAACACGCAAAACGGACAAGAAATGTCCGGATCGTGACCTAGGTCCTCACCCGGCTCCCGCGTCGTCCGCGACCGGCTCGACGGCACGCGGGTGCTGCAGCGCGACGGCGACCGCGGCCTCGACCTTCGCGGTCGGGCCGGCCACGAAGACGTACTCGGTGTTGCGCAGGTGCGAGACCGTGCCGACCTTCTTGCCTGCCGGGTTGTGGATGCCGATCTGCGCCCCGACGTACCGCTTGGAGTCGAAGCCGAGCAGCCGCACCTCCTCGTGCCCCGCCCGGCGCAGCGAGTCGAGCATCTGCTCCGCACCGATCCAGGACTCGTCGTTGTAGGAGACCACGAGCACGTCGGCGCGGGCGCGCGCGATCACGTCGTCGAGCGCCTCGGCCATCCGGCGCTTGGCGTTGAACGGGCTCTTGGTGGCCTCCTCGCGTGCGTCCACGCGCTTGCACGCGATGCCGTAGTGCTCCGGGGCGTCCCAGCGGACGAGGGTCTCCCAGATGTGGTAGTTCGTGAAGTAGCGGTGCTCGTTGTACGGCGGGTCGAGGTAGACCAGGTCGACGGGCGCGAGCTCCCCGACCACCTCCTGGGCGTCGCCGCGCACCGTCGCGCCCGGCCCGGCGAGGAGCGCGGGGACGCGCAGCTCGAGGTCCTGGTGGGCGCGCGGCGCCCAGCTCTTGAGGTAGGCCATCTGCAGGCCGGTGGTCGAGTCGACGCGGTCTGCGGCGAGGATCAGCGCGGTCAGCAGCACCGGGTACAGCGCGGTGCCGGCGTACTCCTCCTCGATCGCGTCGCGGATGGCGTCGACCCGCGCGCCGTTGCGGGGCTGGAAGAAGCGCGACTGCTCGCAGAACGTGGCGGTGAAGTACCCGGGCCGCCCAGGCAGCGCGTTGAGCCGCTCGACCGCATCCGTGAGCTCGTCGCTGTCCAGCGCCTCGGCATCGGTGGCGATGAAGCAGTCGGCCAGCACCGCGCTGTACGTCGCGATGTCGGCCGCGGTCGTGGTGATCTGGCGCCGCTTGAACTCCTGCGCGACCCGGGTCGTGCCGGTGAACAGGTCGACCGCCGTACGTGCCTCGACGGCCGTGGCGATCCCCCCGAGCACGGGGACGAGCGTGCGCTTCGACCCGAGGTACTTGATCACCCCTGGACCCTACGTCGTGGGCCTGACCGTTCTGTCAGGTTCGGTCAGGTGAGCGTCAGGCGCGGTCCGACACCTTTCTCCAGAACCGTTCCCAGACGGTCCCGAGACGAAGGAGAACGCATGAGCACCGCCACCCGGAGCCGTGTCACCACGACGATGCTCAACAAGGTGCCCGAGGTCACCGTGTACTTCTGGATCATCAAGATCCTGTGCACGACCGTGGGTGAGAGCTTCGCGGACTACATCAACGAGACGCTGGGCTTCGGCCTGACCAACACCACCCTGGCCTTCTCGGCGGCTCTGGTCGTCGCACTGGTCGCGCAGTTCCGGCTCGACCGGTACGTGCCGGCGATCTACTGGCTCGTGGTCGTCCTGGTCAGCGTGGTCGGCACCCTGCTGACCGACAACCTCACCGACGGCCACAACGTGCCGCTCGCGCTGAGCACCTCGGTCTTCGCGGTGCTGCTCGCCGCGGTCTTCGCCATCTGGTACGCCCGCGAGCGCACGCTCTCGATCCACTCGATCAACACCACCCCGCGCGAGGCCTTCTACTGGCTGACCGTGCTGGTGACCTTCGCCCTCGGCACCGCCGCCGGCGACTGGACCCTGGACCTGACCGGATGGTCGCCGGGCACCTCGATCCTGCTGCCGCTCGGCCTGATCCTCACGGTGCTCCTCGCTTGGCGCGCCGGGGCCGGCCCCGTGCTGTCCTTCTGGCTCGCCTACATCCTGACCCGCCCGCTCGGCGCCAACATCGGCGACTTCCTCGGCCTCTCCAAGGGCGAGGGTGGCCTGGGTCTGGGAACCCTGGGCACCAGCGTGCTGTTCCTCGGGACGATCGCCGCAACGGTGGTCTACCTCACCATCAGCCGTGCGGACCGGACCGAGCTGGTCCGCGCCGACGTGGTCGAGGTCGAGTAGCAGCCCGGACGAGCGCGGCCCCGTCCAGTCGGGGGCCGCGCTCGCTTCCGTTTTCGCCCAGGCGCCTACCGCTCGCGCGTCAGCACCGCACGGGAGTAGCCGAGCTCGAAGCCGGCCCGACGCACGACGGCCTGCGAGGTCGAGCCCGGTTGTGTCGTCACCACTGCGTGGGTGCACCCCGCCGCTCGCGCGTCGGCCAGCCGCACACCGACCAGCGCCGTCTGCACGCCGCGACGACGGTACGCCGGAAGCGTGCCGGCTCCCGTGAGCTGGGCGAGGTCGCCGGCGAGGAAGAGCCCCGCGGCGCCGGCCGACTCCCCGTCGACCAGTGCCAGGTAGGCCCGTGCACCGGCGTCGATCCCCGCCTGCTCGGCAGCCTCGAGCGCTTCGCGCGAGAAGGTGTCGTGCTGCGGAACGCCGGCGGTGTCACCGTGCAGCGCGGACTCCACCGCTACCTCGGTCCAGGTCGCGAGCTCGTCCTCGGCCCGGCGTACCTCGATGTCCGCGTGCGGGCCGGGCTCGTCGCCGAGCGTCGCGACGAGCACGTCCTCGAAGCCCACCAGCAGGAAGCCCCGCGCCGTCAGCAGCTCGAAGACCGCCGGGTCGGCGAGCGTGGAGATCTCGAAGCTCACCGCCGCACCGACCTCGTCGTAGCGCTGCTCGATCGCGGCCAGGGCATCCTCCTCCGGAAGCCCGTCGAACCCGACCCCGGCCACCTTGTCGAACGGCGAGCCGGGTCCGGCGTACGACGCGATGCCACCGGCGAGCGGGACCTGGAAGGACGCGACGCCCGTGCGCGCGCAGGCCGCGCGGCTGCACGCCGCGATGAACGCGCCCTCGGCACGCTCGATCCGGGCGGCCAGCACCTGGTCGACGATCACGGGGTGCCCTCCTGGGGCCTCGGTGGTGGGGCTCAGCGGTACTCGGGGTTCTCGAAGTCGAAGCGGGTGCCGTCGTTCCACGCCGACCGCTGGTTGCCGTAGTCCGGCACTCCCCCGGCGTCCTTGAGCATCTTGGCCAGGTGCATCAGGTTCCAGGTCATGAAGGTGGTGTTGCGGTTGGTGAAGTCGTTCTCCGGACCGCCGCTGCCAGGATCGAGGTACGACGGGCCGGGACCCGCCTCGCCGATCCACCCGGCGTCCGCATTCGGCGGGATCGTGTAGCCGACGTGCTGCAGGCTGTAGAGCACGTTCTGCGCGCAGTGCTTGATGCCGTCCTCGTTACCGGTGATCAGGCAGCCGGCGACGCGGCCGTAGAAGAGGTACTGGCCCTTGTCGTTGAGCATCCCCGAGAGCGAGTAGATCCGCTCGATCAGCACCTTCATCTGGCTCGAGTTGTCACCGAGCCAGATCGGCCCGGCCGCGACCAGGATGTCGGCCGCGAGGATCTTCGGGGAGATCTCCGGCCAGGCGTCGCTCTCCCAGCCGTGCTCGGTCATGTCCGGGTAGACCCCGGTCGCGACGTCGTGGTCGATCAGGCGGATCGTCTCCACCTCGACGCCGTGCTTGCGCATGATCGCAGCGCTGGCGTCGACCAGCCCCTGGGTGTGGCTCGGGTCCGGCGAGCGCTTGAGGGTGCAGTTCACGAAGACGGCCTTGAGGCCGGTGAAGTCCTGGTTCTCGGTCATGCAGCCATGCTCGTGGACGCGGGGTCCGGTGGACAGGCCTGCGGGGTTACGGAAACCTGACGGGGCTCCGCGCCGACGCGTGCGAGCGCGCCGATCGCGAGCAGCACGAGCGCACCCCCGAGCAGCTGGACGGTGCCCGGCCGCTCGTGGAGCACGAGCACCGCGGCCACCAGGCCGGCGACCGGGGTCAGGTTCTGCAGCTGTGAGGCGCGGACGCCCGAGACGCGGCTGATCCCGAAGTTGAACGCGACCGAGGCCGCGGCCGTGCAGGCCAGCACGCCGATGCACAACGCCCAGCCGGCGGCGCCGGCTCCCGGCAGGCGGCTGCCGGCGTGGGCCCACCCCAGCACCACGAACGGCGAGGTGCTCACCGCGCCACCCAGCGTCTGCCAGGTCGAGGCGTTCAAGCCGTCGTCGGAGTTGTGCAACCGGGTCACGACCAGGAACGACGCCGCAGCCATCACCGACGCCACCACGAGCAGGTTGCCGATCGTGCTCGAGGTGCCCCCGGATTGACCACCGGCGCCGACGGCGACGACCGCGCTCCCGGAGAGCCCGAGACCGATGGCGATCACGCTGCGCCGGTCGAGGACCTCGCGCAGGAACAGCACCGAGAGCAGCACCGAGAGCGGGAGCTCGACGGCGAGCAGCAAGCTCCCCGCGGTCGCGCTGGTCATGCTCAGGCCCAGGTCGCCGAGGACGAAGGCTAGTCCCGGCATCAGCATGCCGAGCACGAAGTTGCGCCGGGCGCCGGACAGGCTGAGCCGTCTGCGCGCGACGGCGAGCACCAGCAGCGTGATCGCACCCCCGGTGAGCTCGACTGCCACGAGGTCGGGGGCTCGCACCCGGTCGAGCGCTGCCACCGAGATCGTCGTGGACAGGCCGTAGCCGGCGGCCGCGGCCAGGATCGCCAGGTCGCCCAGGGTCGCTCGCGTGCTCATCTCGATGGTCCTCACTCGTGCCTGCGCGCTTCTCGCGCGTAAC
>JBJMIO010000091.1:0-11797 GCA_045806765.1 Marmoricola sp.
GCCAGTACGCCGTCAACGACGACGGAGTCCTGCGCCGCCTCTCGCTCTCGTACGCCGACGAGCTGAGGCCGGTGGAGTAGTCCCCGAACCGGCGCCCGAGACATCACGCGAGCCGCCCGGCACGCCGCCTGCAGATCACGCGAGGCGCCCCGAACGCCGCCTGCAGATCACGCGAGCCGCCCGGCACGCGAGCTCATGTCCTTGACCTGAGCGCCGACCTCCGCAACGCTGCCATCAGCCAATGGCAACGTGAGGGGGAACCGTGACGGCCGATGCCGCACTCACCGACGTCCTGGGCGCCACGCCTCCCGAGACCGTGCGCGCCTTGCCCGACGCCACGCTCGAGCGGCTGACCGAGCAGGTCCGCGCAGCGAAGGAACGCCTCGACGCGGAGACGGACGAGTCGGTGCGCAAGGCGATCGCCGGGGTGCCGTTCGCGGTACGCGGGATCGTGAAGAAGGCGTTGCTCGGGTGAGCGCGCAGATCGGACGGATCGCGCGCCTGCTCGACGTCGAGCCGAGCGAGGTGCACGGGCTCGACGGCGTACCGAACGCCGACCTGCGTGAGCTGCACGACCAGATCAGCTCGTTGCTCTTCGCCGACTCCCAGCGCCGCTTCGCACGCATCGCCGCGCTGTCCAGGACGATCCCGGGCCCGCTCGCCGGGGTGCTGGCCGAGAAGTTCCTGCCGCCAGTGATGGCGGCGCGCGTCTCGGAGGTGCTCGACCCGTCCCGGGCGCGCGACCTGATCGGCCGGGTCTCCGTGCCCTACCTCTGCGAGATCGCCCTGGCGCTCGACCCGGTGCGCTCCAAGCCGGTCGTGCAGAAGCTCCCGCCCGAGCCGATCGGCAAGGTGGCCAAGGCGCTCTTCGCGCGCGGTGAGTACGCCGCGATGGCCGAGTTCGTCGGCACCGTCACCGTCGAGGCGCTCTACGCCGCGTTCGAGGTCGCCACCCCGCAGGACCTCCTGAAGGTCGTGCCGATGCTGGAGTGGAACGAGAACCTCGACGTCGTGGTGGCCGGGCTGCCGCACCACAAGGTCACCGAGATCGCCACCTCGCTCACGCCCGACGAGCTCGCCGACCTGGCGCTCGCGCTCGACCCCTCCCGAATGGGCCCGATCGTCGCGGCGGTCCCGGCCGAGACCGTGGCCGGGATCGCACGCGCCCTCTTCGAGCGCCGCCAGTACGCCGCGATGGCGGCGTTCGTCGGGGTCGTCACCCCCGAGATGCTGCACGCCGCCTTCGAGGTGGCCACGCCGCACGACCTGCTCGCGGTGGTGCCCCTGCTGGAGTGGAACGCGAACCTCGACCGGGTGATCGCCGAGCTCCCGCGCGGTCAGGTCGAGGCGATCGCCGCCGAGCTCGACCCGGCCGAGATGGCCGACCTCGCGCTCGGGCTCGAACCTGTTCGGATGGGCCCGATCCTGCGCGTGGTGCCGCCCGCCACGGTCGCCGAGGTCGCGCGCGTGCTCCTCGCGCGCCAGGAGGTCGCGGCGATGGTGAGGTTCGTCGACGTGGTCGACGACCTTCCCGACGAGGTGGTCGACGCCCTGCTGGCAGAGATCGCCGACGGCGAGGACTGGGAGGTGGCGGGGGCCGCCTTCGAGGAGGTCGGCCCGGCGGTGCAGGAGCGGCTCTTCGCGCGCTTCGACCGCCTGGCGCCGGCCCACCAGGAGCGGATCCGAGCGGCCGCCGCGGCCGGTGAGCTCGGGGCGGCCGCCAACGAGCTGCTGGCGACACGCCGGAACTAACCATTGACCGATGGCACAGTTGATGGTGTCATCGTGAGGTGCAGACAACGACGTTCACGCCGCGCCCGCCCTCCCGGTCCGCGCGGTTCGCGGCCTCCAGCGCGCGTGCCCTCTGGCCACTGGAGCACGTGATCCCCGACGGGAGGTTCGGCGTCGCCTTCTCGCGCACCTTCGTCAGCGCACTGATGGCAGCGGTCGGCCGTCCGGCCCCGGGGGTCGCGGTCGAACCGGTCGACCTTCGCTCGCGCGAGCACGGTCGCATCAAGGGGGAGTGGGCCCGGCCGGCCCAGGACAGCGGCGACGGCGTCGTTCTCTACATCCACGGCAGCGGTTACAACCTGTGCTCGACGCGGACCCACCGCGGTCTGGTCACCCGGATCGCCGCCGGGTCCGGCCTGCCGGTCTTCAGCACCGAGTACCGGCTCGCCCCGGAGCACGTCTTCCCTGCGGCCGCGGACGACATCGGCCGTGCCTACGCGTGGCTGCTCGCCCAGGGCTGGACCCCGGACCGGATCCTGGTCGCCGGCGACTCGGCCGGCGGGCACCTCACCCTCGACCTCGCCCTGGAGCTGCTGCGCCAGGGCCGCGAGCTGCCGGCCGGTCTGGTGATGCTCTCCCCGCTCGCCGACCCGAGCTTCGAGATCGCCCGACGCCGCGCCGAGATCATGCCCGACCCGTTCATCACCGCCACCCTCGCCAAACGGATCGTCGACCGCTACGTGGCCGGGACCGACTACGCCCACCCGCGGCTGACCCACGTCGTCGCGGCGCACGAGGCCCTCCCGCCCACCCTGATCCAGGCAGGCGGCGCGGAGTTCCTGGCTGCCGACGCGCACCACATCGCCGACATGCTCGCCGCCAGCGGGACCGACGTCCGCCTGGAGATCTGGCCCGGTCAGATGCACGTCTTCCAGGCGCTGGCCCGCATCTCACCTGAGGCCGACGTCGCGGTGCGGCGGATCTGCCGCTTCATGACCACCACGCTGCGTGAGCGCGCCGCGAGCGCGGCGGCCTCCGAGGTGACCGCGTGAAGCCGAGCCGCAACGCCCGCGCGGTGGTCACCGGAGCCGGCAGCGGCATCGGTCAGGCCTTCGCCGTCGAGCTCGCCCGACGTGGCGGCAGCGTCGTGGTCAGCGACATCGACATGCTGGGCGCCAAGCGGACCGTCGAGGCGATCTCGGACCACGGCGGCACCGCGGTGGCCGTGCGCTGCGACGTCGCGGTGCTCGAGGACGTCCGCTCGCTGGCCGGAGCCGCTCGCGACTTCTTCGGCGACGAGCCGACGTTGGTGGTCAACAACGCCGGGGTCGGCGCCGGTGGTCCGCGGATCGGTGAGGCGCCGATCGACGACTGGCGCTGGACCCTGGGCGTGAACCTGTGGGGGCCGATCCACGGGTGCCACGTCTTCGCACCGATCCTGCGCGAGGCGGCCGCCGGCGGCGATGCCTGCGGGATCATCAACGTCGCCTCGGCGGCCAGCTTCGGCGCAGCGCCGCGGATGGCGGCGTACAACGTGAGCAAGGCGGGGGTGCTCTCGCTCTCCGAGACCCTCGCCGCCGAGATGGCTGGCAGCGGGGTGCACGTCTCGGTGCTGTGCCCGACGTTCGTGAAGACCAACATCGTGGCCAACGGACGGATCGACGAGCGGTCCTCGAGCGCGGCGAACGCCCTGATGCGGTGGACCGGGATGTCGCCGGCCAAGGTCGCCCGGATCTGCCTCGACGCCCACGACCGTGGCGGGCTGCACGTGATGCCCCAGCTCGATGCCAAGGTCGGCTGGCAGGTCAAGCGCGCCGTGCCCGGTCTCTACACGCGCGCCGTCGGGCTGCTCGAGCGGGTCGGGCCGCTGAAGGGCGACGACCCGGCACGCCGGAACGACGAGCTGACCGACCTCGACCTCACCCGCCCCTGGATCGAGCAGAGAGAAGGACGTTGAGATGGCCTCCACGACGAGCTCCATGGACATGGAGCAGATGCTCGCCAAGATCAAGGACAAGCAGTGGGCCCTGGCCGACATCGACTGGGAGGCCCCCGGCGCCGAGCTCATCACCGAGGAGCAGCGGCCCACCCTCAAGGCGTTCATGGCCGACCTGTGCTGGATCGAGAACGTCGGCGCACGCGGGTTCGCCGCGATGGTCGCCAAGGCGCCGACCCCCACGGTCAGCGAGATCTACCGCTACTTCCACGCCGAGGAGCAGCGGCACGCCAACGCCGAGCTCGCCCTGATGCGGCGCTGGGGGATGCTCGAGGAGGGTGAGATCCCCGAGCCCAACAACAACATCCGGATGGCCATCGAGTGGCTCGACACCTACGGCGACGACATGCCGCTCTCGGTGCTCGGCACGGTCATCCCGATGCTCGAGGTCGCGCTGGACGGAGCGCTGCTCAAGTTCCTCCTCGAGGAGGTGCAGGACCCGGTCTGCCACCAGGTCTTCGAGAAGATCAACAGCGACGAGTCGCGGCACATCGCGGTCGACTTCGCGGTCCTCGACATGATCGGCAACGCCAAGGCCCGCCAGCTCGCGGTGGAGTTCGTCGGCAACCTCGCCTCGCCGGGCCTGATCATCGGCGCACTGATGTACGTGCCCCTGCTCAACAGGATGCGCAACAACATCGTGGAGATGGGGCTGCAGCCCGAGAAGCTCTACAGCGCGATGTCGCGCTTCCGGAAGCTCGGTGACCGCGGAGACTTCACCCAGCGCGTCCCGCTCTACCAGGTGCTCAAGGTGCACGCCGAGATGGTGATCGACCCCGAGCACCCGTACCACCTGATCGCCAACCCGATGGTGAAGCTCTCCGAGCTCTACCCGCGCGCGCTGTTCCGCCCGATCCCGACGTGGTTCAAGGAGCTGACCTACCAGCCGATCAGCCGCACGGTGAAGAAGGGGATGAACGCCGCGTGAGCACGACGACGGTCAAGCGCGCGGCGCCCCGGCGGCCGCGACGAGCTGCGCCGCCGCACGTCCACACCACGTTGGTCATCGGCGCCGGCTTCACCGGGCTCGGCACCGCGATCAAGCTGCGCGAGGCCGGGATCGAGGATGTCGTGATCCTCGAGCGCGCCGAGGGCGTGGGCGGCACCTGGCGCGACGCGACGTACCCGGGCGCCGCCTGCGACATCCCCTCGCTGCTCTACTCGTTCTCGTTCGCCAAGAACCCGGACTGGTCGCGCGCCTACTCACCGAGCGCGGAGATCTGCGCACACATCGAGGAGCTCGCCGAGCGTTTCGACCTGGTCAAGGACATCCGGTTCAGCACCGAGGTCACCGCGCTCGACTTCGACCGCCACGAGGGTCGATGGGAGGTGCAGACGGCGTCCGGGACGACGTACCTGGCCCGTACCGTGGTCGTCGCCTCGGGTCCGCTCTCGGAGGCCAGCCTCCCGGCGATGCGCGGCATCGAGGACTACCGGGGGACCAAGATCCACAGCGCGCGCTGGGACCACGACTTCGACTTCGCGGGCAAGGACGTCGCCGTGATCGGCACCGGCGCCAGCGGGATCCAGATCATCCCGGAGCTCGTGAAGGTCGCCGGCTCGGTCAAGGTCTTCCAGCGCACCGCCGGCTGGGTGCTGCCGCGGGTGGACGTCGAGACGCCGGCGATCGCCAAGGAGGCGTTCCGCCGGCTCCCGCTGCTCCAGCAGGCGGCGCGGACCGCTCTGTACGTCGGCCACGAGGCCGCCGCGACCGGACTGGTCTGGGACACCCCGGTGACCACGCTGATCCAGCAGGCCGGGAAGCTGCACCTGCGGCTGACCGTGAAGGACTCCTGGATGCGCCGCCAGCTCACCCCGGACTTCCGCGCCGGCTGCAAGCGCATGCTGATGTCGAGCGACTACTACCCCGCACTCCAGCAGGACAGCTGCAAGCTGATCACCTGGCCGATCGCGACGCTGACCGAGAAGGGCCTGCGCACCAGCGACGGTCTCGAGCACGAGCTCGACGCGATCGTCTTCGCCACCGGGTACGACGTCCAGCTCGGCGGCCCGCCGTACCCGATCACCGGTGCCGAGGGCGCGGTGCTGCAGGAGCAGTGGGCCGGCTTCGCGCAGGCCTACAAGTCCGCGAGCGTGCACGGCTACCCGAACCTGTTCTTCACCTGCGGGCCCAACTCGGGCCCGGGCCACAACTCCCTGCTGGTCTACGTGCAGGGCCAGATCGCTTACGCGGTCGCCGGGGTGCGGGCCGTGGTCGAGCGCGACCTGCGCTGGCTCGACGTGCGCGCCGAGGTCCAGGACGCCTACAACGCGCGGATCCAGAAGCGCCTGCGCCGAACGACCTGGATGTCGGGATGCAGCAGCTGGTACCTCACCGCGGACGGCAGGAACTCCTCGATGTATCCCGGGTTCGCCACCCAGTACCTTCGTCAGATGCAGGACTTCCGGATCGAGGACTACGAGGTCGCGTCGCGCTCGGCGGCGCGGTTGTGGAATGCGTCGAGCACCGAGGCGGCGGCCGTCTGATGGCAGCTCCCTCGCTCAACGTCCCCGCCGTCGACGCGGTGCTCGAGTCGCTGCGCCGCGGCCAGCGCCAGCTCGCCCGCGACCCGCGCGGCACGGTGGATGCGGCCGTGCGCCAGCTGCTCTCGCTCGGTCGTGCCCGTAGCGCTGAGCCCGAGGGCAAGACCTACCGGATCGACGACCTCGCCCGGGCCAGCAACGTCACCGTGCGCAACATCCGCGCCTACCAGGAGCGCGGGCTGCTGCACGCGCCCCGGCGCGAGGGCCGCGTGGCGATCTTCGACGACTCGCACCTCTCGCGGCTCAAGATCATCACCTCGATGCTCGAGCGCGGTTACACCAGCGGCCACATCACCGAGATGCTCACCGCCTGGGAGGGTGGCCAGGACCTCGCCGACGTGCTCGGTCTGGAGAGCGCGCTCGTGCCGGCGCGGCTCGACGACTCCCCGGAGACGATGACGCTGGCCCAGGTCCGCGACCTCGCCGGTGACAAGGAGTCGCTCCAGCGCTACCTCGAGGTCGGGCTGGTCGAGGTCAAGGGCGCCAAGGCACTCGTACGCCGCCCGGGACTGCTGCGGGCGTTCGCGGAGATGCGCGGCTTCGGGACCTCGACCGAGGCACTGGTGCGGGTACACAGCGAGGTCTCGATGTCGATCGACGGCATCACCCGCGCCCTGGTCGACGAAGCGGTGCGCCAGGTGGGTGACCGCTTCCTGTCCGAGGTCACGCCGAGCAGCGCCGAGATCGGTGAGCTCGTCGCGACGCTGACCCGGTTCCGCGAGCTCGCCACCACCGCGGTGATGGCGACCTTCGCGGAGTCGATGGAGCGCACGATCGAGGACCTGCTCTCGACGTACCTCGCCGCCACGATCAGCCGCGAGGAGGACGCGGTCTAGCGTCGCGCGGTGACCTTGAAGCCCACCTGGTCGAAGGTGATCGGGTTGCTCGCCGGCCAGCACCACAGCGTGAACGTGCGCGCAGGAGCCGCACCGCGGATCTTGCGCGGCGTCACCACGACGCGCACCTGCTGGGTGCGTCCGGGGGCGAGCACCGCGGTCCGGAACTTCCCGGCGACCATCGCGCCGGTGACGTCCTTGCCGTTGGCGTAGTAGCGCACCGCGAAGCCGGGGGTGCCGGCCTTGCCCTGCAGCACGAGCGCCTCGGATCCCTCGCCGTCGTTCTGCGCCAGGAAGTAGCCGGTCGCGGGGTGACCCCGTCGGACCGAGGTGGCGGCGGTCTGCTTGCTCGCCAGGCCCTGGACGTCGTTGCCGGTCCACGTCCTGGCCGAGGCGGTGCGGATCAGGGCGTCGGCACGACTGACGAGGGGCCGCACGGTGTAGGTGCGCTGGATCGTGGTCGTGTTGCCGGCGCCGTCCTCGGCGACGGTCGTCCAGTGCTTCGTGCCGGTCGTGGACGTGTCCAGCTTGCCGTCGACCAGACCGGTCACGGTGCAGGAGGCGAGGTTCGAGCCGCCGCGGTCCGTGCAGCGCGCACCCGCCGTGACCGAAGCCCCTTGCGCGAGGGTCACGTGGTCGGCCGGTCCGGTCGTGGTGACCGCCGGCGTGATCGCGTCGGTCAGGTCGGTGATCGGCTCGGCGCGGTAGGTCGCGTACGACTTGTGCCCGCCGGTGCCGGCCGGAGCGGTCACGTTCCACACGACCGTGCCCTCGGCGTCGACCTCGGTGGCCAGGGCGCCGCGGTAGTCGGCCCAGCCGATCAGCGTGTCGCCGTCGGCCAGGCGTCGTGCCGAGCCGGCGAAGGAGGCGTAGGTCGCGCTCGGGTCGTAGCTCCACACCAGCGTCGCGGTGTGCGCGGTGGTGTCGAGGTGGTACTCGGCGACCCGGGTGGAGCCGCGGTTCAGCGTCGGCCCGGTCGGGTCGGCCTGGTTGACGCACAGGCCGCTGGTGCCGTTGTCGAAGACCATGATGTCGCCGTTGGCGAGCTCGTTCGCGGTGTGCTGACCGCACGGGCCGCCCAGCGCGTCGCCGACGAAGGTGAAGCTCGAGTCGCGTCCGCCGAGCTTCCAGATGATGTCGCCGGGCTGGTAGCCGTCGTGGGCGACCGTCGCGATCCGCAGCACCGCGGAGAGGTCGCGGAAGGAGACGATCAGGTCGTCGTCCTCGACCGACTGCACCGAGTTGACGTGCGCGTAGTCGCCGCTCACCCCCTGCGCCTGGCTGCTCGCCACGCTCTCGCCGACGAGGGCCGAGGAGCTCCAGCTGAAGGTGACCTCACCGGCGGCGTCGACCTTCTGGATGGTCGCGTCGGTCTTGCCGGTGACGCTGTTCGGCTCGTAGCCCAGCAGGATCGTGGAGCCGTCGGCGAGCTTGACCGCATCGTGGCCGTCGGTGTTCGTCAGTGGTGCCTTGACGTCGAGGCGCGAGGTCTCCTGCATCTGGTCGTCCAGGGTCACCAGCGCGGTGCCGGTGTGGCCGGCCGCGGTCGTCGCGCGCGAGACGGTGAGCTCGCCGTCGGGCTGCTGCCTGAGGTCGAGGGTCTGCGGGCCGGTGGCGGCGGCGTACACCGGCACGCCGTTGCGGTCGACGATCGCCTCGAACGCCGGCAGCGGGGTGCCGCCCTGAGGGGTCGGCTCGAACCCGTTGAGGGTGAGTGCGACGAGCTCGGGGTCCAGACCCGCGGCACGGGTGGTGACGGTGAGCTTCGGGAAGCCGGCCGGCAGGTACATCACCGAGTACGGCGTGCGCCCGTCGGCGTCGTCGATGATCACCGACACCTCGTCGCCGGAGCTCAGCCCGGTCACCGTGGTGGGCCCGGTGGCTGTGGCACCGTCGACGAGCACCTCTCCTGCCGGGTCGGTGGTGGTGGCATCGATCGTCAGCGAGCCGGCGGTCGTGGCGTCGGTCGTCACGGCGTACCGGGTGGTGGCGCGGTCGAAGTCCGGGTACATCGCGGCACCGGTGCCGGTGACAGCGAGCGTCCGGGTGAACGTGGTGACGGCGTGCGCCGACGGGACGGCGAGACCGAGCATGGCGGTGGTCAGTGCAGTGGCCAGCGTGACCAGCAGCATGGAGCGGCGAAGCATGGATGTCCCTCCCCAGGGCGTCCGTGCGCAGCGAGGTCCCTCCCCAGGGCGCGCACGACTCCCCGCAGGTTATCGCCTGATCGGGCAAAATGCGCAGAACGGCCCTAATGCGACATCGCTTCGTGATCCGGGTGGGAGCCGGGCGGTGACCCGGGTGTGATCCCGGCAACGGACGTCGCCGGCAGGGCAGGGCATGATGACCCGGGTGACCTGGTTCGATTCCGCGGCGGACGCCGAGAAGCGGCTCGCCGACTCCGGCTACCTGGCCGACCTCGCTACCGCGACGACCACCTACCTCGCCGGCGCGCTCGAGAAGCCGCTGCTCGTCGAGGGCCCCGCGGGCGTCGGCAAGACCGAGCTCGCCAAGGCCATCGCGCGTGCGACCGGCTCCGAGCTGATCCGGCTGCAGTGCTACGAGGGCCTCGACGAGGCGCGTGCGCTCTACGAGTGGAACTACAAGAAGCAGCTCCTGCGGATCCAGGCCTCCTCCGGTGACCAGACCTGGTCGGAGACCCACGACGACATCTTCACCGAGGAGTTCCTGCTCAGCCGGCCGCTGCTGACCGCGATCCGCCGCGGGACCTCGACGGTCCTGCTGATCGACGAGGTCGACAAGACCGACGTCGAGGTCGAGGGCCTGCTCCTCGAGGTCCTCTCCGACTTCCAGGTCACCATCCCCGAGCTCGGCACGATCAGCGCCGTACGCCGCCCGCTGGTGCTGCTGACCTCGAACGCGACCCGCGAGCTCTCCGAAGCCGTGCGCCGCCGCTGCCTCTACCTGCACATCGACTACCCCGACGCCGAGCGCGAGCACGCGATCCTGCTCGGCCAGGTGCCAGGAGTGGAGGACCGCCTGGCCCGCCAGGTCGTCGACACGGTCACCCGGCTCCGCGCGCTGGAGCTGCGCAAGTCGCCCTCGATCGCGGAGTCGGTCGACTGGGCGCGCACGCTGGTCGCGCTCGGGACCGGAACCCTGCATGCCGCGACCATCGACGCCACCCTCGGGGTGGTGCTCAAGCACACCAGCGACATCGAGCGCGCGGTGCGCGAGCTGAAGCTCCGCGGCGCCTGAGCCGAGGTGATCTGAATGGCGCTCCTCGACCGGCACATCGCGTTCCTGGAGGCGTTGCGTGCCGCGGGCCTGCCGGTCTCGCTGGCCGAAGGTCTCGACGCCGCGGAGGCAGTGCTCACGCTCGGCCTCGACGACCGCGAGCAGGTCCGGGCGGCGTACGCCGCGAGCCTGGTGAAGAAGCAGCCGCACCGCAACGGCTTCGACCACGTCTTCGACCTCTACTTCCCCGCGCTTGTCGGCGACCCGACCCGTGCGCAGGAGCTCGACGAGAACGGCGACCCGGTCGAGCCTGGTGACGCCGGGGAGACCCAGGGCGGACCCGGCGACGGGCCGCAGGACCTCGCGGACTTCCGCGAGGCCCTGGTCACCGCGCTCGGCATGGGCGACCGGGACGCGCTGCAGATGATGGCGCGCGACGCGGTCCAGCGCTTCGGCCTGATCCGCGGGCGCGGACCGGGTGAGCAGCGCTGGTCGTCGTACAACGTGATGAACCGGGTCTCCCCGGCGGAGCTGGTCGACAAGGTGCTCGAGGGCCTGATGGCCGACCTGGACGCCGACCCGACGTTGCGCCGCCTCGTCGAGGCCCAGGTCGCCGTCTTCAACGACCTGGTCGATGCCGAGGTGCGGCGCCGGGCCTCGGAGGTGCGCGGCCCCGAGCACGTCGCGAAGTACACCGTGCGCAAGAGCATCGACCAGATCGACTTCACCTCCGCGCGCAAGTCGGACCTGGAGGAGATGCGCCGCGAGATCGGGCCGCTCGCGCGCCGGCTCGCCACCCGGCTGAACAAGCACAAGGCCTCCAAGCTCCGCGGCCCCCTGGACTTCCGGCGGACGGTGCGCGCCTCGGTCTCCTCCGGTGGTGTCCCGCTCGATACCCACCACCGGCCGCGCCGCCCGAGCAGGAGCGACCTGGTCGTGCTCTGCGACGTCAGCGGCTCGGTGGCGAACTTCGCGAACTTCACCCTGATGCTGGTCTTCGCGCTGCGCGAGCAGTTCAACCGGGTGCGCGCCTTCACCTTCGTCGACGAGATCCACGAGGTCTCCGACCGCTTCCACCCCGGCGCCGACCCGATCGAGACGATGGCCTCGCTCGCGGCCAGCGCGCAGTACGCGAGCCTGTGGGGGCGGACCAACTACGGGCGTGCCTTCACCCGCTTCGCCGAGCTGCACTCCGATGCGCTGACCCCGAAGACGAACCTGATGATCCTGGGCGACGCCCGCTCGAACTACTCCGACCTCGCCGAGGGCGTCCTGAAGGACATGGTCAAGGAGAGCCGGCACGCGTGGTGGCTCAACCCGGAGTCGCCGCGGCACTGGAACACCGGCGACTCGGCCGCGCGGGACTACGAGAAGATCCTGCCGATGGTCGAGTGCCGGAACTTGGTTCAGCTCGGCGACTTCATCCACGACCTCGCCTGATCTGGACCGCTTCGGCGAATCCCCGGTACTCCCGGTGCGGTCCTGACCGGGA
>JBJMIO010000092.1:0-8354 GCA_045806765.1 Marmoricola sp.
GCGGTCGGCCGACTGGCCGAGACCGTCGTAGAGGCGCGCGCCGTTGCAGCGCAGGTGGCGCGTCGAGCCGTCGTCGGGTCGCGCGGAGATCAACCGGTCGACCACCTGCTGGCCGCGCAGCGCTTGGAGCAGCGGGGCGTCGTCGGCGGCGAGAGGAGAGCCGTGCTCGTCGTAGAGGTGGTAGAGGCCGGTCCACGACTCCGGCATCGCGGGTTGGTAGGGCGCGCCGAGCATCGGCTCCAGGGTCGGGTTCAGTGCGACCAGCAGTCCCTCGGCGTCGCACACTGCGACCCCGAACTCCGATTGACGCAGCAGAGCTTTCCACAGTGCCTCGTCGACCCTTGCTCCACCGAGTGGCAGGACGCTCATACCGGTCACCTCCAGGACTCGCCCCACCAGTGTTGCTCGCGCGACCGAGGGACTCCAGCGGCCCCACAGCACGTCTGTGCTGAGGTCCCTGCAACCCAGGTCCGCGGCGTCCAGCGGGAGCACGAGAGCTGCTGGTTGCCTGTGCCCCGTCGGGGTACTGGTCTCGGGCAACGACCCCACCCGGTGCCCGGACCACAGCGACGGCAGGAACCGGGTCTGCCCCGAGGACCTGATGACCGAGCTCCCTGACCATGCCAGCGACGACCGTCGGAGCCTCGGCGAGACCGACGGACCGATGGAGGACGCGCTGGAGGAGTCGTTCACCGCACAGGTGATCGAGGGCACCCAGCGGCTCAGCCGCCCCTGGCGCGAGGTCCTGCTGACCGGCTTCATGGCAGGGACCGACGTCTCGATGGGCGTACTGGCCTTCCTGGCGGTGCTCCACGACACCGGCGACCACCTGCTCGCCGGTCTCGCCTTCTCGGCCGGCTTCCTCGCGCTGCTCCTGGGGCGTTCCGAGCTCTTCACCGAGGGCTTCCTGGTACCGGTCGTGACCGTCGCGGCGAAGCGCGCGACCCTCAAGCAGCTGCTGAAGCTGTGGTCGGGCACGCTGGTCGCCAACCTCGTCGGGGGCTGGCTGATCATGTGGCTGGTCGTGCTGGCCTTCCCGTCCCTGCACGGCGTGCTGGTCGAGTCAGGCACGCACTTCGCGACCGCGTCGGTCTCGAAGGAGACGATCGCGCTCGCGGTCCTGGCAGGCGCCACGATGACGTTGCTGACCCGGATGCAGCACGGCACCGACGACATGACCGCGAAGATGGCCGCGGCGGTAGCGGCGGCGTTCCTCCTCGCCGGCACCCAGATGTTCCACTCCATCCTCGACTCGCTGCTCATCTTCGGAGCGATCCACACCGGCGACGCGACCTTCGGGTACGCCGAGTGGGCCCGGTTCCTGCTGATCGCGGTGCTGGGCAACATGGCCGGCGGCCTCGGCCTGGTCACGGTGCTGCGCCTGCTGCGCAGCAAGAACCGGCTCGAGGACGAGCGGAACCAGGGCCGGCGCGCCGAGCGCGGCTGAGGCGTGCTCAGGCTTGCGACGGCAGGCTGACCTATGCCCGTCGCGTCCGTGCCAGGTACGCCGCCCCGCGCGGCGAGATCTCGTAGCCGACGGGGTGGCTGATCGTCAGGCCGAGGCCCTTGAGCTTGCGGACGTCGATCTTGAACGGCGCCGTCTCGCGACCCTCCATCTCGGCGAGGTCGGGAGCGCGGCGCTGCGGGTGCTCGCGGATCAATGCGAGGGTGCGCATCGTCCAGGCGCCGTGGCTGCTGGCCCGGTCGAGCCGCTCGAGCCGGGCATCGATCGCGGCGACGTCGGCCTCGGTGAGGTCGGCCGACTCCCTCAGCGCGATGCGCGGGTCCGGCCCGGCGTACGAGAGGGTGACGCGGTAGACGGGCCACGTCTCGTCGCCGGCCAGGCGCTTGCGCACCATGTCGGCGTGCGGGTGACCGGCGAGGACGGCCTCGGCGTCGGTGATCGCAGCCGGGTCGACGACCTCGACCGCATCGACGCGCACCACGATCCCGCCGGTCTTGAACTGGGCACCGGGTTGCACGTCCTGGGTCCGCCAGCGACGGAAGGCGAGCGTGATCGAGCCCTCAGCGACGCCCTGGGAGACCTTGGGTGGCAGCAGCACGGGCCCAGTCTGGCTCAGTCGTGCACCAGAAGCCTGGGCGGTCTCAACGCTTGCGGCGGCGGTAGAGCGCGTAGCCGATTCCGGCCGCGGCGAGACCGCCCGCGATCAGGCCCGGGGTGTTGCGCAGCTTCTGGTACTCCTCGGAGACCGTCGGCCACACCGTCTGGTCCAGCAGCAAGCCTGCGTGCTCGGGGGTGGCCTCGAGGTCGGTGACCGGGATCGGATCGCCGAAGACGATCCGGACCTTGCGGGGCAGCGGCCACCTGCGCTTCTCGGTGCCGGTCATCGCGGTCGGCACGATCACCGCGCCGGTCTCGATCGCCAGGCGGGTCGCGCCGCGCTTCGGGTCGCCCAGACGCGCGGGGTCCGAGACCCGGGTGCCCTCGGGGAACAGCGCGAGCACGTCACCGCGGCGCAGGATCGCGCGGGCGGTCTCGATGGCCTCGTCGTCGGACTGGCCGCGAAGCACCGGGAACGCACCGAGGGCGAGGAACAGCCGTCCCTTCCAGCCGGTGAAGAGCTCGGCCTTGCCCATGAAGTGCAGGCGGCGCTTGACCACGGCAGCGAGGAAGAAGGAGTCCCAGAAGCTCTTGTGGTTCGGCGCGATCACGACCGGGCCGGTCTTCGGGATGTTCTCGGCTCCCTTGGCCTGGAGCCCGAAGAAGATCCGCAGGACGGGGACCAGGATCAGCTTGACCAGGAAGTAGGCGATCGGGTTGCTGCCCTTCTCGCGGGCCAGCTCGTGCGCCTGTTCGTGGGTCAGGTCCATGAGCGGATCCTGTCAGACCTCAGCGCGTCTCGGCAGGTACGGCGTCCCGGTCGGCACCGACCCCCGACCTGTTCGCCCTGAGCACCTGCCAGCCCCAGCGCCCCAGGACGAGGGCGATGGCGAAGTTCACGACGATCAGCACGGAGTGGGCGACGTAGAACGCCGTCGACTCGTCGTGCGTGGTCCCAGCACCTTGATGAACCGCGCCCAGATCACCACCGTCCACACCGATACGGCGAGCAGGACCAGGGCGTGCTTGCGTTCGAGCTTCACAGGAGAAGGATCCCCTACCGACGCCGGACGATGACCTTGGCCCCGTGCTTCGGGACGGAGGTGATGTTGCGGACCTTCGCCTCCTCCTTGGTACCCGGCGGCAGCGTCACGTCGTAGACCGAGAGCACCTCGCGCAGGACCGCGACACCCTCCATCAGCGAGAAGCCCGCACCGATGCAGCGCCGGACGCCCCCGCCGAACGGGATCCAGGTGTTGGTCGCGACCTCGCCCTCGACGAAGCGCTCGGGCCGGAAGCGCCCGTGGTCGGGGTAGTTGTCCTCGGACTCGTGGGCCAGGATGATCGAGGCCGCCACGTTGGCACCGGCCGGCAGGTCGATGCCGCCGATGGTGGCCGGCTCCATCAGGTGGCGCACCACCATCGGGATCACGGGGTGCAGCCGCATCGACTCCTTGAGGACCGCCTCGAGGTAGTCGTTGTCGCCGGCGGTCGCGGCCGCGCGGGCCGTCGCCTCGACGTCCGGGTTGGCGCCGAGCTCGTGCAGTGCCCAGGCGAGCGCGGTGGCGGTGGTCTCGTGGCCGGCGAGCAGCAGGGTGACGAGCTGGTCGCGCAGCTCCTCGTCGCTCAGGCCGGTGTCGCTCCCCGGCTCGGTCAGTGCAGCCTCCTCGTCACGGACGAGCAGCAGCCGGGAGAGCACGTCGGTGCGGTGCTCGAGGTCCTCGGCGCGACGGCGCTCGGCGATCTCGGCGTAGATGACGTTGTCCAGCGCGGCCTGGTTCTCGAACGCGCGACGCCACGGGCCGAGCTGCTGCAGCCGCGGCCAACCCCAGCCGAGGAAGACGGCCGGGCTGACGTTGACGGTCTTGTTCACCAGCGGTCGCAGCTCGGAGAGCCGGGCCTCGTCGGTGACACCGAAGACGACCTGGAGGATCACCTCGAGGGTCAGCGCGTTCATCCGCTCGAGCGACTCGAAGGGCGTGCCCTGGGCCCACGAGCCGACCTCGGTCTTGGTGATGCCCTCGATCATCGACTCGTAGCCGCGCAGCGCGTGACCGTTGAAGGCCGGCATCAGGAGCTTGCGCGCCCGCTTGTGCTGGCTGGAGTCGACGAGCAGCAGCGAGTGCTCGCCCATCACGGGGCCGAGGATCGAGTTGCCCTTGCCGGCGTGGAAGACCTCCGGGTCGCCGGCGAAGATCTCGCGGACGTGCTCGGGCTTGTGGAAGAAGACCATCCAGCGGCCCTCGGGAAGGATCTTGATCGAGAAGACGTCGCCGTACCTGCGCCGCAGCCGCGGGATCCACTGGTGGCGGAAGCGCATCAGCAGGATGCTCTGCAGCAGGCCGTTGAAGCGCGGTCCGTCGGGGAGCAGAGCCGGGTCGGGCCGCTCGGAGACGCCTGCGCCCATCGGGCGCATCTTCTCGAAGCGGGCCTCGGTGCGAGGATCGATGTCAGTGCTCATGGGTCACGTCCCTTCCCGACCATCGTAGGAGCAGGGAACCGCGGGCAATACCTACTGCGGTAGGACTCCGGTCAGAGCAGGTGCTTGCGCTGGGCGATCGCGGCCGCCTCGGTGCGGGTGCTCGCCCCGAGCTTGGCGAGGATGTTCGAGACGTGCACGCTGACCGTCTTGGTGGCGATGAAGAGCTGCTTGCCGATCTCTCCGTTGGAACGTCCCTGGGCGACCAGCGCGAGGATCTCCGCCTCGCGGGCGGTCAGCGACTCGTTGCTCGCCGCGGCCCGCTGCTGGCGCGGCGCGGTGCCGAGGCTGCGCAGCTCGGTGAGCAGCGGCTCGGCGCCCAGGGCGGTGGCCTCGGCGCGGGCGGGGTCGGCGACCGCGCGGGCCTGCGCAGCATCACCGCTGGCCTGGAGCACCGCTGCCAGCCGGGTCCGGCAACGAGCGACCTCCCACCGGTGTCCGTAGTCCTCGAAGCGCGCGAGCGCGGACTGCCAGGCCTCGACGAGCTCGGTCTCACCGGGAGGATCGATGCCCAGGAGCCAGCGCAGGCGCAGGTGCTCGGCGCTCAGCCGCGCCGCCCACGCGACACCCTCAGGTCCCCAGTGGGTGGCCTCCTCGGCCTGCAGGGCCAGCGTGCGCCGGCTGCCCTCGATGATCCGGGCAGCGATCGCCGCGACCTCCTCGCGCTCGGTCGCAGCCAGGGAAGGCACGCAGCACGCGAGCGCACCCAGGGTGATCGCACCGAGACGGACCCGGGCGTGGAAGAACTCGCGCCACAGACCGGTGACCGTCTCGACCACCAGGTCGTGCTCGGCCACGATCGCCTCGACGTCACCGAGCTGGGCGTGCAGCTCGATGGCGGCCGGGCCCACCGTGATCGGGATCAGGCCGTCCTTGCGGTAGTGCGCGCGCAGCTGGGGGAGGAACGAGACGGCCCCGGTGTCACCGCGCGCGGCGCGCACCGTCAGGGCGACCGCGGCGAGGAGCGTCTCGGGCACGGCCGGCGGGGCCTGCCCGCTGACGTCGGCCAGGCGCATCGCCTCGTCGTAGTCCCCGGTGATGGTCGCAATCTGGGCGTGCAGGAGCCGGCTGTCGAAGGCGAAGGGCGCCCAGGGCTGCCCGATCGAGGTGGCGACCGCGTAGGCGCGCTCGAACTTCTCGATCGCGGGCGCGAACGCGGCACGGTCCTGGTGCCAGCGCCCGAGCAGGAACAGCGAGCGCAGCTCGGCACCGGCGGCGCCGGTCTCCTCGGCGCGGTGGACCGCCTCCTCGAGACCGGACCGGACGTCGTCGGAGCCCTTGGCCCCGAGCGCGGCGAGCGTCGTGATCACCTCGGTGGCCAGCCGCGGGAGGTCCTGGGTCTCGGCCAGCGTGAGCGCCTCGGCGCCGACCTCGCGCGCCTGGTCGATGTTGTCGTTGAACGCGTGCGCCCGGGCGTGGGCGGCCAGCACGGTCGCACGCAGCCGCGACGGTTCGTCGGGCACCAGGGCGAGCGCCTGCTCGGTGAACTCCAGCGGGTTCAGGCGGGTCTCGTCGACCATCACCGCGGTCGCCATCGCGACCAGCAGGCGACCGCGCTGCTCCGAGGGCCAGCCTTCCGCAAGTCCCTCGAGGACCTCCTTGACCACCGAGAACGCGCGCCCCGGGCGGCCCGAGGCGATCAGCGCGTCGGAGACCCGGTGACCGAGGTAGCCCAGGTCGACGACGACCTCGGTGCGCGCGGCCGGGTCGGCCAGCAGCTCGATCGCGGTCTGGAAGTGATCGGCCGCCTCGTCAGGACCGCCGACCGACATCGCCTCGTCACCGGCACGGATGCTGGCGTCGACCGCGGTCGGCAGGTCGTGGGCTGCGCGGGCGTGGCGGGCGAGCTCGGCGGCGGTGCCGGTGGCCCGGCCCGAACCGAGCGCCTCGACGTACGCCGCGTGCATCCGCACCCGCTCGCCGGGCAGCAGGTCGCCGTACACGGCCTCGGCGAGCAGGGCGTGCCGGAAGCGGTAGAAGTCGCTGCTCGTCGGGACCAGCACGTTGAGCTCGACCGCCTCGCGCAGCGAGGTCTCCAGCTCCTCGACGTCGACAGCAGCCACCTCCGAGAGCAGCCCGTGCGAGACCCGGCGACCGGAGACGGACGCGGCGCGCACGACCTGCTGGGCGGTCTCGCTGAGCCGGTCGAGGCGGACCAGCAACAGGTCGGCGAGGTCATCGGGAACCGCAGCACCGTGGGCCGAGGTCGCACCGACGAGCTCCTCGACGAAGAACGCGTTGCCCTCGGCACGCGCGACGATGCCGGCCATCTCGCTCTCGCGCAGCGGGGCCGGGTGGAGCTGCTTGACCAGCGAGCGGACGTCCCCGGGCCCCAGCGGCTCGAGCTGCACCCGGGCGACGCCCGGGATCCGGCCCCACTCGGCCGAGGCCTGGCGCAGCGGGTGCCGGCGGTGCAGGTCGTCCGAGCGGTAGGACGCCACGATCGCGACCTGGTGCTCGAAGGGCCGCGAGAGCAGGAAGCGGATCAGATCGCGCGTCGAGGTGTCGGCCCAGTGGACGTCCTCGAGCACCAGCAGCAGCGGCGCGGACTCGGCGAAGGAGTCGAGCAGGCCGTGGACCGCGTCGAACAGGTCGGCGCGGCCGACGGCTGCGGAGGTGTCCTGCTCGGCGCCCTGCATCGTGCGGCGGCCGGGCTGGAGCGCGCGCAGCACGGGCCGCTGCCCGGCGACCTTCTCGAGCAGGTCGGGCGCATCGGTGGCCAGGCGGCCCATGACCTCGGAGAACGGCAGGTAGGGAAGCGCGCTGTCGCCGAAGTCGAGGCAGTGGCCCGCGACCACCTGCCACCCCTGCTCGAAGGCGAGGTCGCGCAGCTCGGTGAGCAACCGGGTCTTGCCGACGCCGGCGTCGCCGGCCAGCAGCACGGCCCGCTGGGAGCCGTCACCGCGGACACCGAGCGCCGAGGCGAGCTCGCGGAGCTCGGCCTGGCGCCCGACCAGCGCGCGCACGTCGGTCGGGAAGTCAGGCAGGGGCACGCCCCCCATCATGACGGTTTCGACCGACAGCGTCGCGTCCTCGCGCCGGTGGATCCGGATGACCTCGGCGCCGTCCAGGTCCTGCTGGACGGCCGCCGAGGAGGTCACGGTCCTGGCCACCCTCAGGCGGCTGCGTCGTCGCCGCGCTCCAGCGCCCTGGCCGCACGGCGGCTCAGCACCGGGCGGAACGAGCGCCGCAGCTGCTCGCGGTGGTAGTCGTTCTCCACGTTGGTGTAGATCGTGTTCAACATCTTTGGCTCCTCTCCGGGCACCTGCCCGGTTCTTCGATGCCTCGAGACTCGTCCCCTGAGGTAGGGCGGGACATCGGTGAAGTGCCTTATTTCGGCGGGGCCCCGCGGAGTACCTACCTCATGGCGTTGACCGGGCGTTTCCGGCCCGTCAGGGTGGGCCGCATGCCTTCCCGCCTCCCGGGCCCCTCCCGGCTGCTGATCGCCCTGCCCCTGGCCGCGCTGCTGCCCCTGAGCGGGTGCGGTAGGTCGGGGTCACCCGAAGCCGCTCCGACCACGCCCAGCACCCCGGCCGGGGCGGCGACGACCCCCGTGCCGTCGGGCGGCACCACGCCCAGCGCCCCGGTCACGACCGCCGGCGCCACGAGTACGGCCGGCACGCCGTGCGGCGCCCGCACGCTGGCCGACGGCAGCTGGGGCGGGCCGGTGCGGATGGACGTGAAGGGACAGGGCGGCAAGACCGCCTTCACCAGCTCGCGCGGCGCCGGCACCCTGCGCCTCGACGTCGCCGGCGGGAAGGTCACCGGGGGCCGGTGGTCGGTGACCTGGAACTCCTCGGGGCACGCCGAGAC
>JBJMIO010000093.1:0-16374 GCA_045806765.1 Marmoricola sp.
CGCCCACCAAGCCAGCACCGCCACAGCTGCGATCGCCCACATCGATGCCTGCAATCGCCCGGCCCACATCTCGTGGACCGCGATCAGGTGGCCGCGCAGGCCCAGCTGGTGCTTGAGGTTGTCGCCCGATGCCGCCGCCAGCCACGTCGCCAGCGCGCCGCCGACGCCCGAGACGAGCAGCGGCAGGCGCGTCCACCAGCGCCACCGCGGCACAGCTGCGTAGACGACTGCCAGCACGCCGGCAGCCGGAGCGAGAACGACGACAAGGTGCACCACGAGAGGGTGCAGGGGAAGTCCGTTGATGTGCATGGCGCAACGCTAGGAGCTGACGCCTGTAACGAACCTGAACCGGGTGGACGCCCCTGCGAGGCGCAGGTCACACGACTCGCGGCATCGAGGCGTCGCCCAGTTCACGCAGAACGACCCCCGGCGGACTTCTGGGATACACCGGGGGCCGTTCCACCTCCCGTTTTCGCTGCCAGCCCGTTATCTGGGGGAACAGGGCGATGGCAGGGAGGATGCGAACACGCCGCACCTTCTCGGGTAGGCACGGCGTGTTCGGCCCTGATTCTGACGTGCTCCGAACGGCTCCGCAAGCGCCTCGGTCGGCTCCACGCTCAGCTGTGACACACGCTTCGGGTATTTCGCTGACAGGGGTTCGGTACGACGGATGCCACCCGGTCGAGCTCGCGCACTGTCACGCCGGACGCGGCTCCGCCATCGCCAGGAGGAGTCCCCCAGGACTGGCCTAGCCCGCGCGCGTCGGCGGGCCGCAGCGGGGTACCTGCTCATCAGGGAGTGATCCGAATGCATTCGGCTCGCTGTTCTAGGGCCCGTTCGTTCAAACGTCCAGCGGGCGGGCCTGTCCCGGACACCGCCGACAATCCGGCACCCGCGAAGCCCGGAGAACCCGAAACGCCCCGGCACCTCCCTGCCGGGGCGTTTCGCTGCTCAGGTCCCGGGCCGCCCCGCGACGGGGGCGGCCTGGGTGAGGTTCGACGACAAGTTGACCCTCAGGCGTCGGCGCCCGTGCCGGCGATGAGCGCGTCGCTCACGGTGGCGTGCACGCCGAGGTAGTCGTCCAACGCCGTGATCGCGAGGAGCTTCTGGACGTTCGGGCGCGGGTTGGCCACGCGGAGCCAACCACCGCTCTCGGTGGCCTGCTTGCGCGCGGCGACGATCGCGCTCAGCCCGGTGGAGTCCAGGAAGGTCGTCCCGCTGAGGTCGAGGACGACGTGCTGGTGATCGACGAGCGCACCTCCGAAGGCGGTGCGCAACGTGTCGATGCACGCCATGTCGAACTCTCCGATGGCTCGGAGGATGACGACGTCATCGTGCTCTGCTCGTTCTACTCGTGCTTGCTCGCACATCGCGGTTCCTTCTGCCCAGCCACGTCCCGGTCAGGGATGGTTGCGGGTCGGTGTAGCTCACGGAGGGGCGCAGACCAGACGTTGCTGGTCGACTGCGCGCGAGGTCTCGTGGTTGACGAGGACCTGGAGATGCGGATCCGGCGAGCTTCTGCACCGGGTGGTGGGCTGGAGACCGGGCCGCGGTGGTCCAGCTCGCGTGTGTCCGTTCTCCTTGGCCCCAACGCACCGAGTTCCACAGACCAAAGATGGCGAGAACGCGAGGACCACTACAGCCAACGTACACGCTGCCACCCACAACCGGGCGCGGCGTGGCGCTCGAAGCCGGCTTCGGGTCGGTCACCCAGCTGGTCAAGCGGCCGGCATCGGAGCCCGGAGGACGCGTCATGCTCGCTCGGACATCGCACGGTTGAGCTGGGGTACTAGTCGACGTAGGGAGCGAACCGAGCGCGTTCGGATCGCTGGTCTAGGGCCCGTTCGTTCAATTTCCAAGCGAGCGGGCCCGGCCCATGCCCCGAGCAGGATGCCCGAAAGACCGGGAAGCCCTCAGGCGGGCCAGGCGAGCTGCCGGTGCATCCGGTCCACGAGGCCCTGGGGCAGGCGGGACTCGGTGCTGCGCGCGGCCAGGTAGGCCTCGACCACCGTGCCGAGGTCGTCCTGGGGCATCGCCCGGATGTACGCCGCGTGCTCGGTCGGCAGGAAGGCGGCGATGGCTGCGAGCGTCTGCCGTATCTCGCGCCTGCTCATCGGCTCGGCCGTCATGGACGCGTGCTACCCACCTTTGCGGGTATCCATGCAGGTAGATCCGCAGAACTTTCGGGCGGAGAGCCTCAGGACCGCCCGACGGCCTTCTCGAGCTCCGCCTTGCTCATCGAGGAGCGCCCCTTGATGTTCTTGCGCTTCGCCTCGGCGTACAGCTGGTCCTTGGTGCGCCCCCGGCTGCCGGAGTGCGATCGCAGGCCCCCGCGGCGCGAGGAGGAGATGTCCTGGGTGGAGGTCTTGCTGGCCTGGCGGGCTTCGCCGTGCCTGGCGCGTTCCTTGTTCACGGTCCGCGCCGCGATCTCCTCGGCGGTGTCCTCCGAGCGGCCGCGCTCCTCCAGACCCTCCTTGATGTGCTCGTACTGGCGCTCGCGCTTCTTGCTCCACTGACCACGCGGCATGTCCGTCCTCCTGCCGTCCTTGGTTCCTCGAGAAACCCGATTACCCAGACCTCCCGCAGGGAAACGATCCGACCCTAGAATGACCCCGTGGCCACGGAGTCGGAGACCCTGCTGACAACGCTGAGGGACATCGCTGCCCTCGCCGTCACCGAGAGCGATTTCTCCGAGACGGCCGAGAGCGTGGTCGCCCTGGCCTGCGAGACCCTCGGGTGCGATCACGCCGGCCTGAGCGTGTTCTCCGCCGGCGGCAGCTTCACGACGATGGGCGAGACCTCGCCGCTGGTCGCCGAGGCCGACCGGATGCAGTACGAGTACGGCGAGGGCCCGTGCGTCGAGGCCGCGTGGGAGCAGGACACCTTCGTCTGCAACGACCTGGCCAACGACCAACGCTGGTCGACCTGGGGGCCCAAGGCTGCGACGCTGGGCTTCGGGAGCCTGCTCGCAGCGCGCTTGACCATCGCGGGCGAGAGCCTCGGAGCGCTCAACCTGTACTCCACGAACGTGCGCGAATTCAGTGCCGAGGACCGCGACACCGCCGTCATCCTCGCCACTCACGCCGCCGCTCCCCTGATCGCTGTCCGGGAGCGCGAGAACCTCAAGGTGGCCGTCGACGGACGCACCGTCATCGGACAGGCTCAGGGCATCTTGATGCAGCGCTTCGAGGTCGACGCGGACACGGCGTTCTCGGTGCTGCGCCGCTACTCCCAGGTGCAGAACGTCAAGCTCCGCGCCGTCGCGGAGCTCGTGGTGAAGGAAGGCGGCCTGCCGCCGACCGACACGGCCTGAGCCCGGTCGAAGGGTCGGGGCGGCCCCGACGCTGTCCAGTTCAACGCCGGGACCTGGGACAGATGACTCACGTGCGCCCTCTCTCCGTGTCAGGCCCTTGCCCCACGTACTCGTTTCCATGAGCGTGTTTGGCGGCGGGTCTCCGATGGGTAGGACCCCACTACGTCGCGCGGTTCAGATGTGTGCCGCGTTCACGCAGTAGAACCCGAAAGGGTGACGCGCAGTGACGTCTCAGCCCTCCTCCACATCCCCTTCCTCGGCAGCCCTCGTCGAGGATCCTCCTAGCAGCAACGAGGAGCGCGACCGGATCACGGTCGAGCTTCTCGAACGCGCCGCGAAGGCGACCCCTGCCCAGCGGCGCATCCTGCTCGACGAAGCGGTCACGTTGAACATGGACCTCGCGCGACACCTCGCACACCGGTACTTCGGGCGCGGAATCGCCTCGGAGGACCTGCAGCAGGTGGCCTTCGTCGGGCTCCTCAAGGCCGCCCGCGGGTTCAAGGCCGAGAAGGCCCAGAGCTTCGCGGCGTACGCCGTCCCCACGATCCGCGGCGAGCTGCGCCGGCACTTCCGCGACACCGGGTGGACGGTCCGACCGCCCCGCCGGATCCAGGAGCTGCAGGCCCGCGTCCGCACCGCCGAGGCCGACCTCGTCCAGGAGCTGCACCGCAGCCCCACGGTCAAGGAGCTCGCCGACGCGCTCGGCACCGACATCGACCACGTGATCGAGGCGACCGCAGCGGACAGCTGCTTCACTCCGCTCTCGCTCGACGCCCCGACCGGCGACGGCACCCAAGCACTGGGCAGCACGATCGCGGCCTTCGACGACGAGTCGTTCACCGACTCCGAGGCGCGGCTGCTCCTGGGTCCCGCCGTACGCCGCCTCGGCGAGCGGGACAAGAAGGTCCTCGAGCTCCGCTTCTTCGAGGGCCTGACCCAGCAGGAGATCGGGGCCCGCCTGGGCGTCTCGCAGATGCAGATCTCCCGGATCCTCTCGCGGATCATGGACCAGCTGCGCGGCGACCTCCTCGGGGACGTGGCATGAGGTCCCTGCAGGGCGGCGCCGCTGACGAGTTCGACGACGTCGTCTTCTGGTGGACGCTCCTGCACCACCGGGTCACCTACGGCCTGCTCTGCGCCTCCGGGCTCCTGATGCCCCGGCGCCTTCTCAACGGCTGAGCAGGAACGCCTCGCGGCCCCGGTCCCCAGTGGGACCGGGGCCGCGTGCGTCGTGCCCTCGGAGCGGCAGTCTCAGCGCTGCTGCTGCTCGAGCGCGAGCCGGCGCAGACCCTGCTTGAAGAGGTCGACCAGCGAGATGTGCGTGGGATGCGGCTCGCCGAAACGCTGTCCGGGGCAGTACGTCGGGCCATCAGGGCTCAGCCCGAGGCCGATGTTCGCTGCGCCGCAGCCGACGTCGAGGACAGCAGGGTCGATCCACTGGAACTGCGTCCAGTGCTGCTCGTGGCAGCGACGCTCGTGCTTGCGCAGCCAGCGGGAGAGCTGGTCGCCGGACCCCTCGCGACCGTGCACCTGACCGAACCACCCGTCGTCGAGCAGAGCGAAGGGACCGAGCTCCCAGACGGCGTGCTGGTGCTTGGCGCTGCCCTTGCTCTCCACGACGAGGTAGCCGCTGGGGCCGAGCTGGTCGCGGCGGATGATCATCATCGCGTTGTTGATCAGCTCGCCCAGGGTGGGGGCGCGGTGGCGGCGGGCGTGGTTCTCCGCCGAGACACGCTGCGCCGGAACAGCAGGGAGCGCCGGCGCGCCGGTCTGCGGCCGGGAGTTGGTCGTCACCCCTTTGACCATGCGGCCACGCTAGTCACGACTTCCGAGAACGCCACCGGATAATCGAGAACAGCGGGTCTCCGGTGCCAGCCGTGTGACGCAGGTTGATTGCTGGGGCCGGTGTGGCTCACTGGTCCAGCCCACCGGTCGCACCGGCCGGCCGGGTTCAGTCCTCGGCGACGGCCTCGCCGTGGGTGCCGGGACGCGGTGCCCACGGCAGCTCCTTGGCCGGTCGTACGACGACGAGGCGGTCGCCGCGCGCCAGCTGGGTCACCGTCGGGTCGTAGTAGCGGTAGACCTTCTCGTCACGCAGGACGGCGAGGACCTGGTCGGGCAGGCTCTGCGGCGCCTTGCCGACCTCGGTGACCAGCAGCTCGCGCTCGGCCACCTCCAGGCCCTCCCCCGAGGTCAGCAGGTCCTCGAGCACCGAGGCCAGGGGCGGTGAGATCGAGGACAGACCGACCAGTCGTCCGACCGCGTCGGAGGACGTCACCACCGCGTCGGCGCCGCTCTGGCGCACCAGCGGCACGTTGTCCTGCTCGCGCACCGCCGCGACGATGTGCGCCTGCGGGTTGAGCTGGCGCACGGTCAACGTCGCCAGCACGGTCGTGTCGTCGCGCGGCGTGGTGATGATGACCTGCTCGGCACGCTCGACGCCGGCTCGCCGCAGCACCTCGCGCCGGCTGGCATCGCCGGTCACCACCGCGAACCCGCCCGAGTGCGCCTCGCCCAGGGCGACGCTGCTCGGGTCGACCACGACCACGCTCTCCTTGGGGACCCCGCTGCTGAGCAGGGTCTCGACGGCACTGCGGCCCTTGGTGCCGTAGCCGATCACGACGGTGTGATTCTGCATGTGTCTCCTCCAGCGGGCGTTGCGGAGCACCTCGCGGCCCTGGTTGGCCAGCACCTCGAGGGTGGTGCCGATCAGCACGACCAGGAAGGCGATGCGGAGCGGCGTGATCACGAATGCGTTGACCAGCCGAGCACCGTCGGAGACGGGCGCGATGTCGCCGTACCCGGTGGTGCTCAAGGTGACCGTGGCGTAGTAGATGGAGTCGGTCAGCGAGACCCCGTCGCGGCCGGGGTGCGCACTGTCGCGGTAGTCGTGGCGGTCGACGTAGACGACCAGGACGGTGAAGGCCAGGATGCCCAGCGCGATGAGCACCCGCCGAGTCAGCTGCCACCACGGGGAGCGGGTCTCGACCGGGAGCTTGAGCTGCCCGGGGACGAGCTTGGAGTCGAGTTCTGGCACGTGCGCTCAGACCGTCACCGTCGGGGATCCCACACCGCAGAGCATGGCACGCCGCGCCAGCAGCACGGCGCAACGGGTGGCACCTAGCTGCTGCGGAGCTGGATGACCTCGGCGCAGTGGCGCTCGCGCTGCCAGACGTCCTCGATGGTGGTCCGGCCGTCGCACCAGCGGCGCAGCACGACCCAGTCCCCCGGCTCGGCCAGGCACTGCCGGTCGCGGGCGATCCGGCCCAGCATGGCGCTGCCGTAGCTGGCGCGGACCTCTCCGCGATCCGTCAGGACCCGGGCGATCCCGGTCTCGCAGCCGACGACACAGCCGACCCAGGGGTCGACGCGGGACACAGCGGACATCACGCCCACCAATGTAAGGCCGGGTGGCACCGCGCACGCACCGAATTAACCACCGGTGGACTCGCGCGACCTCGCGCGGCTGGTCTCGGTCTGCGGGTAGATCTGGTCGAAGGCGGCGTTCAGCGCGGCGCCGATCAGCACCGCGATCGAGAGCACGTAGAGCCAGAGCAGGATCGCGATGGGCGCCGCGAGCGGGCCGTAGATCGACGTCGAGCCCTGGGCGGTGCCGACCAGCGACCAGCGCAGCAGCGCAGAGCCGAAGATCCAGCAGAACATCGTGAACACCGCGCCTGGCAGGTTGTAGCGCCACAGCGTCCGCACCGGCACCGAGACGTGGTACAGCGTGGCGAGGAAGCAGATGCAGAGCAGCACGACGGTCGGCCAGTACAGCTCGTTGAGCAGGTCGAGGCGCTCGGGCAGGAGCCGGTCGATCACGTCAGGGCCGAGGACCACCAGGGGGATCGTCAGGACGCCGGTGATCATGCCCATCACGTAGAGCAGGAAGGACAGCGCCCTGGTCCGGATGATGCCGCGGTGCCCGCCGAGGCCGTACATGATCGTGATCGTGTCGACGAAGACGTTCAGCGCTCGCGAGCCGGACCACAGCGCGAGCACGAAGCCGATCGAGATCACGTCGTACCGTCCGCCGCGCAGCACGTCGTTCAAGGTCGGCCGGATGATGCTGTCGACGGTCTCGGGGGTCAGTGCCTTGGACGCCAGCCTGATCACGGTGTGCCGGACGTCGTCGATCTGGTGGGAGCTGAACTGGGCGAAGACGTAGCCGATCGAACCGGCGAGCGCGAAGATCAGCGGCGGTAGCGAGAGCACCGCGAAGAACGCCGCCTCGGCCGCCAGGCCGGTGACGCGGTGACGCATGCAGGTCGCCGTTGTCTGCACGGTCAGCCGCCAGGTCGCCGAGCGCAGCTTGACCAGCGTCCAGCGCTCCCGCGCACGCGCAGAGGAAGAGCTGCTCTGCGCGGTCATGGGCTCAACGGTACTTGTCCGAGCAGCCCCTCTCAGT
This sequence comes from Marmoricola sp., assembly GCA_045806765.1. Lineage (GTDB taxonomy): Bacteria > Actinomycetota > Actinomycetes > Propionibacteriales > Nocardioidaceae > Marmoricola. Next base: position 7,722 of record JBJMIO010000093.1, read on the forward strand.
GCAGCACGAGTGTGTTCAGCACCTCGGAGAACAGTGCGGGTCGCTGGGCCAGGTCCTTCTGCCCGACGGTGTACTGGAGCTGGAAGAGCGGGCCGCTGGAGTCGAGCAGGACCTCGAAGACGGTGAAGTCGGTGCCTGCGAGGTTCACCACGTAGCGCGCCTCGAGACCCCGGTGACCGTGGAAGCTCACCGCGCGCGAGGAGCGCAGCGTGCCGCCCACCGCGCCGACCGAGACGTTGACGAAGGTGGCCAGGTCGACCGGGTTGCCGGTCGGGTTGGGCACCTCGCTGACCAGGAAGTAGCCGCTGCCGCCGTCGGAGGCCTTGTACCCCTCCACCGTGACCTGCCGCCCCGGGGCGCCCAGGTGCTGCTGGTAGGGCTGGGGGGTCGTGGGCAGCTCGATCCGGTAGCCGGGAGCCTTCAGCGCCACCAGCGGTACGACGGTCGAGGACGGCAGGCCGGACGGCACGCCGAACGTCTCCGGCTCGGCGGAACCGCACCCGGCGCTCAGCGTCCCGAGCAGGACCACACCGGCCAGGGTGGCGAGGGCGCCCCGGGGGCGTCGCACGTCGTACCGGCCGATCAGCTCAGCTCGAGGCCGGGGTACAGCGGGTGCGCCTCGAGCATCTCGGCGGACTGGGAGCGGACCCTGTCGGCGACTCCGTCGCCCAGCACGTACGTCGCCTTCGACGGCGCACCGGCCTTGTTGGTGCCGGCCTCGGTGTTGGTGAGCACGTCGACGATCATCTCGGCGACCTTGTCGAACTCGGGCGCCCCGAATCCGCGAGTGGTCAGCGCCGGGGTGCCCAGACGCACGCCGGTGGTGTACCAGGCCCCGTTCGGGTCGTTCGGGACCGAGTTGCGGTTGGTGACCACGCCGGCATCGAGCAGCGCCGACTCGGCCTGCCGGCCGGTCAGGCCGAACGAGGCGACGTCGAGCAGGACGATGTGGTTGTCGGTGCCGCCGGTGACCAGCTTCGCCCCGCGGGTCAGGAAGCCCTCGGCGAGCGTCTTGGCGTTGTCGGCGATGTTCTGGGCGTAGGTCTGGAACTCCGGCTGGCGGGCCTCGGCCAGCGCGACGGCCTTGGCGGCCATCACGTGCGAGAGCGGACCGCCGAGCACCATCGGGCAACCGCGGTCGACGTCGGCCGCGAACTCCTCCTGCGCCAGCACCAGACCACCGCGCGGCCCGCGCAGCGACTTGTGGGTCGTCGTGGTGGTGATGTGGGCGTACGGCACCGGGTTCTCCTCGCCGGTGAACACCTTGCCCGCGACGAGGCCGGCGAAGTGCGCCATGTCGACCATCAGGGTCGCGCCGACCTCGTCGGCGATCTCGCGCATCTTGGCGAAGTTCACCCGACGCGGGTAGGCCGAGTAGCCGGCGACGAGGACGGCCGGCTTGAACTCGCGAGCCTTGGCGGCGACGACGTCGTAGTCGAGCAGGCCGGTCTCCGGGTCGGTGCCGTACTGCTGCTGGTGGAACATCTTGCCGCTGATGTTGGGGCGGAAGCCGTGGGTCAGGTGACCGCCGGCGTCCAGGGCCATCCCGAGCAGGCGCTGGTTGCCGAACTCGTGGCGCAGCTGCTCCCAGTCGGTCTCGGAGAGCTCGTTGACGTTCTTCACGCCGTACTTCTCCAGGGCGGGGGTCTCGACGCGGTGCGCGAGGATCGACCAGAAGGCGACCAGGTTCGCGTCGATCCCCGAGTGCGGCTGCGCGTAGGCGTAGGGGGCACCGAAGAGCTCGCGGGCGTGCTCTGCGGCCAGGGCCTCGACGGTGTCGACGTTCTGGCACGCGGCGTAGAAGCGGTGACCGACCGTTCCCTCGGCGTACTTGTCGGAGAACCAGGTGCCCATCGTCATCAGCGTGGCGGGCGAGGCGTAGTTCTCCGAGGCGATGAGCTTGAGCGAAGAACGCTGGTCGGCGAGCTCCTTGCGTGTGGCCTCGGCCACACGCGGCTCGACCGACGCGATGACCTCGAGCATGGCGTCGTAGGCCGCAGAAGTGGTCTTGGCAAGGGATTCAGCGCTCATGGCCCCAGCCTAGGGGCGTCCCTGGGACCTGTCCCGGGCACCCGGGCGTGTACCAAATGACGGACAGCCGTCTCATGACATGAGATTCACGTTTGTGGAAGCGGTGTCCGCAACCTGAGACTTGTTCCCATGATCAGCGCTGCGACCTCGACCTGGCTCGTGACACGTCGTCACGTGGACCTCGGTCGTACCCGCAGCATGATGTGTTGGCCCCGCTGAGCTTCCGCTCTCGCCCTCGTTCGCAATGACGCGAGCGCACCCCTTTCAGCGAAGGACCCGACTCCACACATGCCTGACCAGCGCTTCGACTCCCGCCCGCCGCGTGCGACCGAGATCCCCCGCCCCAAGAGGGCCGAGGGTCAGTGGTCGCTGGGCCAGCGCGAGCCCCTGAACAAGAACGAGCAGTCCAAGAAGGACGACGACCCGCTGAACGTGCGGGACCGGATCCTCTACACCTACTCCAAGCGGGGCTTCGACTCGATCGACCCCGCCGACCTCCGCGGACGCTTCCGCTGGATGGGCCTCTACACCCAGCGCCGCCCGGGCATCGACGGTGGCCGCACCGGGGCGATGGAGGAGGAGGAGCTGGACGACCGCTACTTCATGATGCGCGTCCGCAGCGACGGCGCCCTGCTCAGCGCCGATGCCCTGCGCGCGCTGGGCAGCATCGGCACCGACTTCGCCCGCGGCACCGCCGACATCACCGACCGGCAGAACATCCAGTACCACTGGATCGACATCGAGAACGTCCCGGCGATCTGGGAGCGTCTCGACGCTGTCGGGATGAGCAGCCTCGAGGCGTGCGGTGACGGCCCGCGGCCGTTCCTCGGCTCTCCGGTCGCCGGCGTCGCGGCCGACGAGATCATCGACGGCACCCCGGCGCTGGAGGAGATCAAGCGCCTCTACCTGAACAACAAGGACTTCTCGAACCTCCCCCGCAAGTTCAAGACCTCGGTCTCCGGGCACCCGAGCCTGGATGCCGTCCCGGCCATCAACGACGTCTCGTTCGTCGGCATCGAGCACCCCGAGCACGGCCCCGGCTTCGACCTGTGGGTCGGCGGTGGGCTCTCGACCAACCCGATGTTCGCGCTCAAGCTCGGCGTCTGGATCCCGCTCGAGGAGGTCGCCGAGGCGTGGGCCGGTGTCGCCGGGATCTTCCGCGACTACGGCTACCGCCGGCTGCGCTCGCGGGCCCGGCTGAAGTTCCTGGTCGCCGACTGGGGCGTGGAGAAGTTCCGCGAGGTCCTGGAGAACGAGTACCTCGAGCGCAAGCTGGTCTCCGCCGACTCCCCCGCGGTCGCCACCCACTCCGGTGACCACGTCGGCGTGCACGCCCAGAAGGACGGCCGCTTCTACATCGGCGCCGCCCCGACGGTGGGTCGCATCGACGGAGCCACGCTGACCGCGCTCGGCGACCTGGTCGAGCAGTACGGCGCCGACGGCGCCCGGCTGACCGCGCACCAGAAGCTGGTGGTCCTCGGGGTGGCCGAGGCCGACGTAGAGGCGTTCGTCGCCGGGCTCTCTGCCATCGGCCTGGACGCCCGGCCCTCGAACTGGCGCCGCAACACGATGGCCTGCACCGGGATCGAGTACTGCAAGCTCGCGATCGTCGACACCAAGGAGCGCTCGCGCGCCCTGATCGCCGAGCTCGAGAAGCGGTTCCCCGACCTTGACACCCCGATCTCGATCAACGTCAACGGCTGCCCCAACGCCTGCGCCCGGACCCAGGTCGCCGACATCGGCCTGAAGGGCATGATCGCCATGGACTCCGAGGGCAACCAGGTCGAGGGTTTCCAGGTGCACCTCGGCGGCGGAGTCGGAGTGCACCACACCTTCGGCAAGAAGCTGCGCGCCCACAAGGTCACCAGTGCCGGCCTCGACGACTACGTCACCAACGTCGTGGATGCCTACCTGGCCGACCGCACCGAGGGCGAGTCCTTCGCCACCTGGGTCGAGCGCGCGGACGAGGACCTGCTGCGCGGCGAGAAGGCACTGGAGAAGGCCTGAGATGAGCACCCGCGCCGTGCCCTACCACTGCCCCTACTGCGGGGACGAGAACCTGTGGCCCCACGAGGGTGAGCAGGGCCGCGGTGCGTCGGAGCACGGTGCGTGGGAATGCCGGTCGTGCCTGCGGGCGTTCAAGGTCAGCATGATCGGACAGCTGACCAGGCCACCGTTGGGAGGGGACAGATGACCGCCCCCACCACGATCGCCGCGCGCAACAACCGTGGCTCGCTGACCGCGGGTCGCAGCACCGAGGAGCTCAAGGACCTGGTCTTCCAGGTCGGCGCCGAGCTCGAGCTCGCCCCGGCCGAGAACATCATCGAGTGGGCCGCGGCCACCTTCGGCGCGCGCTTCTGCGTGACCTCCTCGATGGGTGACGCCGTGCTGGCCCACCTGGTCTCGAAGGTCGCGCCCGGCGTGGACGTGATCTTCCTCGACACCGGCTACCACTTCGCCGAGACGATCGGCACGCGCGACGCCGTGGCCGCGACCATGGCGGTCAACCTGATCAACGTCCAGCCCGAGCTCACCGTCCTCGAGCAGGACGCCCAGTACGGCGCTGACCTCTACAAGACCGACCCCGACCTGTGCTGCAAGATGCGCAAGGTCGACCCGCTGAACAACATCATGCTCTCCTACGACGCCTGGGCCACCGGCCTGCGCCGCGCGGAGACCCACAACCGGGTGATCGCGCCGGTCGTGGGCTGGGACGAGAAGAAGCAGCGCGTCAAGGTCTCCCCGCTGGCCCGCTGGACCGACGAGGAGGTGGACACGTACATCGCCGAGAACGGTGTGCTGGTCAACCCACTGCAGTACGACGGGTACCCCTCGATCGGTTGCTGGCCGTGCACCTCGCGCGTCGCTCCCGGTGAGGACCCGCGCAGCGGACGCTGGGCGGGCACGAACAAGACCGAGTGCGGCATCCACCAGTAAGCAGCATCCACCACGCACCCGACAACGGCGTCGGGCGAGATCGAAGAGAAGGGAGGCGGACACCATGACCGCCCCAGCCCTCATCGCCCTTGCCCACGGCAGCCGTGACCCGCGGTCGAAGGCCACGATCGAGGCGCTCGTCGCCGAGACGCGGCTGATGCGACCGGACCTGCGGATCGAGGTGGCCTTCCTCGACCACGTGCGGCCCTCCTTCGAGACGACCGTGAACAAGCTGGTCCGTGCGCGCTTCGAGGAGATCGTGGTGGTCCCGCTGCTGCTCAGCGAGGCCTTCCACGCCAAGGTGGACGTGCCGGACGTGATCGCTGCGGCCACCGCGGCGCACCCCGGCCTGCGGATCCGCGCGACCAAGGTGCTCGGACTCGAGCACGCGTTCCTCGAGGTCCTCGACAAGCGACTGCGCGAGGCCCTGAGCGCAGCGCGGGTGCGTGAGCTCGACGCCCTGGTGCTGGCTGCTGCCGGTTCCTCGGACCCGTTGGCCAACCAGGCCGTCGCCCGTCTGGCCCGTGTCTGGGGCGCACACCACAAGCTCCCCGTGACCGCGGCGTTCGCCTCGACGACTCCCCCGGCCACCGGTGAGGCCGTGCGCGCCTTCCGCGCCGAGGGACGCCGTCACGTCGCGGTCGCCTCGATGTTCCTGGCCCCCGGCTTCCTGCCGGACCGCGCCGCGGAGCTGGCGTTCGAGGCCGGCGCCGTCGCCGTCTCCGAGCCGCTCGGTGCGGACCCGGAGGTCGCGCGCACGATCCTGGCGCGGTACGCCGTGGGCGCGGTCGAGCTCGTTCCCGTTTAGGGAACCGCGACGCGACCGGACGCCGGTCGCGCTCTTCTCCTCATCCCGACCAGCACGACGACGAGCAGGATGGCCGCGACGCTCGCGACTGCTTGCGCGATGCAGGTGTGGGTCTTGTCCGGGTACCAGGCAGGTTCGTACATCGGCGGGAGCGGGCCGACTGCCCCGACGTCGTAGTACCGGTAGACCAGGAGTGGTACGAGGCCGCCACCAGCGACCAGGACCGCGAACAGGGCCGTGGCCGGTCTGCGGACGAGGACGACGGCCACTGCTGCAGCGATGGCCAGGGCACCCTCGATCCTGAACAGGTCTCCTTGGCTCACCGTTGAGCTCTTGATCGCGTCATAGGTCGTCGCGAGCTTGAGGTGGATCCGAGCGTCGATCACCAGCCCGACGGCCGTGGCCACCTGAAGGACCAGCATCGGGACGGGACGCAAGCGATCGTGCAACCACCTGAGCATATTCATGCAGGGTCTTCGTCACCGATCGGCCGGCCGATTGGCGGCGGCCTTGCTGACCCGGACGGGCGAAGCGCCCCTCGAACGACGCATCCGAATGCGTCCCCGACGAAGAACCGCCTTGTTGAATACCTGCCTGCTCGTTTCAGCGGAGCTCCGGAGGTCTGCTGCCCCGAGGTCGTCGCACGTTTGACCCAGCGTGAACGACGCTCGGTATCAGTGGCCTACGAACAGGCCAACGAGTTGAGGATCTACGGACTTCCGACACCGGAAGAGCGCGAACGGCTCTTGCCGCATCCCACAGAAGCGAAGGCACGAAATGCTTCTCGCGCTGCCACCAAGAACGGGGTGAGCAGTTCGGGAATGCTGCGCGCACTCCCGTTCATCATGCTGCTGGCCGTCTTGACGACCGCAGCAGCGATCGGACGCTCCTACCCGTTGATAGTCGTGTTCGGCCTCCTTGAGGGCTTTGTCTTCGCGAGCCTCATTCACCGACGTCGAACTGTCGGTCGCTGGCTGAACGGCGACTCGGGCACGGACCTAGACCCGGGCAACTCCCCCTGATGATGCGGGCGGGCTGTTCACAACGCCCTATCCCTTGTCCTCGTTCCGGCGTGCGGCCCGGCTACACCCCACGCGAGTCGAATCGCCGCGCCACCGCCTTGACGTAGGCGATCGAGGCGGGTGGGACGAAAGCTCCACCGATAGCGAGCGCCGTGCCCAGGGCGACGAGGAACTCGATCCAGGTTGCCAGGCCCAGGATGCGCCCTGCGAGGTTCCCCACCAGGATCCCGATCGCCATGGGAACAAGTCGGATGCCGAGGAGAACGACGAAGTTGAGCGGTGCCCACTTCATCGCTCGGCGTGCCCTGGCGTGCGCTGCGGACCCTTCGACGAGCGTCGGATGGATCGGTCCGCGGAAGTGGCTGATCGTGCCGCCCGCGGACCGGAGTTCGAGGCAGTAGGTGACTCCATCCGGGGAGTCCTCGCGCGAGTAGGAGGCAGTCGCAGGACCGTAGGCGCGCCCGTTGTCCCCGGGGCGCCACGCGTGCTCGCCCTGGCGAAGTTTCACGACGTACGTCGCTTCGGCCCGGTCGAGCCCGTGGCGGATGATCCGCCCGGTGGTTCGCCTCCACAGGCGAACGAGCGGCGCAACTACGAACGCGAGCACGATCGCAGTACCCACGACGATGATCGGCGCGTCGGACACAGCGCCACGATGCCACGGAAGCGGGGCCGCAGCGAGCGCCGGAGCTCAGTCCGGGAGGGTCGCGAGGGTCAGGGCGAAGTCCTGGTGCTCGTCGGTCCACACACGCGTGATCGCAAAGCCTGCGGCCTCGAGCTCGGCAGCGATGTTGCTGACCCGGAACTTGGTCGAGATCTCGACGCGGATCTCCTCACCGCTGGCCAGGTCGAGCACCAGGTCGGCGCCCGGGATGGTGACGGTCTGCGGTACCTCCGAGCGCAGCCGCAGGTCCATCCGCTCCATGTGGGCGTCCCAGAAGGGGATGTAGGAGAACCCGTCGAGGTCGAAGTCGGCACCGAGCTCCCGGTTGAGCACCCGCAGCGAGTTCAGCACGAACTGCGCGGTGACCCCCTGGCTGTCGTTGTAGGCCGCGATCAGGCGGTCCGCGCTCTTCACCAGGTCGGTGCCGAGCAGCAGCGAGTCGCCGGGCTCGAGGCTGTCGGCCAGCGCACCGAGGAAGGCGCCGCGCTCCTCGCGGTAGAGGTTGCCGATGGTCCCGCCGAGGAAGGCCACCATCCGGCGGCCATGCTTGGGCAGGTGCGCGAGGTGCAGGGTGAAGTCGCCGACGACCGCCTCGACCTGGACGCCCGGGTAGCGGGTGGAGATCTCGGCCGACGCGCTGCGCAGGATCCCCTCGGAGACGTCGACCGGGGCGAAGCAGCGCAGCCGGTCGGTCGCGGCGAACGCGTCCAGCAGGATCCGGGTCTTCTCGCTGGTCCCGCTGCCGAGCTCGACCAGCGTGGTCGCACCGCTCGCGCTGGCGATCTCCTCGGCGTGGGCGGTGAGGATCTCGTGCTCGCGCGAGAACGGGTAGTACTCCGGGAGCCGGGTGATCTCGTCGAAGAGCACCGAGCCGGCGTCGTCGTAGAGCCACTTGGGCGGAAGCGCCCGGGGATGCTCGGAGAAGCCGCGGCGCACGTCCTCGACCAGCGAGCCGCTGGCCCAGTCGGGGTCCAGCAGCACGGAGACGACGGGTTCCTTGACCAGGGCCATCAGGCCACTCCTCGGTTCGTGGTGGGGGCTCCGCCATCTGCGAGGCGGACACCGGAGAGCGCCCAGCGCGATCCCGGCGGGAAGAAGTTGCGGTAGCTGGCCCGGGCGTGGCCCGGCGGCGTGAGCGCACAGCCGCCACGCAGCACCATCTGGTTGGACATGAACTTGCCGTTGTACTCC
>JBJMIO010000094.1:0-5909 GCA_045806765.1 Marmoricola sp.
ACGTGGTCGCCAAGGCGATCACCCGGCGGATGCACGAGGAAGGCCAGCCGCACATGTGGCTCGACGCCCGGCACCTGGGTCGTGAGTTCTGGGAGAAGCGCTTCCCCACCATCCTGGCCACCGCGCGGGCCAACGGCGTCGACCCGGTGACCGAGCTGATCCCGGTCGCGCCCGCCTGCCACTACGCCTCCGGCGGGGTGGCCACCGACCTCTGGGGGCGCTCCTCGGTGCCCGGTCTCTACGCCACCGGCGAGGTCGCCTGCTCCGGGGTGCACGGGGCCAACCGGCTCGCCTCGAACTCCCTGCTCGAGGGGCTGGTGTTCTCCCGCCGGATCGCTCAGGTGCTTCCCGGCGAGCTGCGCGAGCAGGCCGAGCCGGCGCCGGACACCCGGGAGCCCGGAGTGGTGGCGGCCAAGGTCCGTACCGAGATGCAGGCGACGATGACCGAGCGCGTCGGGGTGCTGCGCAACGCCGAGGGCCTCGGCATCGCGGCCACCGAGCTCGCCGACCTCGCCCGGATCGAGGGCGAGGAGGGCACCGCGTCGTGGGAGACGACCAACCTGGTCTCGATCAGCGCCGCGCTCACCGCGGCGGCCACCCTGCGCCAGGAGACCCGCGGCACCCACTGGCGCGAGGACTTCGGCGAGCGCGACGACGCGTCGTACGCCGGGCACTTCGACGTGGTGCTGCAGGCGGGCACCCCGGTCGTGACCTTCGGGCCCGCCGAGGCGACCGACCAGGGGCAGCTGTGATCCTCACTTCGTTCCTCAACTGCGCTTCGCCTCCTCGGCCTCGAGCAAGCTCTGGCGCTCGGAGGCTCGCGCTGTGATCCTCAGAACGCCGTACGACGAGCTGCCGGGCGACCTGGTCGCCGAGCTCGCCGCCGCCGGGCTCGACCCGCGCGCGATCCACACCGCGGTCGCCGCTGCGCTCGCCGAGGACCTGCCCCCGGACGGGACCGGCGTCGACGTGACCAGCGAGGCGACCCTGCCCGACGTCGAGGTGACCGCCGACTTCGGTGCGCGCGAGGACGGCGTCGTGGCCGGCCTCGGCATCGCCGCGCTCGTCTTCGCCTACGTCGGCGGCGACGCGGTCAGCGTGACCGACCGGCTCCCCGACGGCAGCCGGGTCCGGAGTGGTGACGTCGTTCTGCGCGCGACCGGCCCGGTGCGCAGCCTGCTGATCGCCGAGCGCACCGCCCTCAACTTCGCCTGCCACCTCTCCGGGATCGCCACCGCGACGGCTGCCTGGGTGGACGCGCTGGAGGGCACGAACGCGCGCGTCCTGGACACCCGCAAGACGCTGCCGGGCTTCCGTGCCCTGCAGAAGTACGCCGTGCGCTGCGGTGGCGGGGTCAACCACCGCTTCAGCCTCTCCGACATGGCGCTGGTCAAGGACAACCACGTGGTCGCCGCCGGCGGTGTGGTGCCGGCGTACGAGGCGGTGCGCAAGCACTACCCGGACCTCGAGGTCGAGGTCGAGGTCACCGACCTCGACCAGCTCCGCGAGCTCCTCGAGGTCGGCTGCGGGCGCATCCTGCTGGACAACATGAGCAACGAGACGATGGCCGAGGCGGTGCGCATCACCGCCGGGCGCGCGGTGCTCGAGGCGTCCGGCGGCCTGACCTTCGACCGCGCGCGCGAGGTCGCCGAGACCGGGGTGGACTTCATCTCGGTCGGTGCCCTGACGCACTCGGTGAAGGTGTTCGACCTCGGGATGGACCTTCCCGAATGACGTTGCTGACCGCCGACATCGGCAACTCCCACACCACCCTGGGCCTGCTCCGGGCCGGTGAGGTGCTCGACCACTGGCGCGTCTCGACGCTGGAGACGCGCACGGCCGACGAGTGGTTCGTCCTGATCAGCGGGATGCTCGACCAGAGCGAGGCACTGCTCGACGAGGGCGGCGCGGTCTCGGGGGTCTCGGTGTGCGCGACGGTGCCCGCGGTGCTGCACGAGTGGCGCGACATGCTGGTGCGCTACTTCGACGACGTACCTGCGGTGGTCGTCGAGCCGGGCGTGCGCACCGGCGTACCGGTGCTGATGGACAACCCGCGCGAGGTCGGCGCGGACCGGGTCATCAATGCCCTCGCCGCCGCCACCCTGTACGACGGCCCGGCGATCGTCGTGGACTTCGGCACCGCCACCACCTTCGACGTCGTCAGCCCGCGCGGGGAGTACGTCGGTGGCGCGATCTCTCCCGGCATCGACATCTCGCTCGAGGCGCTCGGCCGCCGCGGCGCGCAGCTGCGCAAGGTCGAGCTGCTCCGCCCCCGCACCGTGATCGCCAAGAACACCGTCGAAGCGCTCCAGTCCGGCATGGTCTTCGGCTTCGCCAGCCAGGTCGACGGGATCGTGGCGCGGATGATCGAGGAGCTCGGCGTACCCACGGAGACCGTGCACGTGATCGCCACCGGCGGCCTCGCCCCCGTGGTCGTCGAGGAGTGCCGGTCCATCACCGACCACCAGCCCTGGCTCACCCTGCGCGGCCTCGAGCTCGTCTTCGCCCGCAACCAGTAACGCCCTCCCGCGAGCCGCCCGCGCCGCCGGTCCAAAACACCGCGAGCCGCCCGCGCCGCCGGTCCAAAACACCGCGAGCCGCCTGAGATGCTGATCAAGCTGACCGCAGGTCGTGCAGCCGTACGTCGCCGAGGTTCCGCCGAGCCGTTCGTGCTGCCTCGGCTATGAGCGGGACCGCACGTTGGCGCGGTCCGAAGACGTCACCGCGTCGAAGGACCAGCACGGTCCAGCCGGCGTCCTCGATCGCGTGCCGTCGCGACGTGTCGTGAGCCTTTCGTTCAGGCTCGTGCCAGTAGGCCCCGTCGTACTCGATCAGCAGTCGCAGATCCTCGACGACGAGGTCCCCGCGGCCGAGCAGTCGTCCGTTGGGATCGCGGATCTCGTACTGCGGCGTGGGGCGGAGACCGGCATCGTGACAGCGCAGTCGCAGGGCCGACTCGCCGGGCGACTCACTCCTGGCGTCGCCGATCGGCGCGAGCCAGCGCAGCTGGCGTACTCCGCGCAGGCCCCGGGCGAGACCCACCTCGAACAACAGGTGCTCGCGCTCGAACAGCCCGAGTCGGAGCAGCTGGTCGATCGCGGCGATGGCGCGATCACGGTGCCGGAGTCGGCCGAGGTCGAGCGCAGTGCGCAACGGCGTGGTCAGTCGGACTCCCTCGATCTCGATCACGTCTCCTGACCCCAGATCACGCGAACCGCTCGCGACCATCCCGTTGCGGAGCCGGTAGCCGCGATCGGCCGCGAAAACCGTGAGCGGCGGTGCGCTGCGGTGAGCGCCCGGGCCGAGGATCATCCGCGCACCGGCGATCCAACCGGCGCTCTCGTCGGTCACGACGTAGCGGTCCGCGACGACGAGTCGGGCTGCCCGAGCACGCAGGCGCGGCGTGTCAGGGGCTTGGGCAGCTACGTAGACGCCGACCAGGACACGTCGCACGAAGCCTTCACCGAGAAGCCGGGCGAGGGCATGGCGCGAGATGCCAGCGGCAGCGGCTTGGGCCACGGTGAATGGCTCGTCGAGAGGTAGCGGGAACGCCGAGGTGAGGAGGTGGTCAGCCATGAGTGAGGATTGCTGTCCGCCGTACGGGTGCGCCCTCGCGATCCACAGGCAAGCCGCTTGACGGGCGCCTCGTGTGCCTGTTGACCGGCGTCCCGGGCGGGTCGCGCGGTTCTTGACCGGCGTCCCGGGCGGGTCGCGCAGTTCTTGACCGGCGTCCCGGGCGGGTCGCGGGAGGTGGGGCTCAGTAGCCTTCTCCCATGACCGACGAGACCGCTGCCGACGACCTGCCCGAGCAGATGCAGGTGCGGCACGAGAAGCGGGCGCGGCTGCTGGAGTCGGGGCGGCAGGCGTACCCGATCGCGGTCGAGCGCACGCACACGGTCAAGGAGATCCGCGAGGCGTGGGACCCGAAGCTGGAGGCGGGCGAGCTCGAGCCGGACACGCACACCGGCGAGACGGTCGCGATCGCCGGGCGGGTGATCTTCCTGCGCAACACCGGCAAGCTCTGCTTCGTCCGCCTGCGCGAGGGCGACGGCAGCGAGATCCAGGTGATGCTCTCGCTGGCCGACGTGGGCGAGGAGTCGCTGGCCGACTTCAAGGCGCTGGTCGACCTCGGCGACCTGCTGGCCGTGCGCGGAGAGGTGGTCACCAGCCGCCGCGGGGAGCTGAGTGTCCAGGCCGCGTCGTGGGAGATCGCGGCCAAGACGCTGCGCCCGCTGCCCAACGAGCACAAGCCGCTCTCGGACGAGGCGCGGATCCGGCTGCGGTACGTCGACATGATGATCCGCCCCGAGGCCCGCGAGATGGTCCGGACCAAGGCGACCGTGCTCCGCAGCATCCGCAGCACCCTGGACAACCAGGGCTACCTGGAGGTCGAGACCCCGATCCTCCAGCTCACCAACGGCGGCGCCGCGGCACGCCCGTTCCGGACCCACCTCAACGCGCTCGACCAGCCGATGCTGCTGCGGATCGCGCTCGAGCTCGACCTCAAGCGCGCGATGATCGGTGGGGTCGACAAGGTCTACGAGATCGGCCGGACGTTCCGCAACGAGGGCCTGGACTCCACGCACGCCGCCGAGTTCTCGATGCTCGAGGCCTACCAGGCCTACGGCGACCAGTTCACGATGATGCAGCTCACCCGCGACCTCGTCCTGGACGCGGCCCGTGCGGTCGGGCGCACGGTCGTACCGGGTCGCGACGGCTCCGAGATCGACCTGGAGGCTGAGTGGCGACAGGCCCCGATCCTGGAGCTCGTCTCCGAAGCGCTGGGCGAGGAGATCACGGCCGAGACCTCCGCGGAGGTGCTGCGCAAGCACGCCGGCGCCCGCGACGTCGAGCTGCAGGCGAAGTGGGGCGCCGAGGAGATCGTCGTGGAGCTCTACGAGCAGCTGTGCGAGGACGACCTGATCCAGCCGACCTTCGTGATGGACTACCCCGCCGCGGTCAAGCCGCTGGCCAAGGCGCACCGCTCCAAGCCCGGCCTGAACGAGGCGTGGGACCTGATCATCAACGGCGTCGAGCTCGCCCCGGCGTACTCCGAGCTCAACGACCCGGTGGTCCAGCGCGAGCGCCTGGTGGCCCAGTCGCTGCTGGCCGCCGCGGGTGATCCCGAGGCGATGGAGCTCGACGAGGTCTTCCTCAAGGCGATGGAGTACGGCATGCCGCCGGCGGGCGGGATGGGCATGGGCGTGGACCGCCTGATCATGCTGCTCACGGGTGCGGGCATTCGCGAAACCATTCTGTTCCCGCTGCTGCGCCCCGAGTGAGGAATGCAACCCTCCTCCATTGAAATTGGCTCGGCAGGGTATTCTCGCTGCGTATTCGCGAGCCAATTAGGTCGCGTGAGCCAATACCTTTGAATTGGGGATCTCGAAATGGCGCAGAAAGTCAACATCGTCCTCGTCGACGACATCGACGGCAGCGAGGCCGAGGAGACCGTGAGCTTCGCGCTCGACGGGCGGGACTACGAGATCGACCTGAGCTCCAAGAACGCCGACAAGCTGCGCGACGCGCTGGCCCTCTACGTCGGGCACGCCCGTCGCGGCGGTGGACGCAAGCGCAACCGCGCCGGCGGACCCAGCCCGGCCGACATCCGGGTCTGGGCCCGCGAGAACGGCTTCGAGGTCCCCGACCGCGGCCGGGTCTCCTCGACCGTGCGCGAGGCGTACCTCGCCGCCCACTGATCACCAGCAGGCGGCGAGGCGACGAGCAGGGACCGGCTAGAAGCCGCCGCCCTGCTGGACGAACGACTCGCTGTCGATCAACCCGTAGCGCGGCACCTCGACGGTGCGGTGCCCCGGGGTCCCGCCCAGGATGACGCGGCGCAGCGAGACGTTGTTCTTCCGGCTGGCCTCGTAGAGGCGGTGCGCCGGGTTCGCGGTCACGCGGATCCA
>JBJMIO010000095.1:0-12985 GCA_045806765.1 Marmoricola sp.
ATCGGCGGTCGGGTTCACGACGTAGATCCGGCCCGAGTAGTCACCGAGCACCAGGTTGCGCACCAGCGCGGCACCGATCGTGTCCGAGCGCCGTGACGCACCGATCACCGCGACGCTGCGCGCGGTCAGGAAGGTCTCGATCGAGGCAGCCTCGGCCCGGTGCTCGCGCGCGGCCATCACGCCCATCGCGGTGTCGGTCGGGTCGATGTTGAACTCGAGGTGCATCACGCCCTCGTCCCAGCCGCCGGTGACCTGGTAGCCCTGCTCGTAGAAGACCTGGAGCATCCGCTGGTTGTCGGGCAGCACCTCGGCGACGAAGCGGTGCACGTCGCGCTCGCGCGCGGCCTGGGCCAGGTGCTCGAGCAGGAGCTGGCCGATGCCGCGGCCCTGGTGGGCGTCCTGGACCAGGAAGGCCACCTCGGCCTCGCCGTCCTCGAGCAGCTCGTAGCTGGCGACGGCGAGGATCTTCTCCGCGACCGTCAGCACGAAGGCGACCCGGGCCCGGTGGTCGACCTGGGTGAACCGGGCGACGTCGCGCTCGGAGAGCGTCGGCATCGGGGCGAAGAAGCGGAAGTACTTCGAGCGGTCCGAGACGTCGGCGTAGAAGGCCACCAGCGCGTCGCCGTCCTCGGGGGTGATCGGGCGCACGTGCCCGGTGCGGCCGTCGCGCAGGACGACGTCGGCTTCCCAGTGCGCGGGCCAGGTGTCCGGGGCGCCGGCCGTGCCGGCCGCCGCCCGGACCTCGTCGGAGTCAGCCGCGGTCACCCCCGAAATGTACCGGGCTCAGGTGAGCGCCGTGTCCCCCGCACGGACCCGGTAGCGCAGGTGCAGCACCCGGTGGCCCTGGACGACCACCGGATCCTCCAGCAGACCCTCGGGAACCACGGCGTTCCCGAAGTACCGCTTGCCCTCTCCCAGCAGCACCGGGGCGATGTCGACCGCGATCTCGTCGACCAGGCCGGCGGCGACCGCCTGGCCCCCGACGTCACCGGCGCAGACCGCCACCGTGCGGTCCCCGGCGACGTCCTGGGCCCGGGCCACCGCGTCGGCGACCCCGGTGGTCACGAACGTGAACGGTGCGTCCTCGGCGCTCAGGGTCTCGCTCGGCACCCAGTCGGTCGGGGGCTCGTGGGTCACCACGAACACGTGGTCACCGACCGAGGGAACGCCGTTCCAGCCATTGGTGATGTCGAAGAGCCGCCGGCCCATCACGACCGCGCCGCAGGAGTCCCACCACGGCTGGCAGTAAGCCGCCGAGGCCGCGGAGACGTTGAAGGTCCAGCCTCCACCGCCCCCGAGCAGCTCGGTGTCGCCGTTGCCGTACCAGTCGAAGATCGGACCGACGCTGTCGTCGTTGCGGGCGATGAACCCGTCGAGCGAGGTGACGGCATGGGCGACGACGGTGGCCATGACTTCCTCCTGTTATTCAACCGTTTGGTTGATAACAACTTTGCTCCGCGGCGGTCCGGATGTCAACCACGGCGAGCCCCGGATCCGAAACGTCGTCGCCTGTTGCGAGAATGCGCGCATGGCACGCCGCGGCACCGCACCCCCCGAGGACTTCGAAGAGCACATCGTCGACATCGACGTGGGTGACGAGATGCGGGCGAGCTTCCTCGAGTACGCCTACTCGGTCATCTACTCCCGGGCCCTGCCCGACGCCCGCGACGGCCTCAAGCCGGTCCAGCGGCGGATCCTCTACTCGATGCACGACATGGGACTGCGTCCCGACCGCGGTCACGTGAAGTCCTCCCGTGTGGTCGGCGAGACCATGGGTCGCTTCCACCCGCACGGCGACACCGCGATCTACGACGCGCTGGTCCGCCAGGCCCAGCCGTGGTCGCTGAGGGTCCCGACCATCGACGGGCACGGCAACTTCGGCTCGCCCGACGACCCGCCCGCCGCGATGCGGTACACCGAGTGCCGGATGGCACCGGCCGCGGTCGCGATGACCGCGACCATCGACGAGGACACCGTCGACTTCCGCCCGAACTACGACGGCCGTGAGGTCGAGCCCTCGGTGCTGCCCTCGGCGATCCCGCACCTGGTCGTCAACGGCGCGACCGGCATCGCGGTCGGCATGGCCACCAACATGGCCCCGCACAACCTCATCGAGGTGGTCCAGGCACTGCGCCACCTGATCACCCACCCGACCGCCGACGTCGAGGCGCTGATGCGCTTCATCCCCGGCCCCGACCTGCCCACCGGCGGCAAGATCATCGGCCTCGAGGGCGTGCGCGACGCCTACGAGACCGGCCGCGGCTCCTTCAAGATGCGCGCCACCACCCGGATCGAGTCGGTCACCGCGCGCCGCAAGGGCATCGTGGTCACCGAGCTCCCGTACGGCGTGGGCACCGAGCGCGTGATCGAGGCGATCAAGAAGCTCGTCCAGGCCAAGAAGCTGCAGGGCATCGCCGACGTCAAGGACCTCACCGACCGGGAGAAGGGCCTGCGCCTGGTCATCGAGGTCAAGAACGGCTTCCACCCCGAGGCCCTGCTCGAGCAGCTGTTCAAGAGCACCCCGCTCGAGGACTCCTTCGGCATCAACGCGGTCGCCCTGGTCGACGGGCAGCCGCGCACGCTCGGGCTCAAGGAGATGCTCGAGGTCTTCCTCGGCCACCGCTTCGAGGTCGTGCGCCGGCGCTCGACCTACCGCCGCGGCAAGGCCGCCGACCGGCTGCACCTGGTCGAGGGCCTGCTGCTCGCGATCCTCGACATCGACGAGGTCATCCAGCTGATCCGCGCCAGCGACAACGCCGAGGCGGCCCGGGAGCGCCTGATGTCGGTCTTCGACCTCACCGAGATCCAGGCCAACTACATCCTCGACATGCCGCTGCGCCGCCTGACGCGCTTCTCCAAGCTCGAGCTCGACAAGGAGCGTGACGAGCTGGCCACGACCATCGCCGGGCTCGACGAGATCCTCGGCGACGAGGCCAAGCTGCGCAAGGTGGTCTCCGAGGAGCTGGCCGACGTCGCGAAGACCTACGGCACCCCGCGCCGCACGGTGCTGCTCGAGGCGTCCGGGGTGGCCACCACGACCACCGCCACCCCGCTCGAGGTGGCCGACGACCCGTGCCACGTCTTCCTCTCCTCCAGCGGCCTGCTGGCGCGCAGCACCGACGCCCAGGCACCGGCGGCCGGCGGCGCCCGGGCCCGCCACGACGTGGTCGTCTCGATGGTCACCTCGACCGCACGCGGCGAGGTCGGCGTGCTCACCTCGGCCGGACGGGTGCTCAAGCTCGGCGTGCTGGACCTCCCCGCGCTGCCGAGCACCGCGAGCAACCCGAACCTGCAGGGCGGCGCCCCGGTGGGTGAGTTCCTGACCCTGGAGGCCGACGAGCGGGCGCTGGCCCTGACCACGTTCTCCCCCGACTCCCCCGGCCTGGCGCTCGGCACCGCACTGGGTGTGGTCAAGAGGGTCAAGCCCGAGTACCTCTCGAACCGCGAGGACTGGGACGTCATCACCCTGGCCGAGGGCGACGCTGTCGTCGGAGCGCTCGAGCTGCGCACCGGCGAGGAGGAGCTCTGCTTCATCACCGATGACGCCCAGCTGCTGCACTTCGGCGCTTCAGCCGTCCGACCCCAGGGGCGTTCGGGCGGCGGCATCGCCGGCATCAAGCTCGCCGGCACGGCGCGGGCCACCTGGTTCGGCGGGCTTGATCCCGAGAACGCGGTCGTGGTCACGATCTCGGGCGCGAGCTCGGCGCTGCCGGGCACGGAGGCCGGCTCGGTGAAGGTCACCCCGTTCTCGGAGTACCCCGGCAAGGGCCGGGCGACCGGCGGCGTCCGGTGCCACCGCTTCCTCAAGGGCGAGGACACGCTCGTCTTCGCCTGGGCGGGCCCGGCTCCGGCCAGGGCTGCGGCTGCCAGCGGCGCACCCGTCGACCTCCCGGAGGCCGACGGACGGCGCGACGGCTCCGGTACGCCGGGCAGCCAGCCGGTCACCGCGTGCGCCGGGCCGCTCCCCGGCACCGTTCTGGCAGGCTAGGCCCATGACGTCGCAGCGCAGCACCGGCCGCACCGCACTCCTCGCGGCAGGGGCCCTGCTCCTCGCGGTCGTCCTGATCGCGTGCGGAGGCCCGTCGGGCGGGAAGTCGGCCAGCAGCGACCCGGCCACGGCACTCGCGGCGGCGAAGAAGAACTTCGACGCGGCCCCCAGCGTGCAGTTCACGATGTCGACCGCCTCCAAGCCGACCAAGGGCGACGCCGTGCTCGGTGCCGAGGGCACGCTGACGCACCAGCCGGCCTTCAAGGGCTCGGTCAAGGCGCTGCTGCTCGGGATCACCGCCGACGTCCCGATCGTCGCGGTCGACGGCAAGGTCTACGCCAAGCTGCCGTTCTCCTCGGGCTACTCGGTCATCAACCCCTCCGAGTACAGCGCCCCGGACCCCGCCACCTTCGCCGACCCGTCCGCGGGGATCTCCGGGCTGCTGACGCAGCTCCAGGGGGCCAAGAAGACCGGGCAGAAGCGTGACGGCAAGCAGATCGTGACCACCTTCGCCGGCACGCTGCCCGGCTCCCTGGTCGCACCGATCATCCCGAGCGCCAAGGCGTCGGGGACCTACCGGACCGAGGTCGGCATCGACGGGAGCAACCGGATCGCGACGCTGCGGGTCACCGGCACGTTCTTCTCCGGTGCGGGCGACGTGACCTACGACCTGACGTTCGACTACGGCGAAGACGTCACGATCACCAAGCCGTGAACACCGAGCCGTGAACACCGAGCCGTGAACACCGACCGCGCGCGCTCGCGGGGCTCCAGCGCCCTGCTCGCCCTGGCCGCGGTGGCCGTCGCCTTCGCCGCCGCCGACACCTACGTCGTGGTGCTCTCGCTGCCCGACATGATGGGTTCGGTCGGCCTGAGCATCGAGCAGCTGCAGCGTGCGGCGCCGATCATCAGCGGCTTCCTGCTCGGCTACGTCGCGATGCTGCCGCTGATCGGCCGGATCGCCGACCTGCGGGGGCGGCTGCCCGTCCTGGTCGGCTCGCTGCTGGTCTTCGGGTTCGGCTCGCTGGTCACCGCCGCGGCGTACGACCTGCCGAGCCTGGTGGCCGGACGCTTCCTCCAGGGCGTCGGCGGCGGCGGCCTGGTGCCCGTCACTCTGGCGCTGGTGGCCGACCTCTACCCGGTGGAGAAGCGTGGGGTCCCGCTCGGTGTGGTCGGCGCGGTCCAGGAGCTGGGCAGCGTGCTCGGACCCCTGTACGGCGCCGCGGTGCTCGCCGTCGGCGACTGGCGCGACATCTTCTGGATCAACCTGGCCGCGGGACTGGTGCTGGCCGCCGGCGTCGTGGCGCTCGGACGGCGGTCCCCGGGCTCGACGACCGAGGTGACGCGTGCGCGACGACGCGTCGACGTGGTCGGCCTGCTGCTTCTCGCCGCCTGGATCGCGGCCCTGCTGCTGGTGATGCGTCAGCCCGAGAAGCTGGTCACCTCGGTGCGCTGGGGCGCTCCGTTCGTCCCCTACGGCGAGGACGGACTGACCGGCTCGGTGTGGTTCTCCCCCCTCGGGTTCGTCGCGGTCGGACTGGGCCTGGTGCTGCTGGCCTGGCTCGTCCTCGCACCGCGCGTCGCGTTCCTCGACGTGCGCAGCTGGCTGGCGAGCGTGCGCCAGGCCGACCTGCCCGGAGCGCTCCTGCTGGCGATCGCGCTGGGCGGGGTGATCCTGGCGTTCGCCACCGCGAACCCGGAGGTGCAGGTCTTCTCCGACGCCGGCCCGGTCTACCTAGCGGTCGCCGCGGTCGCCCTGATCGCCTTCGTCGTGCACCAGCGCCGGGCGGAGGCGCCGCTGATCCCCCGCGGCGCCTTCGCGGCACGGCCGGCCTGGGGCTCGCTGCTGGTCAGCTTCTTCGTCGGCGCCGCCCTGATCGCGGCCCTGGTCGACATCCCCGTCTTCGCGCGGGTCAGCGTGTACGGCGACTCGCAGGTGAAGGCGGCGCTGACCCTCGTCGAGCTGCTGGTCGCCCTGCCGATCGGCGCCCTGGCCGGCGGGTTCCTGACCCGCTCGCTGCCCGCCGGTGCGGTCGCCGCGGCCGGTCTGGTGCTGGCCTCGCTGGGATTCTGGCGGATGGCGGCGTGGGACGTGGACTCCTTGCACCACCACCTCTCCTCCGGATCGGTCCTGGCCGTCACCGGCCTCGGCTTCGGGCTCGCCCTCGCCCCGGTGAACGCCGCCCTGCTGGCCACCACGGACGCGGCCTCGCACGGGGTCACCAGCGCGATGCTGGTGGTCAGCCGGATGGTCGGCATGCTGGTCGGCATCTCTGCGCTGACCACGCTCGGCCTGCGGCGCTACTACGCGGTCTCGGGTGACTTCCCGCAGCCCAGCGACGTGTGCGGGGGGAAGACGCGCTGCTCGGCGTACTCCGACCTGCTCCAGCACGCCGGCATCGAGCAGCTGCACGCGATCTTTCTCGGGGCCGCCGGCTCCGCGCTCCTGGCCGGGCTGATGGCGGCCCTGCTGTTCCGTGGAGCCGCGACCCGCGGCGCCACTACACCACTCCTCGGGATCGGCGCCTGAATGACCAACGCACAGCACAGCGAGCAGACCTGCACCGACGCCTCCGCGGCGGCCGGGGAGGAGCTGGTCGGCTCAGCGCCCGACGCCGTCGGCTGGGTCTGCCTGGAGCAGAACGGCCCGTGGGGCGCGAAGGCGTGGACCGACTCGCACCTCGACGCCGGGCTCGGCGCCCGGATCGAGGTCGCGGCCGGCGAGCACGGTGTCCGCCCGAGCCTGGTACGCCGCCCCGGCAGGCACGCCGATGCCGGTCACGAGGGCGGGCGCGCCGTGCTGGTCGCTCACACCCGTCCCGGCGCGAGCTGGTTGCTGGTCGGCTCGGTGGCCTCGCCCACCGAGCTCCTCGCCCTGGACTGGGAGGCGGTCGCGCGCGGTGACATGGAGGCTGCGCGCTCCTCGCTGCCCTCGCTCACCCCGACCACCGAACCGGTCCTGCTGGTGTGCACCAACGGCACGCGCGACACCTGCTGCGCCCGGCTGGGCCGCCCGGTGGGGATCGCTGCCGCCGCGATCGATCCCGACCACGTCTGGGAGGTCACCCATACCTCGGGGCACCGGTTCGCCGCGACCACCGTGCTGCTGCCCTCCGGCGTCCTGCACGGGCGCGTGCTGGACGCGACCGGGCTGCTGGCCGGCGCGCGCCGCGGCCAGCTGGTGCTCAGCGGCTACCGCGGGCGCTCGACGTACTCGGCCGGGGCGCAGGTTGCCGAGGACCTCGTACGCCGCACCGAGGGCGTGCTGGGCCTCGACGACCTCGAGGTCGTGCCCGAGGTGGACGCATGGTCGGTCCGTCACCGCGACGGGCGGCGCTGGTTCGTGGCGGTCTCGGTGACCACCTCGGGCGAGCGCAAGGAGTCGTGCGCGAAGGAGGCCAAACCGGTCAAGCGGTACGAGGCCCGGATCGTCCACCGGACAGCGTGAGGATCGGCGCGCGCGACCTACTAGCCTGCAGTTGTGAGCGCTGACTTCGACGACCTGCTGGAGGCGAACCGCGAGTTCGCCGCTGACTTCAAGCTCGCCGGGTTCGACGGCGTCGCCCGCGCTGGTGTCGCGCTGGTGACCTGCATGGACTCGCGCATCGACCCGCTGGGCATGCTCGGCCTGAAGCCGGGTGACGCGAAGATCTTCCGCAACCCGGGCGGACGGGTCACCGAGGCCGCCCTCGAGGCGCTCGTCCTCGGGGTGCACCTGCTCCAGGTCGAGCGCATCCTGGTCGTGCCGCACACCCGGTGCGCGATGACCTCGAAGACCGAGGCGGAGCTCCAGGAGCAGATCGGCGAGCTGACCGGCCAGGACGCGTCCTGGCACGCCTTCCACGTCGTGGAGGACCAGGTCGGCACCCTCAAGCGGGACGTGCACAAGGTGACCAGCCACCCGCTGATCCCCGACACCGTGCCCGTGGGCGGTTTCATCTACGACGTCGACACGGGACTGCTGGACCAGATCGTCTGAGCGGCTGATCCGGCTGAGCGGCTGATCCGGCTCAGCGGGCCACGGCCGCCTGCACCGCCCGCAACCCGGGCACCAGCTCCTCGGGTGACGGGTCGTCCCGTCCGACCATCGATCGCCTGATGCGCACGACGTCGCGGCGGAGCTCTCGCCCGAGCACGCCGTCGACGGGAAGGTCGTGCAGGGCCGCCACGGCCGCCAGCTGACGGCGTGCGCCCGCGTGGTGCCGGGCGCCGGCGCGCAGGGTCGGGACCAGCTCGTCGAGCGCCGCCAGGGACGCCGCGAAGGTCCCGTCGGCCTCGGTGAGGGCGCGCAGTGCCTCGGCCAGGCGTCGCCGGAAGACCTCCGTGGTCCGCACCGGCAGCACGAACCAGGCCGCGGCCAGCCCGAGCGCCGAGCCGATCGCCACCCCGAGGAGGCGCTCGCGCAGCTGGTCGGCGCCGCTCTGCCCGAACGAGCCGTAGTAGGCGTGCAGCAGGGAGAGCATCGCTGTCATCCCTGCCGCCCAGAAGGCGTAGCTCACCGTGCGGAGCACCAACGCCAGCGCCATCACCGCGAAGAGCACCACCAGCGTCGAGCGGTGACCGGCCGGCACGTGCAGCACCGCTACCGTCGCCAGCACCGTGCCCGCCAGGGCCCCGGCCAGGCGTTGGGCCGCCTTGTGCGCGACGTCACCGCGGCCACGGTTGCCCGACGCGACGATGAAGGCCGACAGGACGCACCAGGCCCACCGGTCCTCGAACAGGAGCCGCCCGACGAGCATGGCGGCACCGAGGCCGACCAGCATCTGCAGCGCCATCCGGGTCGGGACGTCGACGCGGCGTCGTGAGAGCGTCCGGTGTGCGGGGGCAGGCGGCTCCTCCGCGGTCGCACGAGCCCCGGAGATCCGCGCCAGGGCGGCGGTCCAGAGAACGGCCACGAGCGCCGCGACCGGCGACCATCCGAAGAGGTCGCGGGTCTGGTGCGCCGCGGTCGCGCCCACCACGACCGGCACCGGGGTGACCAGCAGCGCCAGGAACGGCTGGGTGACCACCCGGCCCGCGCGCCGTACGGGACCGGAGAAGTGACGGGCCAGGATGCCGACGCTGAGCCCGATCACGAGCAGCACCTGCCCCGTCGTCGGCTGGTGCACGAGCAGCCACGCGACACCGGCGGCGCCGAGCGAGACCACCACCAGCTCGAGCGCCGCCTCGACCCCCAGGCGCACCCCGCGCTCGGCACTGCGACCGAGCATCAGGCTCAGCACGACGGCCAGCACGCTGGCCTGGGCCGGCACCGGGGTCAGCCCGCGCAGGAGCATCGTGGTGCCCAGCGAGCCGAGCACGGCGGCCATCGTGGTGGCGGCCGGGAGGACCGCCCGCCGGATCACGGCTCCACCGGCGACACACCCCCGCCGTACGCGGCCACCTTGAGCATCACCTCGGCCGCACGAGCGAGCAGGTCCTGCTCCTCGGGGCTGCAGGTCGCCTCCACCGCAGCAGCGAGCCAGCGCTCGCGCGGAGCCATCTCGGCACGCATCGCACGCCGACCGTGCTCGGTGACCGCGAGGAGTGCACCGCGACCGTCAGCCGGGTCCGGTGTCCTCACGACGAGTCCGGCGCGCTCCAGCGAACCGAGCGGCCGGGTCAGCGACTGCGGACTCATCGCGAGCTGCGCACCGAGCTCACCCGGCGTGATCGGGCCTTCGGCGATGACGCGGCCCAGCACGGCGACCTGGGTCAGGCTCAGTTCTCCTGCCCGTTCGGCGCGCGCACGGGACGCGAGCGCGGTGACCGCGCGGCGCAGGGTCCGGACCCGAGAAGTAGTACGCACATGCGTACTATATGCCAGGCAGGCCCAACCGCTCGGCGCACGCGGAGAGCTCGTCGCACGCCTGCGCGAGATCCGGGGTGTCCGACATCGCGAGCACCAGCCGGGTGGCTCCGACCTCGGCGAGCCGGCCCGCGCGGTCGGCGTCGACCCGGGTCACCAGGTGACCGAGGCTGAGCTCGAGAGCACCCGGATCACGACCGGCCTCCTCGGCGCTGCGCGCCATCACCGCACGCAGCTCGGCGAGCTGCTCCCCCGCGACACCCAGCGGCTGGAGGCCGTCGCCGAGCCGCCCGGCCCGCCGTGCCGCGGCCGTGGTGTGACCGCCGACGTGCACCGGGATCGAGCGCGGTCCCGGAGCCGGACGGCACACCGCGTGGGCGAGGGAGAAGAACTCACCCTCGTACGTCGTGGGCTCACCGCTCCACAGCGCGCGCAGCACCGCGATCTGCTCGTCCGCGCGACGCCCCCGGGTCTCGAAGTCGACCCCGCACGCCTCGATCTCCTCGCGCATCCACCCCATCCCCACGCAGAGCCGGAACCGGCCGCCGGAGAGCGCGTGGAGGGTGGCGATCCGCTTGGCGAGCACGACCGGGTGGTGGTTGGGCAGCACCAGGACGCCCGTAGCCAGGCCGAGGCGCGTCGTCGAGCCGGCGATGAAGCCCAGGAGCTCCAGCGGGTCGGGCACCGCGCAGTCCGCGGCGAGCTCGACCCGTCCGGAGGCGTCGTAGGGGTAGCGCGAGTCGTACTCGGCCATCATCACCGCGTGCTCGACCGCGACGAGCGCGTCGAAGCCGCAGGCCTCGACGTGACGGGCGAACGGGATCATCCAGTCCGGGTCCGCGGTGCGACCGTTGCCGACCGGCGCGATGACGTCGAAGTCCATGGCGCTGACGCTACTGGTCAGGACAGCTGGTCAGGACGTCTGCGGCCCGGCGAACGGCAGCACCTGGACCATCGGACGTGCCTCGATCATCCGGACGGTCAGCTCGCGCCGGGCGATGCGCCACCCGAGATCGGTGCGCGTGAAGGCGTCGGCGTACACCACGTGCCAGACCCACGACCGCGGCTGCGCACCGGCCTCGACGTGGTGCGCGGTACCCGTGGTCCGCCCCAGGGCGTACTCGCCCAGCGTCGACCAGGTGCTCCCGGTGAGGTGGTGCAGGGTGCAGGCGAAAGACGCGACCGCGCCGATGGTCGCGAGGATCGCCTGGCGCCCGTGCGACTCGACGACCGGCGCCAGCGACCGCGGCGGATCGGGAGTCACCAGCACTGCTTCGTCGACGAACAGGGTCCCGAGCGCCTCCCAGTCGCGCCCGTCGACGGCAGCGGCGTACGCCGAGACGAGACCGACCAGCTCGAGACGGTCCTCGCTGGTGAGCTCGCGGCTCACGACGCCGTGCCGGCCAGGTCGGCGGCGAGCTTCGGGGCCCAGACGACCTTGCCGCGGAAGCGGTCCGCCTCCGGGCTGGTGGCCAGCCAGGCGATCACCCGCCCCGAGTCCGACGGGTCGGCCGAGGGATAGCCGCCGCCCTGGGCGATCGCATCGGTCCCGCCCCGCGCGAGCGCCGACTCGGTGATCACGAAGCCCGGATCGACGTTGAAGGCCCGGATCCCCTGCCGGCCGAACTCCGCGTTGATGCTCCCGGCGATCCGGCCGAAGGCAGCCTTGGACGCGGCGTACGCCAGTCCCCAGCCACCCTCGCCCGGACCGGCAGGCGGGTCGTAGGTGGCCGAGCTCGACGCCATGTTCACGATCGTGCCGCGTCCACGCTCGAGCATCGGCGCGAGCACCTCGTGGGTCAGCAGCAGCTGGTGGTAGAAGTTGCCCTGCCAGGTGCGCAGCAGAGCGTCCTCGGTCAGGTCGAGGAAGCGCTGCTGCGGCAGGTGCACGAAGCCGTTGTTGACGACCAGGTCGAGCACGTCCCACTCCGCGTGCACCCGGGCCACCGCCTCCACCACGCTGGTGCGGTTGGCCAGGTCCATCGGGACCGGCAGGCACTGTGCGCCGAGCGCGGTCACGCCTTCGGCGGTCGCCTGCAGGCTCCCCTCGACGGGGAGCAGCGTCGCGTCGCGGGTCTCGTCCTCGCTGACCCGGGGCGCGATCCGCCCCTGACCCTCGGCCACCGTGCGCCCGGTGACGGCGACGTCGAAACCGGCCCCGGCCAGGGCGAGCGCGGTGGCACGCCCGATCCCCCGGGTCGCACCGGTGACCAGTGCACGCGGTCTCGACGTCGCTGTCACGAGCGGTCCTCTCAGACGAGCAGGGGGTTCACCAGGGGGTAGTAGCCCGAGGCGTGCCCGGTCACGTTCGGGTGGTAGCTCTCCGAGGTCGGGTTCGAGAGGCCGTTGAGCCACTCCGGGCTGCCGCAGACCGCGTGGCCGATGAACCGGCTGGTCGGGTTGGCGAACGTGAAGCCCTTGGCCGAGGCTGCGGCCGCCAGCTTGCTGTTGAGCAGGTCGGCGGTGGCGTTGAGCTTCGACTCGTCGTCGGGGCTGAAGAAGGTCGCTGCGTTGCAGTCCTCGCCGTTGAACAGGCGCGGGTACCCGACGATGACGACCTTGGCGTTCGGAGCCTTCGACTTGATGCTCGCGTAGAGCGTGCTCAGCCGGCCCGGGAGCGTGTTGTTGATGAAGGAGTTCGCGGTCGCGACCTTGCCGGCGCAGTCACTGGCCCAGGCGGGCAGTGCGCACTCGGTGATCACCGAGGAGAAGCCGGCGTCGTTGCCGCCTACCGACATGGTCACGAACTGCGTCGTGCTCGAGAGCGCGCCCAGCTGGCTGCTGGTCACCGTCGAGGTGGTCGCGCCCGAGCACGCCTGGAAGTTCAGCGCGTACCCCCGCGCCTGCGCGATCAGGTACGGGTAGGCCTTCGTCGAGCGCTGGCAGCTGGTGCCGTCGCTGATGTAGGTACGGGTTCCCACACCCGAGGAGTAGGAGTCGCCCAGGGCGACGTACGACGCCCCGGCCGCGTGCGCCGGACTGAGTCCGACGATCGAGGCGAGGGCGACCAGGGCTGCGGCGAAGCCGCTGGACAGCGCGATGCGAAGACGGTGAGTCATCGAGTACTCCTGAATCTGCCGAGAGAGCCACCCCACGTGACCCGGCTCACACTCAAGCGCGCCCGGCACCGCGTTGTCCAGCACTGTCCGGCACCTCAGGCCAGACGGGCACCCAGGAACCGCAGCTGGTCCGGTGCGACGGCGCGCCAG
>JBJMIO010000096.1:0-7601 GCA_045806765.1 Marmoricola sp.
AGAACCCGGCGAGCACCTGCGCGATCGCCATCACCTGCTCCTGGTAGACGATCAGGCCGTAGGTCTCCCCCAGCACCGGCTCGAGGGCCTCGGCGAGCGCGGGGTGGATCGGCTCGATCGGCTGGCGGCCGTTCTTGCGGTGCGCGTACTTGTTGTGGGAGTCCGCGCCCATCGGGCCCGGGCGGTACAGCGCGCTGACCGCGGTGATGTCGGCGAACTGGTCGGGCTGCATGGAGCGCAGCAGCGCGCGCATGCCGCTGCCGTCGAGCTGGAAGACGCCGAGGGTGTCACCGCGGCCCATCAGCTCGTAGGTCGCCCGGTCGTCGAAGGGCAGCTCCTCGAGCACCACCGTCTCGCCGCGGTTGGCCTCGATGTTGACCAGGGCGTCCTCGAGGATGCGCAGGTTGGAGAGACCCAGGAAGTCCATCTTGACCAGGCCGAGCGCCTCGCACATCGGGTAGTCGAACTGGGTGATGATCGCGCCGTCCTGGGGCCGCGCCATGATCGGCACGATGTCGATCAGCGGCTCGCTGGACATGATCACGCCGGCCGCGTGCACGCCCCAGTTGCGGATCTGGCCCTCCAGGCCGAGCGCGGTGGAGTAGATCGTGCGGACGTCGTGGTCCTGGTCGTGCAGCGTGCGGAACTCGCCGCCCTCGTTGTAGCGCTTGTTCTCGGGGTCGAAGATGTCCTTGAGCGCGACACCCTTGCCCATCACGTCGGGCGGCAGCGCCTTGGTGATCTTGTCGCCGATCGCGAAGCCGTGGTCGAGCACGCGGGCGGCGTCCTTGATCGCCGCCTTGGCCTTGAGGCGACCGAAGGTGGCGATCTGTGCGACCCGGTCCGCGCCGTACTTCTCGCTGACGTAGGTGATCACCTCACCGCGCCGGGCGTCGTCGAAGTCGATGTCGAAGTCGGGCATCGAGGGGCGCTCGGGGTTCAGGAAGCGCTCGAAGAACAGGCCGTGCTCGAGCGGGCACAGGTCGGTGATGCGCAGCGCGTACGCCGCGATCGACCCCGCACCCGAACCACGGCCCGGCCCGACCCGGATGCCGTTGTTCTTGGCCCAGTTGATGAAGTCGGCGACCACCAGGTAGTAGCCGCAGTAGCCCTTCTGGGAGATGACCGCGAGCTCCATCTCGACGCGGTCCCGCACGGCCTGGTCGAGCTTGTCGCCCGGGTAGCGCGCCTCGATCCCGCGCCAGACCTCCTTGCGGAACCAGGAGTCCTCGGTCCCGCCGGCGGGCACGTCGGCGCGCGCCATGTAACCGCCGGTGGACTCGGTGAACTCGACGTTGCAGCGCTCGGCGATCGCCAGGGTGTTGTCGCACGCCTCGGGCATGGCGAAGCGGTCGGCCCAGAGCTCGCGCATCTCGGCGGGCGACTTGATGTAGTAGCCGCCCCCGTCGAACTTGAGCCTCTTGGTGTCCGAGAGCCGCTTGCCGGAGGCCACGCAGATCAGGGCGTCGTGCGCGTCGGCGTCCTCGGGGTTGTTGTAGTGCGAGTCGTTGGTCGCGATCGGCGCGATGCCGAGCTGCTTGCCGAGCTTGAGCAGGTCGTCGCGGACCCGCTTCTCGATCGAGATGTCGTGGTCCATCAGCTCGAGGAAGACGTTCTCGCGCCCGAAGATCTCCTGCAGCTCCCCGGCCTCGGCGACCGCCTCGTCCCACTGGCCCAGGCGCAGCCGCGTCTGGATCGCGCCGCTGGGGCACCCGGTGCTGACGATCAGGCCCTTGCTGTAGGTCTGCAGCAGCTCCTTGTCCATCCGGGGCTTGTAGAAGTACCCCTCGAGGCTGGAGCGCGAGGAGAGCCGGAACAGGTTGTGCATGCCCTCGGTGGTCTCGGCCCACATCGTCATGTGGGTGTACGCGCCACCGCCCGCGACGTCGTCGCCACCTTCCTCGGCGGCGTCGCCCTTGCCCCACCGGACCCGGCGGCGCTCGGAGCGCTGCGTGCCCGGGGTGACGTAGGCCTCGATGCCGATGATCGGCTTGACGCCGTACTTCTTGGCCTTGGAGTAGAAGTCGTAGGCACCGTGCAGGTTGCCGTGGTCGGTCATCGCGATCGACGACATCCCCAGCTCGCTGGTCCGGGAGAAGAGGCCGTCCAGCAACGAGGCGCCGTCGAGCATCGAGTACTCGGTGTGCACGTGCAGGTGGACGAAGTCGTCGCCGGTCGTCATGGAGCGGGGTTCACACCTTCCCGGAGGGTCGCCAAGGGGAATTCACGGACGGGTCCGGCTGGACGCTCCGAGGGGGAAGAGCGCCAGCCTACGACAGTCTGGCAGCCACCTCCGACACGTCCCGCGTGTCGCTGGGAAGCGGCTCTAGAAGCCGCCAGGACCCCGCCGGGCGAACTCCTGGAGACGGGCGATCCGGTCGGCTGTCGGCGGGTGGGTGGAGAACAGCCGGGAGACGTCGGAGGCCCGGAACGGGTTGGCGATCATCAGGTGGCTGGCGTTCTGCAGCTGCGGCGTCGGCTGCAGCGGACGGGCCGCGACGCCGTTCTCGAGCTTGTTCAGCGCGCTTGCCAGGGCCATCGGGTCGCCGGTCAGGCGGGCGCCGTCCTCGTCGGCGTCGTACTCACGGGTGCGCGAGATCGCCATCTGGATCACCGAGGCGGCGATCGGGGCGAGCAGCGACATCAGCAGCAGGACCAGCGGGTTGGGGCCGTCCTCGTCGTCGCGGCCACCGCCGAACATCGAGGCGAACATCATCATCTGCGCCACCGAGGTGATCACGCCCGCGACCGCGGCGGCGACCGAGGAGGTGAGGATGTCGCGGTTGTAGACGTGCATCAGCTCGTGGCCGAGCACCCCGCGCAGCTCCCGCTCGTCGAGGAGCCCCAGGATGCCCTCGGTGCAGCACACCGCCGCGTGCTGCGGGTTGCGGCCGGTGGCGAAGGCGTTCGGGGCGTCGGTCGGCGAGACGAACAGGCTCGGCATCGGCTGGCCGGCCTTGGCCGAGAGCTCCTGGACGATCCGGTACATCCCCGGCTGCTGCTCGGCGGTCACCGGGTAGGCGCGCATCGCGCGGATGGCGATCTTGTCGGAGTTCCAGTAGCCGTAGGCCGTGGTGCCCAAACCGATCAGCGCGAAGATCCAGATGAACGCCATGTTGCCGGTGGCGCCGCCGATCGCGCCGCCGATGGCGAGCAGGAGGCCGAAGATCCCACCGAGGAGCAGTGCGGTCTTCAGGCCGTTGAAGTGCTGGTGCATGTCTTCTCCAACGTTCGTCGTGGTTCGGTGGTTCCGGCGCGGTGGGTGACGCGCGCCTCAGCGGTCCCGCTCGTAGGCCTCGAGCGACTCGGTGATCACGGTGTGCATGATCCGCGCGATCGCGGCCTGCCCGAGACCCGGGGCGTGCGCGGCCATCCGGGCGGCGATCTCGGCCTCGCGCAGGGGGTCCCGGCCGACCTGCCCGGGGTTGTCCTTGAACCCCTGCACGGTCGCGGTCAGTGCGAAGCGGCGGGCGAGCAGGAGCGCGAGGTCGTCGTCGACCGCGTCGATCTGGCCGCGCAGGTAGCCCAGCGGTTCCGCGCCCGGCCAGACCATCCGCACGTCGGGAGAGCGCTCGGCGTTCGCCGATCCGTCGGTGTGCTCGAGCTCGACCAGCCCGTGCCGGTGGTAGAAGCCGCGGGCCCGGATGTTGCTGGCGAAGACCCAGAGCGCGAACCCGTCGGGGCACTGCGCCTTGACGACCTCGAGCAGGGCCGAGCCGATCCCGGATCCCTGGCGGTCGGGGCCGACGTACAGGCTCTCGAGCCAGGCGTCCTTGACCTGGGCGAACCCGGCGATCCGGTCGTCCTCGGCGACCCAGATCTCCCGCTCGGCGCCGTGCTCGGCGAACCAGGCCCTGATGCCGTCCGGCCCGGAGACCGTCGGCGGCATCGCAGGCACGGCGTCCCGCCGGGTGGCGATGAAGAGCTCGGCGATCTCGGGCAGGTCCTCGGACGTCGCGGGTCGCAACGTCAGATCGCGGTCCTCAGTGGGCATCACGGATCTTCTCCAGGGCGCTGGCGAGGTCGTCGGGGTACTCCGAGGCGTACTCGACGTGCTCCCCCGAGTCCGGGTGGGTGAAGCCGAGCCGTACGGCGTGCAACCACTGTCGCTCCAGACCCAGCTTCTTGGCCAGCGTCGGGTCTGCGCCGTAGGTGAGGTCGCCGACGCAGGGATGCTTCAGCGCTGCCATGTGCACCCGGATCTGGTGGGTCCGGCCGGTCTCCAGCTGGATCTCCAGGAGGCTCGCGAACCGGTGCGCCTCCAGCGTTGCGTAGTGCGTGACGCTGTGCTTCCCGTCCTCGCGGACCGCGAACTTCCAGTCCGACTTCGGTGCACGACCGATCGGGGCGTCGATGGTGCCCTCGAGCGGGTCCGGGTGGCCCTGGACCAGCGCGTGGTAGATCTTGTCGATCTCGCGGTGCCGGAAGGCGTTCTTGAGCACCGAGTAGGCGCGCTCGCCCTTGCAGATCACCATCACGCCGGAGGTGCCGACGTCGAGGCGCTGGACGATCCCCTGGCGCTCGGGAGCGCCGCTGGTCGCGATCCGGTAGCCGGCCGCGACCAGGTGGCCGACGACCGTCGGTCCGGTCCACCCCATCGAGGGGTGCACGGCGACGCCGACGGGCTTGTCGATCACCACGATCGACTCGTCGTCGTGGATGATCTTGATGCCCTCGACCATCTCGGCGTGGACCTCCAGCGGGTCGGTGACCGGCGGCAGGCTCACCTCCAGCAGCGTTCCCGGCAGCAGCCGGTCGGACTTCGCGGCGGCACTGCCGTCGAGCTGGACCAGACCCTGGCCGAGCAGGTCGGCGGCCTTGGAGCGTGAGATCCCGAACATCCGGGCCAGCCCGACGTCCACGCGCTCGCCCGCGAGGCCCTCGGGCACCTGCAGCGCCCGCTCCTCGCTCACGAGTCCTCCGCGGGCCCGTTGTCCTCCGCGCCGGCAGAGCCTGTCGGGCCGGCAGGGCCGGCAGGGCCGGCCAGCGGGATGTTGCGCGCGGCCTGCACGACGATGAGGACGGCGGCCGCGGTGATGCAGACGTCGGCGACGTTGAAGACCGGCCAGTGCGGGAGCTCCAGGAAGTCCACGACGTGACCGCGCAACGGGCCCGGGTCGCGGAAGAGCCGGTCGGTGAGGTTGCCGCCGATGCCGGCGAGCAGCAGGCCCATCGCCCAGGCCCAGACCAGGTCGCCGGTACGCCGCGCAAGGATCAGGACCGCGACGAGCGCGACGATCGCGAACACCGTGATCACCGGAGTCACCGACGTGCCCGTGCTGAACGCGGCGCCGGCGTTGCGGGTCAGGTTCAACCGCAGCAGCGAGCCGACGACGTCGACCGGTGCGTGCCCCGTGAGCTGGTGCACGACGAGGATCTTGCTGCCCAGGTCGACCGCCCAGGCGATGAGCGCGACGACGAGGACGGACCCGAGCCGCGGGGTGCGGGTGATGGGTCGAGAGTCGCTGGTCAGCGACGCTCCTCGCGCTGCTTGCATGTCATGCACATTGTGGCACGGGGAAAGGCCATCAACCGATTCTTGCCGATCGGGTTCCCGCAGACCTCGCACACGCCGTAGGTCTTGTCGGCGATGCGCTCGAGGGCGTGCTCGGACTGCTCGAGCATGTCGCGGGCGTTGTTGACGATCGTCATCTCCTGGTCGCGCTCGAAGGTCGCGGACCCGACGTCGGCGGTGTCGTTGCCCGCGCCCTCACCGGCGCTGCGCATCAGGTTGGAGAGGTCGGCCTCGACGGTGTCGAGCTCGATCTTGAGGCGCTTCACGTCGGCGCGCAGCTGGGTGCGGACCTCGTTGAGCTCCTCCTTGGTCCACGGGTCCTCGGCCTCGAGGACGACCAGCCGGGAGCCGGTGGAGGATGCGCTGGACCGGGTGGCCGGGGCCTTCTTGGCAGGGGCCGGACGAGGGGTCGGGGATGCAGTCACGGGCGCAACCTTGACAGGTGTTTCCAACTTGGTGGGAGCCGCCTTCTTGGCGGGCGCCTTCTTGGCCGGAGCTGCCTTCTTCGCGGGGGCTGCCTTCTTGGCCGGCGCCGCCTTCTTCGCGGGCGCCGCCTTCTTGGCCGGAGCCGCCTTCTTGGCCGGAGCGGCCTTCTTCGCGGGGGCGGCCTTCTTGGCCGGGGCGGCCTTCTTCGCGGGGGCTGCCTTCTTGGCCGGGGCTGCCTTCTTGGCCGGGGCTGCCTTCTTGGCCGGCGCGGCCTTCTTCGCAGGGGCCGCCTTCTTGGCCGCCTTCTTGGCCGGAGCCGCCTTCTTCGCGGGCGCGGTCTTCTTGGCCGGCGCGGCCTTCTTCGCGGGCGCCGTCTTCTTGGCCGGAACGGCCTTCTTGCCGACCACCTTGCGGGCGGCAGCACCCGCGCGGCTCACCAGAGACTTCTTACCGGTCGTTGCCATCGGCGCAGCGCCCCCATCGGGCTAGAGAGAATATGACGTAGGTCATAACCGTGGGCGCGAGGATATGTGCGATCAGGGCGGGCCACAACTCGCCGTTCCGGGGAAACCGGGGTGATCCTGCTGTTCAGCGCGTGGCACACTTGCCCTGCTGCACGGCATTGATGGGGCCATCACCCTGGAGTCGCCGGAAGAAACGTGGCGGAACACCCGAAACGGACTAGACCCGGCAGCAGCGCGAAAGAGTGGGTCGGAGGCACGCCTCCGGCCAAGGAGGGTGGTACCGCGGGAGCCGGCAACGGTCCTCGTCCCTTCGTCGGTGACGACCAACCAGACGAAGGATCCCCGTGAGCACCTCCGGCTACCGCCCCGTTCCCCCGCAGGTCGACCTGCCTGCCCTCGAGCGCGACGTCCTTGCGCTGTGGAAGGACCAGCAGACCTTCGCCAAGTCCGTCGAGCTGACCCGCGACGGCGAGCCCTGGACCTTCTACGAGGGCCCGCCGACCGCGAACGGCATGCCCGGAACGCACCACATCGAGGCCCGGGTCTTCAAGGACGTCTTCCCGCGGTTCCACACCATGCAGGGCCGGTACGTCGTCCGCAAGGGCGGCTGGGACTGCCACGGCCTGCCGGTCGAGCTGGCGGTCGAGAAGGAGCTCGGGTTCTCGGGCAAGAACGACATCGAGGCCTTCGGCGTCGCGGAGTTCAACGAGCGCTGTCGCGAGTCGGTGCTGCGCCACGTCGACGCGTTCGAGGCGATGACCGAGCGGATGGGCTACTGGGTCGACACCGAGAACCCCTACCGGACGATGGACACCTCCTACGTCGAGTCGGTGTGGTGGGCGCTCCAGCAGATCCACTCCCAGGGCCTGCTCGTAGAGGACTACCGCGTCGCGCCCTACTGCCCGCGCTGTGGCACCGGGCTCTCGGACCACGAGCTCGCCCAGGGCTACGAGACGGTCACCGACCCCTCGGTCTACGTCCGTTTCCCGCTGACCTCCGGCCCGTTGGCGGGCACGGCTGCGCTGCTGATCTGGACCACGACGCCGTGGACGCTGGTCTCCAACGCTCTGGTCGCGGCGAACCCCGGCCTGGACTACGTGACCGTGACCGATGGCACCGAGACGCTGGTGATGGCCGAGGTGCTGGTCGAGAAGGTGCTGGGTGAGGGCTGGACGCTCGCCGGAGACCGCTTCACC
>JBJMIO010000097.1:0-6393 GCA_045806765.1 Marmoricola sp.
CGAGGCTGGCCAGCAGGATGCTGCCGCGGTCGGTCCAGCTCAGCGGCCGGTCGGTGAGCTGGGGGACGAACACGACCAGCGGCCAGTGCCACAGGTAGACCGAGTAGGAGATGTCACCGAGGAACTGGATCGGGCGCAGCGCCAGGATCGGTCCCGGCGAGCCGGGTCCGTGCTCGGGCTGAGCCGCGATCACCGCGGCCGTGCCGAGCACCGGCACCGCGGCCTGCCAGCCGGGGAACGGGGTGGAACCGGTGTAGGTGGCCGCGGTGTAGCCGATCGCGGCCAGGCCGAGCAGCGCCAGCGGGGTCGCGAACTCGTGCCGCATCCGCCCCGGGCGCAGCAGCTTGACGGTCGCCAGGAGTGCTCCCACGCCCAGCTCCCAGACGCGTGCCGGGGTGACGAAGTAGGCGGCCTGCGGGTTGGTGCCGGTGATGTGGACCGAGTAGATCAGCGACGCGGCGACCACGACGACCAGGCCGCCGAGCACGAACGGCAGCGGCTTGCGACGCAGCAGCCGTGCGATCGCGGCGAGCAGGAGGATCAGCACCGGCCAGACGAAGTAGAACTGCTCCTCGACCGAGAGCGACCAGAAGTGCTGGACCGGCGAGGGCGCGTTGTCGGCGGCCAGGTAGTCCACGGCGTCGTTGGAGAGCAGCCAGTTCACGAAGTACAGCGCCGAGGCCCGGACCTGGCGCGCGGTGTTCTCCCACTGGGTCTCGGGCGAGAGCAGCCGCGAGGCGATCAGCGTCGAGGCCAGGACCAGCAACGAGGCGGGTAGCAGGCGGCGTACGCGGCGGCTCCAGAAGGTCGCCAGGTCCCGCGGGCGCCGCGGGATGTTCTCCAGCAGGTGCAGGGTGATCAGGAACCCGGAGATGACGAAGAAGACGTCGACGCCGGCGAAACCGCCGGTCAGCGACTTCGGCGAGAGGTGGTAGACGAGGACCAGGGAGACCGCGATCGCCCGGAGCCCCTGGATATCGGTCCGGACGGCGCGCGCCGTTCCGGTCGATTCAGGTGCAGTCATCCGCTCGTCTCTCGCTGTGGTTCGCCCCCGGAATGCTACGGGGCCGCGCAGGTCCCGCTGCCCGGCGCCCACGGTAGTGTCCAGCGCCATGAGTGCCCCTGGTGCCCAGGACAACCGCCTGGTCGACGCGCGCACCGGCCGCAGCGCCACCTGGGCCGAGCTCGAGGTGCCCGAGATCCCGGCGCCCGCGGCGGTCGTCGTCCCCGGTTCGTACGACGCCCTGGCCTGGGCCCGTGCGCACGCGACCACGGGTGCCGAGCTGCTGATCGTGGCGCAGGGCCGCGTCGAGCAGACCCTGCGCACCGACCTGCTGGGCAGTGGCTTCCACCTGGTCGAGGACGGCGCCACGACCGCCCCGACGGCGCCCCGGCCGGCGCAGGACGGACGGCTGTGGCTGCTGACCTCGGGCTCCACCGGGCGCCCCAAGCAGATCGGCCACACCCTGGAGTCGCTGACCACGGTGTCGGGCGACCTGGAGCCGCGGCGCTGGCTGTGCCCCTACTCGCCGGGCACCTACGCCTGGTGGCAGGTGGTCACCCTCTCCCTCGGCTCACCCGGGCAGGACCTCGTCGTGGTCGACCCGACCCGGCTCGACGGCTGGGTGGAGGTCGCCGCGGAGCACGGCGTCACGGCCGCCTCGGGCACCCCGACCTTCTGGCGGCAGTCGTTGACGGCCCAGCGCGACCGGCTCGCCGAGGTGCCGCTGGAGCAGATCACCCTCGGCGGCGAACCGGTCGACCAGGCGGTGCTCGACCAGCTGCGCGGCTTCTTCCCCGAGGCCCGGATCTCCTGGATCTACGCCTCCTCCGAGCTCGGCGCCTCGATCGTGGTGCACGACGGCCGCGCCGGGTTCCCCACCGAGTGGCTCGACCGGGACGTCGAGGGACGCCCCCGGCTCTCGGTGCGCGACGGCGAGCTCGTGATCACCTCCCCGCACCACGGGGTCGGCCTGGAGGGTGCGGTCCCCACCGGCGACGCGGTGATGGTCGAGGACGGCCGGGTCGTGATCACCGGCCGGGTCAGCTCGGACGAGATCAACGTCGGCGGCGCGAAGGTTTCTGCCGGAGTCGTGCGCGGCGTCCTGACCGGCCATCCCGCGATCGCCTGGGCGGCTGTGCGAGGTCGGAAGTCCGGTGTCGTGGGCAACCTGGTGGTCGCCGACGTCGTGCTCGAGCCCGGCGTCGAGGACACACCCGAGCTCAACCGCGAGCTGACCGCGTGGTGCTCGGCCCGGCTGCCGGAGTACGGCGTGCCGCGGCGGATCAAGGTGCTCGCCGAGATCCCGGTCACCGAGACCGGCAAGTCGGCCGTCTGAGCCGCAGCGGGATCAGCGCATGCGGGCGGGATCAGTGCACGGGATCAGCGCGCCGCCGGCGCCCGTCGCTCGTAGACCTTGTTGACGATCCGCCAGCCGAGCTCGGGGTCGTAGACCAGGACGAAGGCGTCGGTGAAGGTGTCCGGACCGTGCACCAGGCTCATCGTCGCGGTGGCCACCTCGCCGGTCACGGTGAGCTGGTCGAGGGTCCGGGTGCGGCCGGCCTCGTCCGCCGCGGGTGACCCGCCGAACAGGCCGCCGTAGGTCTCCAGCGTCCAGGAGACGAAGGATCCCTCTCGGTACCCCTCCACGTGCGCGGTCGGCAGGAAGGCCGCCGCGATGTGGACGGCGTCGCCGGTCGCGTGGCCCGCGACGTAGGCGCGCAGCGGCGCCAGCACCTCCTCGGGCGCCTGGATCCCGGCGGCGAGTGCGAATCCGTGGGTCATGGGTCCAGTCTCTGTGACGCAGGCCACCTGGTCGAAGGGGTTACCGAGTCGGCTCGGGTCGACGTACGCTTTTGAGGTCATCCAGTAGTGCGGTACCCACCCGGGACTGCAACGAAAGGCGATGTGAACCAATGGCCCGTATCGGGGTTGTGGGAGCCGGCAGGGTCGGCGCCGTCCTGGCAGCAGCGCTGCGCGCTGCCGGCCACGAGATCGTCTCCGCGGCCGGTGAGTCCACCGCGTCCCACGAGCGGATGGCCGCGCTGCTTCCCGGTGTGCCGGGCGCCAAGCCAACCGACGTCGCGCGCTCGTGCGACCTGCTGCTGCTCACGGTGCCCGACGACATGCTCGAGAACGTCGTGGTCACGATGGTCGGCGCCGGGGCGATCCGCGCAGGTCAGCACGTCGTGCACACCTCGGGCCGTCACGGCCTGAGCGTGATGGACGCGGCCGCCGCCGTCGGCGCACGGCCTGTCGCGATGCACCCGGCGATGACCTTCACCGGCACCGCGGTCGACCTCGACCGGCTGGCCGGCACCGTCTTCGGCGTCACCGCCGGGACCGAGGAGCGCGCCTTCGTCGAGGCGCTGGTCGCCGACCTGGGCGGCGTACCGATGTGGGTGCCGGAGGACAAGCGCACGCTGTACCACGCCGGTCTCGCGCACGGTGCCAACCACCTCGTCACGCTGGTGGCCCAGGCGATGGAGCTGCTCGCCGCTTCCGGCGCCGAGGACCCCGCCGCCACGCTCCGCCCGCTGCTGACCGCCGCCCTGGACAACGCACTGGTGGCCGGCGACGCCGCCCTGACCGGCCCGATCGTGCGCGGCGACGTGAACACCGTGCGCGCGCACCTGCGCGACATCGGCGAGACCGCGCCCGCCACCATCCCGTCGTACGTCGCGATGGCGAAGGCCACCGCCGACCGGGCCGTCCTCGACGGCCGCCTGATGCCGATCCGCGCGGTCAAGATCGTCCGTCTGCTCGACGAGGCGCTGGCCCGGGTCGAGCAGCCGCACCTGCAGCGATGACCTCGGTGCTCCAGCGGGTCGAGACCCGCGACGAACTGGCTGCTGCCCTGGCCGCGGTGCGGGCCGCCGGCGCGCGGGTCGGTTTCGTGCCGACGATGGGCGCGCTGCACGAGGGTCACCGCGCGCTGGTACGCCGGGCGCGCGAGGAGGTCGGGCCCGAGGGGGTCGTGGTCGTCTCGGTGTTCGTGAACCCGCTGCAGTTCGGTCCCGGGGAGGACCTGGACCGCTACCCCCGCACGCTCGCCGAGGACCTGGAGGCCTGCGCCGCCGAGGGCGTGGACGTGGTCCTCACACCGGCGGTCGCGGAGGTGTACCCGAACGGGGTGCCCTTCGCCGCCGACGACCCGCAGGTCACCGTGGACCCCGGCCCGCTGGCCGACCTGCTCGAGGGGGCCTCGCGTCCGGGGCACTTCCGCGGTGTGCTCACCGTCGTGGCCAAGCTCTTCGGCCTGGTGCGCCCCGACGTCGCGGTCTTCGGCCAGAAGGACTACCAGCAGCTCGCGCTGATCCGGCGGATGGCCGCCGACCTGTGCCTGGGCACCGACGTCGTCGGCGCCGAGACCGTCCGTGAGCCCGACGGTCTCGCGCTCTCGAGCCGCAACCGCTACCTCGACGCCGACCAGCGTCGCGAGGCGGTGGTGCTCTCCCGCGCCCTGATGGCGGCGCGCGACGACGCCGGGCGCGGCGTCCAGGCGGCGCTCGATGCCGCCCGGGCCGAGCTGCGCGCGTCGAAGGGTGTCGACCTGGACTACCTGGAGGTCACCGACCCCGACCTCGGGCCCGCGCCGGAGCGTGGCGAGGCCCGGATGCTCATCGCCGCCCGGCTGGGCACGACCCGCTTGATCGACAACATCGCCCTGACCCTCGGGACCGGAAACGGAGACAGCTAGGCATGTCTCTTCGGTTCCTGTCGGCTGCGCGCCGTCATCCACGGCACCTGGCGGCGTTGTCGTCAGTCGCCGGGACTTCGTCCTGTCTCCTTCCTCCGCCTTGCCCTGCACCCCGTCTGAGGACGCTCAGCTCGACCCGATCAGAAGAGGCACACCCATGCTGCGCACCATGATGAAGTCCAAGATCCACCGCGCCACCGTCACCCAGGCCGACCTGCACTACGTCGGATCGGTGACCGTGGACGAGGACCTGCTCGAGGCCTCGGACATCCTGGCCGGCGAGCTCGTGCACATCGTCGACGTCACCAACGGCGCACGCCTGGAGACCTACACGATCGCCGGCGAGCGCGGCTCCGGGGTGATCGGGATCAACGGCGCTGCCGCGCACCTGGTGCACCCCGGCGACATCGTCATCCTGATCGCCTACGGGCAGATGGAGACCGCCGAGGCGCGTGCCTACGAGCCGCACGTCGTCTTCGTCGACGCGGACAACAAGGTGATCACGCTCGGGAGCGATCCCGCCGAGGTGCCCGAGGGCCACGGCCTGCACCGCGGCGACCTGGTCACGAGCCGCTAGTCTCCGGCAATGGGCCTCCACCTCCCCGAACGCCTCGCGGCCGGCGATCCCGGCTGGACGCGGCACGCGGACGTCGTCGTGATCGGCACCGGCGTCGCCGGCCTGACGGCCGCGCTGCGGCTGCGAGGGCAGGTCGGCCGGATCCTGGTGATCACCAAGGACGTCCTCTCGGCCGGCTCCACCCAGTGGGCCCAGGGCGGCATAGCCGCAGCGCTCGGGCCCGGTGACACCCCCGAGGAGCACGAGCTCGACACCCTGGTCGCCGGCGCCGGCGCGTGCGACCTCGACGCCGTGCGGGTGCTGGTCCACGAAGGCCCCGAGGCCGTCCGCGAGCTGATGGCGCTCGGCGCCAACTTCGACCACTCCGCGGCCGGCGAGCTCTCGCTGACCCGCGAGGGCGGTCACCACCGCGACCGGATCGCGCACGCCGGAGGCGACGCCACCGGCGCGGAGATCCAGCGCGCCCTGGTCGCCGCGATCGAGGCGGCCCCCGAGATCGAGGTCATCCAGCACGCGCTCGCCGTCGACCTCCAGCGCGACGCCGAGGGCGCTGTGTGCGGCCTGACCCTGCACGTGATGGGTGAGGGCCAGAGCGACGGTGTCGGTCAGGTCCGGTGCCGCGCGGTGGTGCTCGCCTCCGGCGGCCTGGGCCAGGTCTTCAGCCAGACCACGAACCCGAGCGTCTCGACCGGCGACGGGATGGCGATCGCCCTGCGCACCGGCGCGGTCCTGCGCGACCTGGAGTTCGTGCAGTTCCACCCCACCGTGATGTACCTCGGCCCGGACTCGACCGGCCAGCAGCCGCTGATCTCCGAGGCGGTCCGCGGCGAGGGTGCCTTCCTGGTCGACTTCGAGGGCAACCGCTTCATGCAGGGCGTGCACGAGCTCGCCGACCTCGCGCCGCGCGACGTGGTCGCCAAGGCGATCACCCGGCGGATGCACGAGGAAGGCCAGCCGCACATGTGGCTCGACGCCCGGCACCTGGGTCGTGAGTTCTGGGAGAAGCGCTTCCCCACCATCCTGGCCACCGCACGGGCCAACGGCGTCGACCCGGTG
The DNA here is from genome assembly GCA_045806765.1 of Marmoricola sp. Lineage (GTDB taxonomy): Bacteria > Actinomycetota > Actinomycetes > Propionibacteriales > Nocardioidaceae > Marmoricola. The sequence goes on from JBJMIO010000097.1 coordinate 6,334, forward strand.
ACCGAGCTGATCCCGGTCGCGCCCGCCTGCCACTACGCCTCCGGCGGGGTGGCCACCGAC
>JBJMIO010000098.1:0-7251 GCA_045806765.1 Marmoricola sp.
ACCGGGTGCGCGCCTTCACCTTCGTCGACGAGATCCACGAGGTCTCCGACCGCTTCCACCCCGGCGCCGACCCGATCGAGACGATGGCCTCGCTCGCGGCCAGCGCGCAGTACGCGAGCCTGTGGGGGCGGACCAACTACGGGCGTGCGTTCACCCGCTTCGCCGAGCTGCACTCCGATGCGCTGACCCCGAAGACGAACCTGCTGATCCTGGGCGACGCCCGCTCGAACTACTCCGACCTCGCCGAGGGCGTCCTGAAGGACATGGTCAAGGAGAGCCGGCACGCGTGGTGGCTCAACCCGGAGTCGCCGCGGCACTGGAACACCGGCGACTCGGCAGCCCGCGACTACGAGAAGATCCTGCCGATGGTCGAGTGCCGGAACTTGGTTCAGCTCGGCGACTTCATCCACGACCTCGCCTGATCTGGACCGCTTCGGCGAATCCCCGGTACTCCCGGTGCGGTCCTGACCGGGACCGGTAGAGTGGACGACTCCCCGTTTCCGTTTCCGAAGGACCTGCGAAGTTGAACGATGACGTCGCCGCCCGCGAGATCGCGAGCGAGCAGGAGTACGTCGACCGGGTCTACCGCCAGCTCGACGACTCGGCCCGATCTGCCGAGGAGCTCGCCGCGGAGGGCCGCGCGCGCGGCCAGCTCGGGCACGAAGGCGGACTGGTCGAGCGCGACGCCATGCTCTTCCAGGCCGCGAAGCGGATCGCCACGCTGGACGCCGCGCACGAGGGCCTGGTCTTCGGCCGGCTCGACATGCGCGAGGAGATCGACGCGGAGCCCCGGTACGTCGGCCGCATCGGCCTGCGCGACGGCAACCGCGACATCCTGCTGATCGACTGGCGCGCCCCGGCCGCCGCGGTCTTCTACCAGGCCACCCACGCCGACCCGCACGGCGTCATCCGGCGCCGCATCCTGCGCAGCCAGGGCGTGACCGTCATCGGTGTCGAGGACGACCTGCTGGACCCCGAGGCCGACGGGGCCTCGACGCGGGACCTGCCGATCGTCGGCGAGGGCGCGCTGATGGCGCAGCTCTCCCGGGCCCGCGACCGCTCGATGCACTCCATCGTCGCCACCATCCAGGCCGAGCAGGACCGGGCGATCCGCGCCCCCGAGAAGGGCGTCGTGCTGATCACCGGCGGCCCGGGTACGGGCAAGACCGTGGTCGCGCTGCACCGCGCCGCCTTCCTGCTCTACGGCGACCGCCGCAAGTACGAGACCGGTGGCGTCCTGGTGGTCGGGCCCTCGGGCGTCTTCATGCGCTACATCGAGCGAGTGCTGCCCTCGCTGGGCGAGACCGCGGTGGCACTGCGCTCCCTCGGCGAGGTCGTGGACGGGCTGAAGGCGTCGCGTCGCGACGACCCGCGGGTCGCCGAGGTCAAGGGTGCGGTGGAGATGGCCGAGCTGCTGCGTCGTACGGCGCGCCAGTCGGTGCCCGGGGCGCCGCGCGAGTTCCGCACGTTCTACCGCGACGACGTGCTCGTCCTGGGTCCGCGCGAGCTCGGGCAGGTGCGCCGCCAGCTGCTCTCGATGGGCCCGCGCAACCGGTCGACCACCAAGGTCGCCTCGACCCTGATCGACACCCTGTGGCGCCAGGTGAAGTCGGAGCGCGCGCGCGAGCGCACCAAGGAGGACTTCGCCGACGAGCTGCGCACCGACGACAAGTTCCTCGACTTCGCCGCGGCCTGGTGGCCGGTGCTGGACGCCGCCACCGTGCTCGGCTGGCTCTCCGACCACGACCTGCTGACCCGGGTCGCCGAAGGCGTCCTGGAGGACGAGTCGGTCCGGCTGCTGGCGAAGTCCTGGTCCGAGGACCTCTCGGTCGACGACATCCCGCTGGTCGACGAGCTGCGCTACCTGCTCGGCGACCCTCCGATCGTCGACGACGAGGAGGAGGACCCGCTGGCACTGGCGGACTCCTCGCTGGCCGAGCTCACCACCGCCTCCGAGCGCGAGTACGGCGGCCGGCGCTCGTGGTCGCCGCCCACCAACCGCGTCGAGGACGACGGCTACGCCCACGTGCTCATCGACGAGGCGCAGGACCTCACTCCGATGCAGTGGCGGATGGTCGGTCGCCGCGGGCGCACGGCGACGTGGACGATCGTCGGCGACCCGGCGCAGTCGTCGTGGCCGGTGCCCGCCGAGGCGAGCCGCGCCCGAGCCGAGGCGCTCGGCAGCAAGGACCTCCACGAGTTCCACCTCTCCACCAACTACCGCAACTCCGCGGAGATCTACGCCTACGCCGCGGCGTACGCCGAGCGCGTGGGTCTGGACGCGGACCTGCCGAACGCGGTCCGCTCGACCGGGAACGAACCCGTGGAGCTGAGCGCCGCCGACCTGGAGACGGGCACCCACGCCGCGCTGCTCGACCTCATCGGCCAGGTCGAGGGGACGGTCGGCATCGTCGTCCCGGTCGCCCGCCGTGCCGAGGTCAAGGCCTGGCTCGCCGGTTGGTCCGAGGTCGCCGGCATGACCGAGGGCGACGACGCCCGGGTCGTCGTGCTGACCGGTCTGGACACGAAGGGCCTGGAGTTCGACGGGATCCTGGTCGTCGAGCCGCGCGAGATCGAGCAGGAGTCGCCCACCGGACGCGCGACCTTGTACGTCGTCCTGACCCGCGCCACCCAGCGCCTGACCACACTCACGGCCGAGCGGTGAGCGATCGATGTCCTCCGTGTAACTTTTGTCCCCGCGAAGCCGGTCGCGGCGCCCAATTGGGTCGGTCTGATCGGTTTTGCCACGAAGATCCTGTCTAGATCACCCGGAACCCCGGCCGCGATTCGTCGTTAGAGTTCGCGTGCACCCTGGGGCCAGTCCCCTCTCTCGCTCTTTGTGTTTAAGGGGAAAATCGTGAAGCTCAAGACCTCCGTGATTGCTGCAGCCGTGGGTGCTGCTGCGCTGGCCGCCGGCGGCGGCGCCTACGCGCTCAACTCGGGTGGCGGCTCGGCCGCTGGCCTCGCCCCGGCCCAGTCGGCCGTCGGACCCGCGACCTACGGTTCGAAGGTCCAGACACAGTGCACCCTCAACAACGTGCGTTCCAACGGAAACAAGAAGATCCTCGGCACCGCGCTCGTGCAGACCTCCGGTGCCCTCGCGAGTGTTCCGGCCACACCGAACATGACCGTCACAGTCGTCCGTTCCACCGGCGGCGCGCAGACGCGGACCGGGTCGGCTTCGTCGGCTGTAGCGTGGAGCTTCGACACCACGAGCGGTTTCAGCATCAACTCGAACTACACCAAGAACGATGTCGTCAATGTGTCGCTCTCGTACGCGGGTGACGCGACGCACCAGCCGTGTAGCGTGACTTGGACGCCTAACGTCACCATCTGACCGGACGGCTCGAAGTAGGTTTGAGGCGGCCGCGATCCTTCGGGATCGCGGCCGCTTCGCTGTTTTCGCGCGCGGTCGGGCGTAGCCTGCCCGGGTGGGGTACATGGAACAGGTTCTAGAGATGTCTCGCGTAGGAACGTCGCGACGCACCAAGCTCGCCGCTCTGCTGGCGATCGCCATCTCGCTGCTCGGCCTCGCCGTGGTGGCCTCGCCACCGCGAGCGCAGGCTGCGGGCGCGATCGTGGGGCACGGCAGCGCGAAGCAGGTGTGGGCCACCGGCCTGCCCCCGCACGCCCGGATCGGACTGGTCAACAGCTCCGGTCACCGGGTCGCGACCCAGCGCGCCGATGCGCAGGGCGGCATCCTCTTCCGTGAGGTGACGCCGGGCACCGGCTACCGGTTGCGCAACCTCGGCACGGGCAGGAGCTCGGCACGGATCACGGTGCACACGACCGCCTCCGCGCCATGGGACCCGAGCATCTACAACCAGAAGCTCAACCCCAACGGCTACGGCTACCTGACGACCCGCGACGGCACCAAGCTCGCCTACACGGTGCACCCGCCGACCAGCCCGGCCGACCTCGGTGGCATCCCGGCCGGCGTCGCGTTCCCGAACCTCAACCTCGACTACACCCCGCCCTACCCGACCCTGATCGAGTACTCCGGCTACGGCACCGCGATCCCGAAGGGACCCGAGAACGGCATCGCGACGCTGGCGAACCTGATGGGCTTCGCGGTCGTCGACGTGAGCATGCGCGGCACCGGCTGCTCGGGCGGCGCGTTCGACTTCTTCGAGACGATGCAGAACCTCGACGGGTACGACGCCATCGAGACGATCGCGCGCCAGCCCTGGGTCAAGGGCCATCGCGTCGGCATGATGGGCATCTCCTACGGCGCGATCAGCCAGCTGTTCACCGCGCAGACCAACCCGCCCCACCTGGCTGCGATCAGCCCGCTCTCCACGATCGACTCGGTCGCCACGACGCTTTTCCCCGGCGGCATCCTCACCCCCGGCTTCGCCCTGGAGTGGGCCAAGGAGCGGGTGCACGACGCCCTGCCCGCCAGCCCGACCGGCGGCCAGCCGTGGGCCTACGACCGCATCCAGAAGGGCGACGCGGTCTGCAAGACCAACCAGCACATGCACGGTGAGGCCGTCGACCTGCTGGCCAAGGTCAAGGCCAACAGCCACTACATCCCCGCGACCGCGGACCCGCTGGACCCGATCACCTTCGTGCACAAGATCAAGGCACCGGTCTTCCTGGCCTGCCAGTTCCAGGACGAGCAGACCGGCGGGCACTGCCCGATGCTGGTCAAGCACTTCACCGGCACCAGCAAGAAGTGGTTCACCTTCACCAACGGCGCGCACGTGGATTCCGTCGATCCGGCGACCTTCAACCGCTGGTACGACTTCCTCGAGCTCTACGTGGCCCACCAGTCGCCGGCGATCAACGCCGCGGTGATGAAGGCGACCGCGCCGCTGATCTACCAGACCGCGCTCGGCGTCCCGTCCTCCGACCTGATGACGCTGCCGAACGACCCGATCCAGGGCAAGGGCACCTACAGCGCTGCCCTGGGCGCGTTCGAGAACCTGCCGCGGGTGCGGGTGCTCTTCGACAACGGCGCCGGCAAGACGCCGGGAGCCAACGCGCTGAGCAGCCCGGGCAACCCCTACCCCGGCTACGAGCACTCCTTCCCGACCTTCCCGGTCGCCTCGACGGTGGCACGCTCCTGGTACCTCGGGGGCGGTGGCCGGCTGTTCGACACGCCGGGTGGCCGGGCGGCGTACGAGCACTTCACCGCCACGCCGCACTCCGGGCCGGACCCCGACTACCTGGGCGCGAACGGCACCGGGACGGGCACGGGGGGACTGTGGGGCAACTCCTCGCAGTGGACCTGGAACTGGCGCTCGCGCAAGCCCGGCACCGCGGTGTCCTACCTGACCGCTCCGCTGAGGAGTGACACCACCGTGCTCGGCGCGGGTGCGCTGTACGCGTGGATCCGGTCGTCCAAGCCGACCGAGGACCTGATGGCCACGGTCACCGAGGTGCGCCCCGACGGCAAGGAGACCTACGTCCAGAGCGGGTACGTGCGCACCAACGAGCGTGCGCTGGCGACTGCCTCGAACAGCCTGATGAAGCAGCCGAGCACGCTGCTGCAGCCGATCCTGAGCCTCCGCAAGGCTGATGTGAGGCCGATGCCGAAGGGCAGGTTCGTCAAGGTCGCGATCCCGCTCTACTACCAGGGCCACGCCTACCGGGCCGGGTCGCGGATCCGGATCACGATCTCGGCCGTCAACGGTGACCAGCCGATCTGGGCCTTCCAGTTCGCGCAGGGAGCGGGGGCTCGGATCGCGATCGCGCACTCGAGGAAGCTGCCCTCGCGCCTGGTGCTGCCGGTCGTGCCCGGCCTCAGCGTCCCGACGACGTTGCCTGCCTGCACCTCGTTGCGCAACATGCCCTGCCGCACCTACGTCGCGCTGCGCAACCCCGAGGCGATGGGGGGACTCTCCTGAGCCGATGGCGCCGGATCGGTAGGATGCGGCGACGGGGAACCGCCCCGACTCGGGGAGTCGTTCAGTTCGTGGTCCGTCCAAGGGGGCAGGGGTGAAGGTCGACGCGCTCGTCCGCGCCGTGCGGACGTTCGTGGGCCGCCACCGCAGGGCACTGCTGGTGACAGCCGGCCTGCTGGTGATCGTGATCGCGTACGTCGCCTGGTCGGTGCTCACCGTGCGCTCGAACCTCATCGCCGCGCAGCGGCACGCGAAGCAGGTGCAGTCCGCCATCTCGGCCGGTGACGTCCCGGCCGCGCGAACCGCGCTCGCGTCCTTCGTCGACGAGACCTCGACGGCGGCCTCCCGCTCGGACGGCCTCCCCTGGAAGATCGCCAGCCACCTGCCGTTCGTGGGCGACGACGTCCGGGCCGTGCGGATCGTGGCTGACACGGGGGCCTCGATCGGCAAGGTCGCCCAGGAGCGCGCCTTCCCCGTCGGCAAGCCGGACCTGATCAGCGCGCTGGCACCCAAGGACGGCCACGTCGACCTGACCGCGGTGGCCCAGGCCCGCTCGGCGGTCCTCGCGCTCGACGAGGCCTTCCGCGAGGCGGCCAAGCCGGTGGGCAGCGTCGAGCTGGGTCATTTGAACGGCTTCGTCCGCCCGTCCTTCACCAAGTTCCTCGACAAGCTCGACCGGGCCCGTGGATCCATCTCCGCGGCGGCCAAGGCAGTCCAGGTGCTTCCCGCGATGCTGGGCCAGCACTCGACGCAGCACTACCTGCTCCGCTTCAACAACAACGCCGAGATCCGCAGCCAGGGGGGACTGCCCGGCGCGTGGTCGCTGCTCGCGGCCCGGGGCGGCAAGGTCTCCCTGGTCAAGCAGGGATCGACCACCGACTTCGATCGGTTCACCTTCCCGATCCTGCCGATGACCTCGGCCGAGAGCCGGATCTACCAGTCGGCGCCGGGGATCTTCTGGCAGGACACCGGTTTCGCTCCGGACTTTCCCCGCAGCGCAGAGCTCGCGACGGCGATGTGGTCGCGCATCTTCCCCGGCACGAGGATCGACGGCGTCATCGACGTCGACACGGTCGCGATCGCCCACCTGCTCACCGTGCTCGGTCCGGTGCACACCAAGGGCGGCACCGAGATCAACGCCGGCAACGCGGTCGAGCAGCTGCTGAGCAAGGTCTACCAGCGCTACATCAACCCGCCCGACCAGGACGCGTTCTTCGCCCAAGTCGCCTCGACCGTCTTCGACCGGGTGACCACGGTGAAGACCTCACCGCTCAAGCTGCTCTCCGCCCTTGCCTGGGGCGTCAACCACGGCCGGGTGCACCTGTACTCGTTCCACCACGACGTGCAGAAGACGCTGACCGGGACCACCATCGCGGGCGAGCTGAGCTACCGCGCCACCCGCTCG
>JBJMIO010000099.1:0-4428 GCA_045806765.1 Marmoricola sp.
GTGCGCCGGTGCTGCTCCCTTTCACCGGGACCAGCCGGAGCTGGTAGAGCCCGCCCGGCACCAGCAGGCCGACCGTCCCGCCGTTGCCCGGCATCGCGTAGGGAAGCCGGTGCCACGCCTCGTGGGTCTGGAGCAGCCGCTCCTCGACGTACATGCCGCTCGCACCCGTGCGGGCGCGGTCCCAGGTCAGCATCGCCGCTCCGGAACCGGCGGACACACCGGGCAACGGTCCGGGGACCGACCACGCGCGGGAGCCGCTGACGTCGGGTGCCATCGTCCCGACGCCGAGGCGCGCGAGCGCCTCGGAGACCCGCTGGGCGATGAGCGACTCGCCGGTCGGGTTCGGGTGCGTCCCGTCCCAGGTGTCGTGCGCGGCGTCCCAGCCCTGGAGCGTGCGCGCCACGACCACGCGCTGCGACGGCGTGTCGAGCTGTGCAGCGAGCGCGTCCAACCCTCGGGCGTACTCCCGCGCAGGACCTTGGATCAGCGGCTGGTGGCGCCAGAGGTCGTAGCGGTCGGTCGCCTGCCCGACGACGACGTCGAGGCCGGGACGTGCCGTGCGTGCCCGGGCGATGTAGGCAGCGGCGCGGGCGACGGTCTGGGCGGGCGTGGCCTGGTAGGTCAGGTCGTTGCCACCCAGCATCACGACCAGGACGTCCGGCCGGGTCTGCGCCACCTCACCGGCGATGCGGTCGACCTCGCGGGAGTAGGTGTCGCCCCACACCGCCGCGTGCGCATCGCCGGGGAAACCGGTCGCGTAGGCGTGCGAGCCGGCCCGGCCGTGCACGAGGTCGTACACGTCCTCGCGCACGCCGACGAAGGTGGTCGCGGGTGCCGTGCGCTGCAGCTTCTGCCACAGCCGGTAGCGCCAGGTGTAGTCACCCGCAGATCCCTGGGTGATCGAGTCGCCGGTGATCAGGACGCGCCTGGCGACCGCGGTGGCCGTCGGGGCCGGGACCGAGGCCGCCGGGTCCGCGGACGCGACCGTGGTGACGGCTGCACCGGCCGCGACCTGCGCCAGGAGCAACCCCGCGACCAGGTAGCGGCGCATCAGCGCGCAGCCACGGGCGCGAACAGCTGCCAGCCCAGGCCGGGCAGCGTCCTGGTCCGCTCAGCGACGCTCATCGTCCGCACGTCCTGGCGCTCTTGCGCGGGCTGGGGGACCTCGGTCGGCTGGATGCTGTCGAGCCGCCATCCGTCGGCGGTCCAGCGGACGACACCGCCGACGATGCACCACCGGGTGCTTCCCCCGAGGCGCAGCGGGGCGTCGACCTGGACCATCGCCTCGGTCGGAGCGGTCTGCGGGCCGGCGTACCCCAGCGTGCGGTAGGCACCTCTGCTCGAGGCGAGTCCGTCGCCGGCGGTGCGACCCATCTGGGTCAGCGCCCGCGCGTCGGCTGCGTTCATCGTGAGGCTGCCGATCGCCCGCACCGCACCGTCGGGGTCGGCTGCTGCGGCCGGCGAACCGACGAGCCACCCGGCGTAGGCGGCGAACGAGTCGACCGCCCCGTCCAGGGTGTGCGTGCGCCCCAGGGCCAGCTGGCTGGTCATGTCGTCGACGCGGTCGTTGGCGCCGACGTGACCGGGCTGCAGCGGGGCCGTGGTGGGTGCGGGCGTCGGACGAGCGGACGCGTGCGCACCGTTGCCAGCAGCACCGGCAAGGTGCCACGCACCCCCGACGACCAGGCCCACGGCAACGCCGATCGCCAGCACCACCCATGCCTTGTCGACGATGCGCGTCGACGTACCTCGATCCCTCATGCCGCGACCTCCCGAGACGTTGTTCCCAGACGAACCCGGACAGGTGCCGGGCTCGTGGGGAATCGTTGCCAACCAGGAGCGGCGTGCCAACGTGGTCGGCGCACGCCTGTGGATAACCCCGGGCTCAAGATCCCGGTGGAGCCTCGGAGCGACTCAGAGGTAGAGACCCGTAGGGCTGTCGCCCAACCGGTCGGCGGCGACCGCGTGGATGTCGCGCTCGCGCACCACGACGTACACCTCGCCGTGGACCTCGACCTCGGCCTTGTCCTCGGGATCGAAGAGCACCCGGTCATCGACCTCGACCGAGCGGACCAGCGAGCCGACCGCGACCACGCGGCACCAGGAAAGACGGGTGCCACCCATCGCCGCGGTCGCGGGGATGAGGATGCCGCCGCTCGACTTGCGCTCCCCGGCCTCCCGGTCGAGCGCGACGAGAACGCGGTCGTTGAGCATCCGGATCGGGGTCTTCTCCCCCGCGCCGGGCGCTACCGACTTCTTGGCCACCAGGCGGACTACCTGACGATCTTGCGGATCAGCGCGAAGACGACCACGACCCCGGCGACGCCGCCGGCGACCTTGAGGATGTTGTCGGTGCGCGGCGAACCGCTCGCGTCGACGAAGAAGCCCCTGACCTGGCTGACCTCGCGCTTGGCGATGGTCTTGGGACTCGCGCGGTAGGCGAGCTGGTCGATCGTCGAGGCCAGCCGCTCGCGCGTCAGCTCGATGTCGCTCTCGATCGAGCTCAGGTTCCTGTCGGCCACGACCACTCCTCGTCCCACGCCACGTCTGGTTCGCTTCGGCCGCAACGCTACCGTGTCGCTCATGGCTGAACGACTCTCCCCTGGTGACACCGCGCCCGACTTCGACCTCGCCACCGATTCCGGGGGGTCCGTCAGCCTCTCCGGGCTCCGCGGGCAGAAGGTGATCGTGTACTTCTACCCCGCCGCGATGACGCCGGGCTGCACCAAGCAGGCCTGCGACTTCACCGACTCGCTCAACAGCCTGGAGGCGGCCGGCTACACCGTCGTGGGCATCTCGCCGGACAAGCCGGAGAAGCTCGCCAAGTTCCGCGAGCGCGACAGCCTGAAGATCACGTTGGCCTCCGATGCCGACAGGTCGGTGATGACGGCCTACGGCGCGTACGGCGAGAAGAAGCTGTACGGCAAGGTCGTCCAGGGCGTCATCCGCTCGACGATCGTGGTGGACGAGAAGGGCAAGGTCGAGCTCGCCCAGTACAACGTCAAGGCCACCGGGCACGTCGCGAAGCTGCGGCGGGACCTGGGCCTCGACTGACCGGCGTGTGTCACACGCCGTAGTTTTGGCGCAAGCGCTCGTAGTCCAACGGTAGAGACAACGGCTTTAGGTGCCGTCCAGTGAGAGTTCGAATCTCTCCGAGCGCACTCAGGCGAGAACCGCTGCCACCTGCGGCGCGATCTCCCGCAGCGCCTTGCCGCGGTGCGAGATCGCGTCCTTCGACTCCTTGTCGAGCTCGGCGGTCGTCAGCCCGGGGCGGTCGTCGGCCACGAACAGGACGTCGTAGCCGAAGCCGCCGGTTCCGCGCACCTCGCGGATCACGGTGCCGTTCATCCGTCCCTCGACGAGGATCTCGCCGCCCTGGTGCACCAGTGCGACCACGCTGACGAAGTGGGCACCGCGGCGCTCGTCGGGGACGTCCTCGAGCTGGGCGAGCAGGAGCTGGTTGTTGCGCTCGTCGCTCTTGGGGGGACCCGACCAGCGCGCCGAGAGCACGCCCGGCATCCCGTTGAGCGCGTCGACGCACAGACCGCTGTCATCGGCCAGGGTCGGCTTGCCGGAGACCGCGAAACCCGCGCGCGCCTTCAGCAGGGCGTTGCCCGCGAAGTCCGGCGCGTCCTCGACCGGCTCGTCGTAGGGCGGCACGTCGTCGAGGCTCAGCACCGTGAGGTCGGGCACGACCTCGCCGAGGATGCGCTGCAGCTCGACGAGCTTCTTGGCGTTGCGCGAGGCGAGGAAGACCTCAGGCACGCAGTGCCTCCTGCTGCAGGCGCGTCAGGTCCGCGCACCCCTTCTCGGCGAGCGCGAGAAGTGCGTCGAGCTCGCCACGGTTGAACGGCGCCCCCTCGGCGGTGCCCTGCACCTCGATGAACGACCCGTCGCCGTTCATCACCACGTTCATGTCGGTCTCCGCGCGGACGTCCTCCTCGTAGGGGAGGTCGAGGCGCGGCACGCCGTCGATGATCCCGACCGAGACCGCCGCCACCGAGGCCACCAGCGGCTCCGCGGCCAGGGCGCCCTCGGCCTTGAGGTGGGCGACCGCGTCGGCCAGCGCGACGTACGCGCCGGTGATCGCGGCCGTGCGGGTGCCGCCGTCGGCCTGCAGGACGTCGCAGTCCAGCACGATCGTGTTCTCCCCCAGCGCCTGGTAGTCGATCGCGGCGCGCAGCGAGCGGCCGATCAGCCGCGAGATCTCGTGCGTGCGCCCACCGATGCGGCCCTTGACCGACTCGCGGTCCGAGCGGGTGTTGGTCGCGGAGGGAAGCATCGCGTACTCGGCGGTGACCCAGCCCAGACCGGACCCCTTGCGCCAGCGCGGCACCCCCACCGAGGCGGAGGCGGCGCAGAGCACCTTGGTCCGGCCGAACTCCACCAGCACCGATCCGGCCGGGTGGTCCTGCCAGCCCCGGGTGA
>JBJMIO010000100.1:0-32310 GCA_045806765.1 Marmoricola sp.
GACGCGGGTCGCCGCCCACCTCGGGTTCGACCACGTGCTCACCAGCGTCGGGCAGGTCTACCCGCGGTCGCTGGACTTCGACGTGGTCTCCGCCCTGGTGCAGCTCGTCGCCGCCCCGTCCAACCTCGCCACCACGATCCGGCTGATGGCCGGCCACGAGCTGGTGACCGAGGGGTTCGCCGAGGGCCAGGTCGGCTCCTCGGCGATGCCGCACAAGATGAACACCCGTTCCTGCGAGCGCGTGAACGGCCTTGCGGTGATCCTGCGCGGACAGCTCTCCATGGTCGGCGAGCTCGCCGGGGACCAGTGGAACGAGGGCGACGTCTCCTGCTCGGTGGTGCGCCGGGTCGCGCTGCCCGACGCGTTCTTCGCCACCGACGGGCTCTTCCAGACCTTCCTGACCGTGCTCGACGAGTTCGGCGCCTTCCCGGCCGTGATCCAGCGCGAGCTCGACCGCTACCTCCCGTTCCTGACCAGCACCAAGGTGCTGATGACCGCGGTGCGCAACGGTGTGGGTCGCGAGCAGGCGCACGAGGCGATCAAGGAGCACGCGGTCGGCGTCGCGCTCGAGATGCGCCAGGGCCGCGCCGAGAACGACCTGTTCGACCGGCTCGCCGCCGACGCGCGCCTCGGCCTGACCCGCGAGCAGATCGCGGCGCTCGTCGCCGACCCGATCGAGTTCACCGGCGCCGCGGTCGACCAGGTCCAGGCTGTCGTGCGACGGATCGAGGAGGTCGTGAAGGCCGACCCGGACGCCGCGGCGTACAACCCGGGAGAAATTCTCTGAGACGACCTGTCACGACCGGCGACGGAGCGGACATGTGAGTGACGTGACCCGCACCGAGAACGACGCCGAGGACAGGTTCCGCACGTTCTACGCCGCGCACTTCGAGGCGTTGCTCGCCTATGCCCTGCGCCGGGTCGATCAACCGGCGGATGCGGCCGACGTCGTCGCCGATGCGTTCCTGGTCGCGTGGCGCCGCCGCGGGTCCCTGCCGCCGGGCGACGAGGCGCGCCTGTGGCTCTACGGTGTGGCCCGCAAGTCGCTGGCCAACCACCACCGCGGAGACCGCCGCCGCGACCGCCTCGGTCAGCGTCTGCGCGAGCGGCTCACCGAGACGAGCTTCGCCGACCCGGCCACCGGCGTCGTGGAGCGCGAGGCTGTCCGCGCCGCCTTGGCACGGCTCCCCGAGCTGGACCGCGAGGTGCTCACCCTGACCGTGTGGGAGGGCCTCGAGCCGCGGGAGATCGCCGAGGTCCTGCGCCTCCCGTCGGCGACCGTGCGCCAGCGGCTCTCCCGGGCCCGCACCCGGATGCGTGCGATCGGCGGTGACGATCCCGGGCCGCCCGGACATGAGGTGAGCGAACCCCGCTCCACCTTCCGTGCCCGTCCCGTGCTCGTCCCTGAGGAGAACCGATGAACGACGACGACCTGCGCCTCGCAGACCCCTACGACGCCCTCCGCGGCGCTGACCTCGGCGGTGCCGACCTGGCGCTGCTGGAGGACGTGCTGGCAGCTCCCGATGCCGACCTCGACACCTGGCGCTCGCGCCGCCGGCCCTCGCTGCGCAGCGGCCTGGTCCGCGCCGGGCTCGCCGCCGCAGCGGTGACCGCGGCGGTCGCCGTGCCGGTGGTCATCGACCACGGCCACGGCAGCTCGCCCTCCCAGCACTCGCCGCAGACGACCCGGATCCGGTACGCCGCGATGGTCAAGGTGGCCCAGGAGAACCCGCGGATCGTGCTGGACCTCGCCGGCTGGAAGGTCCGCGACCTCGAGGGCTTCGACCCCGAGACCGGCGGCATGCGCTGGCAGCTGGGTCCGGACCGCTGGCGCGACGTCAGCTACACCCCCACCGACGGCAACGCCATGACCAGCGCGCACGTGAACCTCGCACCGCAGGTCGAGGTCAGCTGGTACCCGAGCGACCAGTACGAGAGCTACCTGGCCGACCGGGCCGCCGAACCGCACGTCCAGCAGGTGCAGGTGCTCGGGCTCGAGAGCCAGATGGTCAGCTACTCCGCGACCGACCACGCCGTGATGCTGCCGCCGCAGGGCAAGGTGTTCATCGAGATCCGCAGCTCCTCGGGCGACGAGGCGGCGTTCAAGAAGCTGCTCGCCCACGGCATCGAGCAGGTCGACGTCGACACCTGGCTGGCGGCCCTGCCCGACGCCGTCGTGACGCCGGGGAACGCGGCGCAGATCGCGGCACGCATGCTCGAGGGGATGGCGCTGCCGCCCGGGTTCGACCGCGGTTCGCTGGTCGGCGACGTGCCGATGGACCAGTACCAGTTCGGCGCCAAGGTCTCCGGCGCGGTCGCGTGCGGCTGGCTCGAGGACTGGACGCGGGCCCACGCCGCCGGCGACACGACCGCCGAGCAGCAGGCCGTCCAGGCGCTGGCCGGCAGCCACGGCTGGAATGTGCTGCAGACCATGAAGTCCGACGGCGACTACCCGGCCGTGCTCTGGGAGTACGCCGACAAGATCGCTGAGGGCCAGGACCCCGCCGGTTACCGGTCCGGGCTCGGCTGTCCCTGATTCGGACCTCAGTGCAGCCGACGCTCGAGACCGGCGACAAGGGTCTCGAGAGCGAAGGCGAACTGCACCTCGGGATCGGGCATCGCGGCGATCATCGCCTCCAGGTGGGGCAGGTCGCCGCGACGCTCGCGCACCCCGCGACCGAACTCCGCGAACTGCGGGTCCTCGCCGTCCGCGGCGAGGGCCCGCTGCCACGCCTCGCCGAGGACCAGGGTGTAGATGTGCTGGACGCAGTGCTGCACGTCGGCGCTGGTGAACCCGGCCTCCTCCATCGCGCTGGCCAGGTGCTCGATCCGGTCCAGGCGCAGGCTCGTCGGGGCGCTGGTCAGCCGGACGTACTGCAGCAGCTGCGGGTGGGCCAGGACGGCGGAGCGGACGGCGCGGGCGAACGCGTTCACCCAGTCGGTCCAGGTCGCCTCGGTCCCGGGTTCGAAGTCGTCGTACTCGGTCTCCTCCATGATCCGCGCCGCCATCAGCGCGAGCAGCTCCTCGCGGTCGCGGACGTGGTTGTAGAGCGCCGCGGCGCCGACGTCGAGCTCGCGGGCCACGTCGCTCATCCGCAGCTCGCCCGGGTCCTGGCCGGTGCCCAGCCGGAGGGCGGCGGTGACGATCTGGTCGCGCGAGATCCGTTGCGGACGGCCGCGTCCGCGCTTGGGTGCTGCCTCGTCGATCACGGGTCCGCCTCTCGCGGGTCAATAATGAAGCCCATCAGAAAATATCGCTGAAACCCTTGACAGGCAAGAACGTGTTCTAGTTCTGTGGCCCGATGACCAGTGAGCCGCCGCCGCCCGACATGACCCTCACCCGCAGCAGCCGCGACCAGGACGCCATGGCCGCGACGCTCACGCCGTGGATCGTCGGCCAGCTCCCCGAGGGTGCCGACCCCGTCGTCGCGCTCTCGGGGGCCTCGGACGCGAACGGCATGTCGAGCGAGACGGTGCTCGCCGACATCACCTGGACCGAGGACGGCGAGCGGACCACGCACCCCTTCGTGATGCGGATGGCTCCTGCGCTCCAGGACGTGCCGGTCTTCCAGACCTACCGCCTCGACCACCAGTACGAGGCGATCCGCCTGGTCGGCGAGCTCTCCGACGTACCGGTCCCCACGCCGCGGTGGCTCGAGGCGACCGGTGACGTGCTGGGCCAGCCGTTCTTCTTCATGGACCGGATCGAGGGCATCGTCCCGCCCGACGTGATGCCCTACACGTTCGGCGACAACTGGTTCTTCGACGCACCCGAGGCCGACCAGCGCCGGTTGCAGGACGCGACGGTGAAGCAGATCGCCGCGCTGCACTCGATCCCCGACGCGGTCGGGACCTTCGGGTTCCTCGACGTCGCGGACTACGCCGGCGACACCCCGCTGCGCCGGCTCTTCGACAAGCTGCGCACCTGGTACGCTTGGGCCGCCGCCGAGCTCAAGCCCTCCCCGTTGATGGACCAGGCGCTGACCTGGCTCGAGGCGAACTGGCCCGAGGTCGACCGGCCGGACAACGTCGTGCTCTCGTGGGGCGACGCCCGCATCGGCAACGCGCTGTACGTCGACTTCGAGCCGGTCGCGATCCTCGACTGGGAGATGGCCGGTATCGGCCCGCGCGAGCTCGACCTCGGCTGGATCGTCTTCGCCCACAAGGTGTTCCAGTCGATCACCGACGCCTTCGGGATGCCCGGGCTGCCCGAGGTGCTCAAGGCCGAGGACGTGCGGGCGACGTACGCCGCGGCGACCGGCGTCGAGGTCGGTGACCTGCACTGGTTCGAGATCTACTCCGCGGTGATCTGGGGCGTCGTCTTCATGCGCACCGGCGCCCGCCAGGTGCACTTCGGGGAGCTCGCCGAAGTGCCCGAGGACATCGAGACCCTGTTCCACCACGCACCCTTGATGAGGTCCCTCCTGGAAGGAGCGCAGGCATGATCGGCCCGCTCGACGAGTACCCGATCCACCAGGCGCCGCTGCCCATCAACCGGCCGGCGAGCAGCGACCGCAACTTCTACGACCGCTGCTACTTCAACGGCATGGACACCCTCGGTGGGGAAACCATGCTGATCACCGGGATCGGCTACTACCCGAACCTCGGCGTCAAGGACGCCTACCTGCTGCTGCGCCACGGCCAGACGCAGACGGCGGTGCACCTCTCCGACGCGATCGACGCCAACCGGCTCGACCAGCGCGTGGGGAAGTACGCCCTGGAGGTGATCGAGCCGCTGCAGAAGATCCGGGTCGTGCTCGAGGAGACCGACGGCCTGGGCATGGACATCACCTGGGACGGGTCGCACCCGGTGATCCAGGAGGTGCCGCACCTGATGCTGGCCAGCGAGACCCGGCCGACCCTGGACGCGCAACGGTTCGCCCAGCTCGGCTCGTGGTCGGGCACGCTGCTCGTCGACGGCGAGGAGATCACCGTCGATCCCCAGCACTGGATGGGCAGCCGGGACCGCTCGTGGGGCATCCGCCCGGTCGGCGAGGGGGAACCGGCGGGCCGCCCGCAGGACCCGCCGATGGAGGGGTTCTGGTGGCTCTACGTGCCGATGCGCTTCGAGTCGTTCTCGGTCGTGATCATCATGCAGGAGCTGCACAACGGGTTCCGCACGCTCAACGACGCGAGCCGGATCTGGCACGCCGACGGCCGCGTCGAGCAGCTCGGCTGGCCGCGGATCGAGCTCGACTACACCCCCGGCACCCGGCACCCGGAGCGCGCGCGGATCACCGCGACGAACCCGGACGGGAGCCCGGTGGTCATCGAGGTCGAGACCCGCACCCACGCCGTGCTGCACGTCGGCGGCGGCTACGGCGGTGACCCGGACTGGGGTCACGGCCAGTGGAAGGGCGAGGGCTTCAGCGAGCGGGTCAGCTACGACATGACCGACCCGGCCGTCGTCGCCCGCGCCGGCTTCGGGGTCATCGACCACTGCGCGCGGGCGACCTGCGACGGCGAGACCGGCCACGGGCTGTTCGAGCACGCCAGCTTCGGGCGGCACGACCCGACCGGGTTCAAGGACTGGTCGAACGACCGCTAGGGGTGCCCGCTAGGCGCGCAGCGCCCGGCCGTCGTGGGTCGCGAGCTTCACCGCGACCGTGCGCTGGTCGGCCAGCCAGCTCTCCTCGGGCGTCGGCGGGAGCATGTCGTCCCACTCGATCGCGAACGACCCGAGGATCCCGGCGAACCGGGCGGGGCGGGCGATGTGCCACAGGTGGAGGTGCTCGGCACCGTCACCGATCCGCATCACGTGCACCCGGCCGACGTTCTCGAGCGACTCCATGATCCGGGTGGTCCACAGGCTCAGCCGGCCCATCTCGGAGACCTGCTCGTCGTCGAGGTCGGTGTAGTCGAGGTGTTCCTTGGTCTCGAGCATCAGAACCAGGGGCAGCCCGCCGCGCGGCATCACGCGCAGCACCCAGCGCTCGTTCTCCCACAACAGCCGGTCGTCGCGCACCCCGGAGCAGTTCGAGCACGCCGTACCGCCCTCCTCGCCCTCGCGCGGCGCCTCCTTCTCCAGCGGCGCGGCGAGCACCTTGGGCACGATCTGGCCCCCCGAGACCTCCCACGGGAAGACGTCCCAGCCGACCGCGGGCGTCATCGGGAGCCGGCCCCCGGTGCCCACCTCCGCCACGATGCGCGCGTACAGGTCCTCGGGTGACTCAGCCATGGCGCCACCCTGCCAGACGCCCGCAGGTCCGGATGCCTCAGGCCGGTCGCGTACCTGCCGATGGGAGCGTCACCACGTGCATCCAGGACGGGGCACGTCAGGGAAAGGAATCCCCATGCATCTCAACCCCTCCTCAGCGATGGCGCGCGCCCAGGCCGCGATCTGCGTCCTCGCCGTCACCCTCGGGCTCACGGTGGCGCCGTCGCTGCTGTCGTCCGCGGGAGCCGCTGCGCCGCAGCGCGCCGCCGTCTCGGACTGCGCGTCGGCGAAGGCAGCGCTCGCCCAGGCCCAGCACCGCCGGGCGGCCGCGCGGGCCAAGGTCGCGAAGGACAAGAAGGTCCTCGCGAAGGCCAAGCACGCGCACAAGCACGCGAAGGTCCGCAAGGCCAAGAAGGCGCTGACCCGGGCGAAGAAGCAGTACGCCGCCGCCGACCGTGTGGTGAAGACGCGCCAGGCCCAGCGCAGCTCCGCCTGCGCGTCCTCGCCCGCTCCCTCGCCCGGCGGCACCGACGCCGGCCAGAAGCTGAGCCTGCTCGGCCTGGGCCAGGGGCTCTCGCTCGGACCGATCGACGCCAGCCAGCTCACCGCCCTGCTCGACCAGCTCCTGCCCGGGGTCGTCGACCAGCTCGACGTCGGTCAGCTGACCTCGCTCCTCAGCGGCTTCAACGGCGCCGGTGACCTCGACCCGACCCAGGTGCTCGCGCTGCTCGGCGGAGGCTTCTCGCCGACCGACGTGACCTCCCTGCTCTCGGGTGCCGCGTCGCCCGAGCTGCTCTCCGCGCTCGCCGGGAGCCTGCTCGACCAGCTCAGCGGCCTTGCCGGTGGCTTCCCGGTCCCGCCGGGCTTCGACCCGACTGGGCTGTTCGAGACGTTCGCCGGCATGTTCGGCGGCCTCGACCCGAGCCAGCTCGGGTCGCTCCTGGCGATGCTGACCTCGGCCTTCGGCGCCGACGGCTCGCCGCTGGACGCCAGCCAGCTCACCGACCTGCTCGACGCACTGGTGCCCGGTGTGAGCGGTGACTTCGATCCGACCCAGCTCACCTCGATGCTCGGTGCGCTGAACGGTGGCGGTCTCTCGGCGGCGACGCTGAGCAACCTGCTCGGTGGCCAGTTCTCGCCGGCCCAGCTGCAGCAGGTCCTCGGCGGGACCGCCGGTCCGCAGCTGCTCGCCGACGTGATCGCCCAGGTGATGGCCCAGCTGGCCACCGCCGGTGGCGGCGGTCTGCAGCTCCCCGGCGCGCTGGACGCCAGCACGGTCACCGACCTGATCGCGACCGTGACCAGCCTGCTCGGATCGATCACCGGCGGCGGCGGGATCATCCCGGTCGTCTGCGGCCTGGTGCCGATCCCGCTGCTCTGCCCCTGATCACGAGGTAGCAGGAAGCACCACCACGACAGCGCCCGGATCCCCGCCAGGATCCGGGCGCTGTCCGGCGCCAGTCCGCGGTCAGCTCCTCCGCTGCCTGACCGCGGTCCGGGCACCGCCCCCGTCCTCAGCACGCCCGTCGTCAGGACCTTCCTCGGCCTCTTCCTCGGGCTCGAGGTCGAGGTGCGCGGCGACGTACGCGATCCGCAGGACGCACTCGGCCGAGCGGTAGAGCCTGCGGACCTCGCGGTCCTCGAGCTCGAGCGCCTCGGCGATCTCGCGCTCGCCCAGACCCTCGAGGGTGCGCAGCCACAGCACCTGGCGCCAGTCGTCGGGAAGGGCGCCGAATGCCGCGGCCAGCGTCCGGGAGTCCTTGTCGTCGGGGACGCCGAACGGGATCGGCCCGGCGACGAGCGGCTGGCGCGGCCGCCCCCCGCGAGCCACCAGGTCCCGGTGCCGGCGGAACTGCTCGCGCAGCAAGCGGAGCAGGAAGTAGCGGACCGAACGTCCTGGTCCGCTCCCGGCGCGGAGCCGGGTGAAGAGGCTGGCGAAGGCCTCGTCGGTGAGCTCGCCGGCCAGGTGGTGCCCCGCGAGGGTCGCGGCCGCGGCGTGTACCGGCGCGTGATGACGTTCGTAGAGCTGCGCGAACGCGTGCAGGTCGCCGGCCAGGATGCGCCCGACGCAGTCCTGGTCGCTGACGAATCCGGCTCGGGTGGTCTCCTCGATCTCTGTCGTCGTCATCCCGGGCTCCTCGCTGGCTGGACGCCCAGCATGCGCGCGCGCGGTGCTGCGGCGAACCCGGTGAAATACCTGTTCGGCTACCTGTTCCGGTGCCCTGTGGATAACTAAATCCGGCAATCCACGCATTTGACTACGATCGCGCGGTGGTCACCGCGACGAGTGCGAGCCAGTCCGACCTGGTCGGGCGGGTCGCCGAGCTGGCGGACGTCGTCCGCCTGCTGCAACCCGGCCGGGTGCTGACGCTGACGGGGATCGGTGGCTCCGGCAAGACGCGGATCGCACGGCGGGTCAGCGCAGGCTCGGAGCGCTACGTCGAGGGGGTCTGGGTCGTCGAGCTCGCCGACCTGACCGAGCCCGACCTGGTGGCCGACGTCGTAGCCGAGGCCCTCGACCTGCGGATCCCGGCGGGTGCGCCGCACCGCGAGATCCTTGCCACCTTCTTCGCCGAGCACCCGGGCCTGCTCGTGCTCGACAACTGCGAGCACCTGGTCGAGCCGGTCGCCGACCTCGTCGCCGCGCTGCTCGAGGAGGTCGGTTCGCTCACGGTGCTGGCGACCAGCCGGTTGCCGCTGGGCATCATGCGCGAGACGGTCCTGCAGGTGCCGCCGTTGTCCACGCCCGACCCGGCGGTGCCCGTCGACCTGGCGGCTGCGCCCGGGTTCGACTCGATCGCGTTGTACGAGCGGCGCGCCACCGAGGCGATGGCCTCGTTCCGCCTGACCGAGGAGAATGTCGCCTCCGTCGCGAACCTGGTCAGCCGGCTCGACGGCATCCCGCTGGCGATCGAGCTCGCGGCCGGTCGGGTGCGGCTGCTCTCGGCCGAGAACCTGCTCGCTCGCATCTCCGAGCACGTCGCGCTGCTGGAGTCGGACCGGCGCGACCGCCCGCCACGGCAGCGATCGCTGATCACCTCGATCGGGTGGAGCTACGACCTCTGCACCCCGCCCGAGCGCGAGCTGTGGAACCGGCTCTCGGTCTTCTCCGGCGGCTTCGAGCTGGGCGCCGCCGAGACGGTCTGTGCCGGCGACGGGATCACCCCAGCCCAGGTTCTCGACCTGCTCTCCGCGCTGGTCGACATGTCGGTGGTGGGCAGGGTCGGCGAGACCGGCGCGCGCTTCCGGATGCTCGAGACGGTCCGGCAGTTCGGCGCGGACCGGTTGCTCGAGGGCGGTTCGGCGCCGGTCTGGCACGACCGGCACCTCGCCTGGTACGCCGACCTGGCCCGCCGTCTGGAGCGCGAGTGGGCCGGCCCCGACCAGCCCGCCTGGCTGGACCGGATGAGCGCGGAGCACCCCAACGTGCGCGCTGCGCTCGAGCACGCGCTGGGCAGCCCGGACACCACTGTCGTCGCTCTCCGGATGTGCCACGACCTGCAGCACCTGTGGATCTGCGGGGGTCACCTCGGCGAGGCCCGTCGCTGGATCGAGCGGGCCGTCGCCACCACGCCGGGGGCCCGGGCCGAGATGGTCCGAGCCCTCCGGCTCAGCGCCTGGTTCGGTGCGCTGCAGACCGACCTCGTCTACGCGCGAGCCCGGGTCAGGGAGGCGGCAGCGCTCCTCGAGGGCAATCCGCCCGACGACGCGAGCACCGGCTACCTGCTCTTCGCCGACGGCGTGGTGACCAGCTGGGAGACCGACCTCGAGCGCGGGGTGCCGATGCTCGAGGAGAGTCACCGGGCCTTCGCGCGCGCCGAGGACCTCACCGGCACCCTCCAGGCCCAGCTGATGACCGGGATCGCCCACGTGTTCGCTGGTGACTACGCGAGCGCCGGCCGGGTCCACACCAGCCTGCAGGAGGCGACGGACGCCCTCGGGGAGACCTGCATCGGGGCCTACGCGCGCTGGTCGTTGGGGGTGGTGGCGCTGATGGCCGGTGATCTGGCGCACGCAGCCCTGCAGGAGCGTGACGCGCTGGCGCACTCAGCCGCACTCGGCGACCAGCTCGCGATGGCGCTCGAGCTGGAGACCACCGCGTGGATCGCCGCGCTGCGCGACGACGCCGAGCGCGCGGCCGTCCTGCTCGGCGGCGCCGACGCCATCTGGCGCCGGATCAACATGCCGGTCGAGCGCACGCCGTACATCCGCGACCTGCACGCGATGGGGCTCGCCCAGGTGCGCGAGCTGCTCGACGAGGACACCTTCGAGCGCTTCGTCGAGCGGGGTCTGCGGATGGCGCTGCCCGACGTGGTCGACCTCGCGCTCGCCGACGGTTCTGCCGAGCGCCCGGCGGCCGGTCCGCTGAGCCGGCGCGAGAACGAGGTCGCCGCGCTGGTCGCCGAGGGCCTGACCAACCGCGACATCGCCGAGCGGCTCTTCGTCTCCGAGCGCACGGTCGGCGGCCACGTGCAGAGCATCCTGCGCAAGCTCGGCTTCTCCTCGCGCACCCGGGTCGCCGCCTGGTTCACGGCGCGGGCGCACGCATCGGAACCCCTCGAGGACTGAGTCCGGTCCAGCCCGTCTCAGCCGGCCTCGAGCTGCGCGAGGAGCTGGTCGACCTTCGCCTCGAGGCGGGCGACGTCCGAACGCGTCGCCGTCTGCAGCTCCTCCTTCAGGGTGGCCACGATCGCGCCGCCGGGCTCGATGGTCACCACGTCGACCTCCTGGACGCCGTTGGCGTTCTGCCGGCGCAGGGCCGCCTCCGCGTCGGCCTTGCGCAGGCCCTCGTGGCGCAGGGCGGCGTCGTCCCAGGCGCCGTCGCGGGCGAGCTCGGTCGCGGTGCCCTCGACCAGCTGGGACAGGGCGTCGCTGCGCCGGGACCCGCGCACCACCACGGCGTTGAACGCGACCAGGACGCACGCGCCGATGACGCCGCCGAGCAGCGAGTCGTCGGAACCGATGATCGCGTTCTGGACGACGTTGCTGAGCAGCAGCACGACGACCAGGTCGAAGGCGTTGAGCTGGGCGAGGTCGCGCTTGCCTGCCAGCCGGATCAGCACGGCGAGCACGAGGTAGACCGCGACGGTGCGGACCACCTTCTCGGCCACGGACACGTCGAGGTGCATCAGGTGGTTCCACATGGGGTCATCGAAGCACCTGCGGGCGGCGTACGACGGCGCCGCGCGGCCTGGCACCATCGTGCCGTGAACCAACCGGGTCCCGAAGCCGCGACCGGTCGGACCTACTCCGTGTGGGCGGTCGGCGTCGCGGTCTACGTGCTCGCGGTCTTCCACCGCTCCTCGCTGGCTGTGGCAGGGCTGGCCGCCAGCAGCCGCTTCGGCATCTCGGCCGCTCAGCTGGCCACCTTCACGATGCTGCAGCTGCTCGTCTACGCGCTGATGCAGATCCCCGTCGGTCTGCTGGTCGACCGCTTCGGGTCACGGGCCGTGCTCACCTGCGGCGCCGTGCTGATGACCTGCGCGCAGTGCGGCTTCGCCTTCGCCGACAGCTACCCGCTCGCGCTGCTGGCCCGGGTCTTCGTCGGGATGGGCGACGCGATGACGTTCATCTGCGTGCTACGCCTGGTCAACACCTGGTTCGTGCCGCGGCGGGTACCGGTGATGATCCAGGTCACCGGTGTCATCGGGCAGCTGGGGGCGATCGTCGCGGCGGTTCCGATGACCTGGGCGCTCGGTCACCTCGGCTGGACGCGGTCCTACCTGCTCGCGGCCTCGCTCGGGATCGTGGTCACCCTTGCGCTGCTGCTCGTGGTGCACGACGCGCCCCGGGCGCGCAACCTGCGCGGCCCTGCGATGAACCCGGCGGCGATCCGCCGCAGCCTCGCGGACTCGTGGAGCCACCCGGGCACGCGGCTCGGCTTCTGGATGCACTTCACCACCCAGTTCAGCGCGACCGTGCTGGGCCTGCTCTGGGGCTTCCCGTTCCTGGTCAAGGGGGAGGGGTTGAGCGATGCGACGGCTGGCGTGCTGCTGACCGTGATGGTCGTGGCGGTCATGGGCGCCGGACCGCTGCTCGGCTGGTTGATCACCGTGCACCCGTGGCACCGCTCGACGCTGGTGATCGGCATCGTGCTGAGCATCGTGACGATCTGGACGGTGGTGCTCGCGTGGCCCGGGCGCGCGCCCCTGCCGGTGCTGGTCGTGCTCGTGGTGGTCAGCGGCATCGGTGGTCCTGCCTCGGTGACCGGCTTCGACCTCGGCCGCACCTCGAACCCGCCGCAGCGCCTGGCCAGTGCGACCGGGATCATCAACCAGGCCGGGTTCACCGCCAGCCTCACCCTGGTGATCGCGATCGGCGTGATCCTCGACTGGCGCACACCGGGCTCCGGCTCGGACTACACCCTGGGCGCCTTCCGCTGGGCGATGAGCTTCCAGTACCTGCTCTGGACCCTCGGCCTGGTGCAGATCGTGCGCTACCGCCGCAAGGCGCGCGCCCGGCTGCTGGCCGACGACGCTGATCTGTGGGCGGCGCGCGGCCGGTCGCTCTAGGCTCCGGGCATGCTCCGGTCCCTGGCTCTCGCGACGGCCGCCGCCGCGCTCGTGGCGGGGTGCGGAGGGACGTCGCACGAGGATGCGGGTACGCCGCCTCCGGCGCCGCGGACGACCACGACCTCGACCACGGCGGCCACCCCCGGGGTGAGACCGACGACGCCGGCGCCTCGCACGGGGTTGCCGTCCGGCTACCCGCTGACCGAGGTGCCGCTGGTCGACGGCCGGGTGCAGACGGGTGACCCGGGAACGCCGGACGGAGCCGGCCACGGGTGGGACGTGCACGTCGTCCGGTCCGGCTCGGCGGCTGCCTGCCTGGCCGCGGCGGGCCGGGCGCTGGAGGCCAAGGGCTTCACCCGCCAGGTCGTGATGACCGACCACGGCACCCACCAGGCGCAGTACACCTCGCCGCGCTACGCGGTCCTGATCTCGGTCGACGACGACCACCACCAGCGGTGCTCGGTGACGTACACCGTCGGTGCCCTCGGTCAGTAGGCCGCGCACTCGGTAGGCTCCGCGCGTGATCCTCGCTGCGCTCGTCAACGCGCTGTCGCCCACTCGGCCTCGAGCAAGCTCGGGCACTCGGTAGGCTCCGCGCGTGAGCGGCGATCTGAACATCCCCCCGGCCCCCGCCATCGCTGGCGCCGAGCACGTCCACTCCGGCAAGGTGCGCGACCTGTACCGGATGACCGAGGGCGAGCAGGCGGGCCGGCTCCTGATGGTGGCCAGCGACCGCATCTCGGCGTACGACTTCGTGCTGACCAGCACCATCCCGGACAAGGGCGCGATCCTGACGCGGATGTCGTTGTGGTGGTTCTCCCAGCTCGCTGAGGTGGTGCCGAACCACGTGGTCTCCACCGACGTGCCGGCCGAGGTCGCCGGGCGTGCGGTGTTCTGCGAGGAGCTGGCGATGTTCCCCGTCGAGTGCGTCGCGCGCGGCTACCTCACCGGGTCGGGCCTGCTCGACTACGCCGCGACCGGGGAGGTCTGCGGCATCGCGCTGCCCGCGGGCCTGGAGGACGGCAGCCGGTTGCCCACGCCGATCTTCACCCCCGCGAGCAAGGCGGCCGTCGGCGACCACGACGAGAACGTCTCCTACGACGCCGTCGTCGGTGAGGTCGGCGTCGAGCGCGCCGCGGCGCTGCGCGACCTGACCCTCTCGATCTACGGTCGCGCCGAGGAGATCGCCCGCGAGCGCGGGATCATCCTGGCCGACACCAAGCTCGAGTTCGGCGCGCGGGCCGACGGCACGATCGTGCTGGCCGACGAGGTGCTGACCCCGGACTCGAGCCGCTTCTGGCCGGCCGACGACTGGCAGCCGGGCCGGGCGCAGGCCTCCTACGACAAGCAGATCGTGCGCAACTGGCTGACCTCGCCCGAGAGCGGCTGGGACAAGGCGTCTGGGGAGAAGCCGCCGGCACTCCCGCAGGCGGTCATCGACCACACCCGGGCCCGGTACGTCGAGGCCTACGAGCTCCTCACCGGCGAGACCTTCTAGAGCGTTCTCCACAGGCCCGGCCCGGAACGCCTGGTCGGGGGGCGTCCAGCGCCGTACCTTCGTCGGCATGAGCGACACCCAGACCTGGACCTCGATCATCGGCATGCTCACCTTCGTGGCGCTGGTCCTCGTCGTGCTCGAGCGCGCGACGAACCACCGCTTCAAGACGGTGGACCAGCGGTTCGACGGACTCGGCCGCGACGTCGCCCTCCTGGTGCGCCGCGAGCTCGGCGACCAGTGACGACCGCCGTCGACTTCGCCGTCCCGGCCGAGGTTGCGTTCGACTTCCTCATCGACCCGCGCAACCGGCCGTTGTGGCAGTCCTCGCTGCGCCGGGTCGAGCGCATCCACCCCGAGGAGCCCGTCGTCGGCCAGACCTGGACGGACGTGACGGGTCCCGGCTTCCGGCCGGCGATGGTCACCACCGCGATCGACCGGCCCTCCTCGTGGACCGAGCGCGGCACCTGGCGCGCGGTCAGCGCCGAGCTCACGCTCATCTTCGAGCCGACCGGGACCGGCTGCCGGGTCAGTGCCGAGACGCTGGTCCGAGGCCCGCTGGTCGGGCGCGTGCTCACCGCGCTCGCGCCGTACGCCGTGCGCGGTGACCTCGCACGGGCTGCACGCATCCTGTCCGAGCGTGCGTCCGGGAAGTAGGTTGGGCCCACAGCCGGACACGACCAGGAGGCCCCGCCCGTGTACAACCTGTCGATCTTCCTCGAGGACAGCGCCCGCCGGTACCCGGACCGCGACGCACTCGTGCTGGGCGACACCCGGCTGACCTACGCGCAGGTCGACGGCTTGGCCAACCAGGTCGCGAACCTGCTCGTCGACATGGGCGTGGAGCCCGGCGACAAGGTCGCGCTGACCTGCCCGAACCTGCCGTACTTCCCGATCATCTACTACGGGATCCTCAAGGCCGGCGGCGTCGTGGTCCCGATGAACGTGCTGAACAAGGGTCGCGAGAACTCCTACTACCTCGACGACTCGGGGGCGAAGGTCTACTTCTGCTTTCAGGGCAGCCCGGAGATGCCGATGGGCCAGGAGGGGCACGTCGGTGTGCAGGGCGCCGCGAACCCGCCCGAGCTGATCATCATCACCGCGGAGCTCGGAGCGCCCTCGCCGATCGGCGGGGTGCGCACGCTCGCCGAGGCGCTCGAGGGACGGTCCTCGGTCTTCGAGGCGGTGCTGCGTCCCGAGACCGAGACCGCGGTGATCCTCTACACCTCCGGCACCACGGGTCAGCCCAAGGGCGCCGAGCTCACGCACGCGAACCTGGTGCTCAACGCCCTCACCAACAACCGGCTCTTCGGCTCCTCGCCCGGCACCGACGTCCACCTGGTCACGCTGCCGCTCTTCCACTCCTTCGGCTCCACGGTGCAGATGAACGCCGGCTTCTCGATGGGCGCGACGCTCGTGCTGCTCCCACGCTTCGAGGCCGCAGCCGCGATCTCGCTGCTGCAGTCCGAGGACGTCACGTTCTTCGCGGGTGTGCCGACGATGTGGTGGGGTCTGCTCGGTGCATTCGACGAGACCGTGGACGTGGAGAAGATCGCGCGCAACATGCGCATCGGCGTCTCCGGCGGAGCGAGCCTCCCGGTCGAGATCATCAAGGAGGTCAAGGCCAAGCTGGGCGTCACGATCCTCGAGGGCTACGGGCTCTCGGAGACCTCGCCGGTGGCGACGTTCAGCGACCCCGACCACGAGCCGCGGCCCGGCTCGATCGGCATCCCGATCTGGGGCGTCGAGGTGAAGCTGATCAACGACGACTGGACCGAGGTCACCGGCGCCGACGAGATCGGGGAGATCGCGATCCGCGGGCACAACATCATGAAGGGCTACCTCAACCGGCCCGAGGCGACCGCCGAGGTGATGAACAACGGCTGGTTCCGCTCCGGAGACCTGGCGCGCCGGGACGAGGACGGCTTCTACTACATCGTCGACCGGTCCAAGGACATGATCATCCGCGGTGGCTACAACGTGTACCCGCGCGAGATCGAGGAGGTGCTGATGACGCACCCCGACGTCTCGCTGGCCGCCGTGGTCGGCGTCCCGCACGAGTCCCACGGCGAGGAGGTGAAGGCGTTCGTGATCCTGAACGCCGGTGCCGGCGTGACCGAGGACGAGCTGCTCGCGTGGGGCAAGGAGCAGATGGCGTCGTACAAGTACCCGCGCCAGATGGCCTTCGTGGACTCGCTACCGATGACGGCGACCGGCAAGATCCTCAAGCGCGAGCTGGTCGACTGAACCCCGCCCCCGGGAGGGGCCGATCCGGCGGACCGGCCGTGCGCCCTTCGGGGACCACTTATCCTCTCCCCATGTCCCGGGGTTCGAGCGAGGCCCCCTTGCACCGGGGGAAGCACCGTGCCGCCCGTCCTGACCAGGTCAGGACGGCGCTGCGCCGCGCCCTGGTGGTCACGTTCCTGCCCGGGGTGGTGCTGGCGCTGGTCGCCGGTGCGATCGCCCTCCTGGCGGGTCACTGGGCACGCAACCTGGTCCTGGACACCCGCAGCCTGCTGTGGATCGTGGTCGTCCTGGCGATCATCTGGGCGCTCTGGGTCTCGCTGATCGTGCGGGTCTACTCCTTCAACCGGTCCGTGACCGCCTCCGGGCCGATGCGCTTCGCCGGCGCGGTCGGGGTGCTGGTGATGGTGGGCGCCGTGACGGCGCCGATGGCCGTCGGTGCGCAGTACGCCCTGGTCCAGCGCGACCTGATCAAGTCGGTCTTCGACAACGAGTACGGCGCCACCACCCCGCACGTCTCGGCCGACAACCCGTTCCCGCGCAAGCGGGTCAACGTCCTGCTCCTCGGCGGTGACGGCTCGGTGCACCGGCCGGGGGTCCGCACCGACTCGGTGATCCTGGCGAGCATCGACACCACGAACGGACGCACCGTCCTGTTCAGCCTGCCGCGCAACCTGCAGCGGGTGCCGTTCGCGCCGGGTTCCAAGCTCGCCGAGATCTACCCGAACGGCTTCACTGACGGCAGCAGCGACAACAACGCCGAGTTCTTCCTCAACGCCGTCTACCGCAACGTCCCGGCCCTGCACCCCGGGGTCCTCGGCAAGACCCGCAACGAGGGCGCCGACGCGGTCAAGCTCGCGGTCTCCGGAGCGCTCGGTATCCCGGTCGACTACTACGTCCTGGTCAACCTGGCCGGCTTCCGCCGCCTGGTCGACGCGATCGGCGGCATCACCGTCAACATCAACGAGCCGGTGCCGATCGGCGGCAACACCGACGCGCACATCCTGCCGGACTCCTACCTCCAGCCGGGGCCGCACCAGCGCCTCGATGGCTACAAGGCACTGTGGTTCACCCGCGGGCGCTACGGCTCGACCGACTACAAGCGGATGGAGCGCCAGCGCTGCGCGATCGACGCGATCGCCAAGGAAGCCAGCCCCGGCAACCTGCTCAAGCGCTACGTCAAGCTCGCCCGGGCGAGCAAGGACATCGTGCGCACCGACATCCCGCAGAAGCTGCTGCCGGCCTTCGTCGACCTCTCGGAGAAGGTGAAGTCGAAGCCGCTGAAGTCGGTCGGGTTCGAGCACACCGCGACCTTCGACCCCAACGACCCGGACTTCGACTACGTCCGTGCCGCGGTCCAGGCCGCGCTGAAGCCCCCGAAGCGCACCCACAAGCCCACCGGTGGCACCACGACGGGGACGACGGGCGGGTCGACGTCGAAGAACGACGACACGACCAAGCTCAGCGACACCGCCGAGGACTGCGCCTACCACCCGGGCTGAGGCGCTCCAGTACGCTCGGGCCACCCCGTCCCAAGGAGTCCCGCCATGGTCGCGCCGTACCTGCTCTCCTCCTCGACCGTCGTGCCCGCCGGTCCCGACTCCGCCTGGGCCGGTGTCCTGGATGCTCCGCTGGAGGAGCTGTTCCCGCACCGTGCCGGCCTGATCCCGCCGATCAAGGAGTGCACCGGCCAGGACGGCGCGTGGGACACGGTCGGCAAGAAGCGCACGGTCGTGCTCACCGACGGCACGAGCAACGTCGAGACCCTGGTGGAGTACGACCGGGCCGGTGGCAGCTACCGCTACCGCCTCAGCGACTTCGTGGGCCCGATGAAGGCGCTCGTGGCCGGGGTCGACGGCCAGTTCACCTTCGTGCCCGAGGGTTCGGGCACCAAGGTCACGTGGAGCTGGGCGATCCAGCCGACCAACGCGGCGGCGCGACTCGCACTGCCGGTCGTCGGGATGTTCTGGCGCCAGTACGCCGCGAAGATGTGGCCGCTGTACGCCGCCCGCCTCGCCTGAGCGCGCGTCGAGGGATCCTGGTAGCCCGACCCGCAGGACGCGGTGCGGCAACGGGTGCGCGTCCCCGTAGACTGCTGCTCGTCGCTGAGTCCGTCGCACCCAGGAGTTGCCCCGTGGCCCGTGTCGTCGTCGACGTCATGCCCAAGCCCGAGATCCTCGACCCGCAGGGGAAGGCCGTCCTCGGCGCCCTGCCGCGGCTCGGCTTCGAGGGAGTCAGCGAGGTCCGTCAGGGCAAGCGCTTCGAGCTCGAGATCGATGGCGAGGTCACCGAAGCACGGCTCGCCGAGGTCGAGAAGATGGCCGAGACGCTGCTCTCGAACCCGGTGATCGAGGACTTCACCGTCCGGGTGCTGCCGTGAAGGTCGGGGTCGTCACCTTCCCCGGCTCCCTCGACGACGCCGATGCGCGACGCGCTGTCCGTCACGCCGGCCACGAGGCGGTCGCCCTGTGGCACGGCGACCACGACCTCAAGGGCGTGGACGCGGTGCTGCTCCCTGGCGGCTTCTCCTACGGCGACTACCTGCGCTGCGGCGCGATCGCCCGCTTCGCGCCGGTGATGACCGAGGTCGTCGACGCCGCCAACGGCGGCATGCCGGTGCTGGGCATCTGCAACGGCTTCCAGATCCTGTGCGAGTCGCACCTGCTGCCCGGTGCGCTGATCCGCAACGACCACCGCAAGTTCGGCTGCCTGGACCAGAAGCTGGTCATCGAGAACAACAAGACCGCCTGGACCAACGCCTACGACGCGGGCCAGGAGGTCACCATCGTGCTGAAGAACGGCGAGGGCTCCTTCGTCGCCGACCAGCCGACGCTCGACATGCTCGAGGGCGAGGGCCGCGTCGTGGCCCGCTACGTCGGCAACCCGAACGGCTCGCTGAACGCGATCGCCGGCATCACCAACGAGGCCGGCAACGTCGTCGGCCTGATGCCGCACCCCGAGCACGCGATCGAGAACCTCTGCGGTCCCGGCACCGACGGGCTCGGCTTCTTCGCCTCGCTCGCCGCTTCCCGGGTCTGACGCGCTCCGCGGAAGGCGGGGCTACCAGACCCCGCGTCCCAGGAAGCCCCAGGTGATCCGCGCGATGATGCCCTCGGTGGGGCTGATCCGGTTCGCGATCTGGTACTGCCGCGCTGCCGCCTGCGTGGCGGCGTCGTAGATCCCGGTGATCTTCAGCATCGGGCTGCCGGCCGCGTTCAACGCCCTCTGCGCGCGGATCACGTCAGCACCGCGCACGCCGGGCTTGAGCGTCGTACCGGCGTTGCCGGAGGAGAGGATCGAGACCCAGTCAGCACGGGTGAACGCCTTCTGCACCGGGTGCTTGACCTGCTTCTGCCAGGCGGCGACCGCGGTGGTGGTCATCGAGTTCCACTTGCCCGTCACCGGCCAGGTGTAGAAACCGCGCTGCTTGAGCAGGCACTGCATCGGCACGATCATCCCGGGCCGGCGGGTGGGCGTGGTGTAGCGGTAGGTCCACCGGTTGATCGAGGCGGTGGTGCACTTCGCGTCGTACAGCTTGCTGCCCTCGGGCGTGCTGATCGGGGGCGGCGTCGCCGCCTGGCCGCGCAGGTCGAGGTAGTTGCGGTCGATGTTGATCGTCACGCCGCCCCAGGTCTCGTTGTGCCCGCCCTGGTACTGGTGGACGCGGGCGCCGGGCCAGCCGTCAGGACGCACGTACGCCGAGCTCGTGTCGGCCTGCTTGGTCCAGTCGGCGATCCAGACCTGGTCGGGCAGGGCGATCTTGTTCGCCGGGTTGACGCGCGCGTCGTCGAGCGCCTTCATCCCCGATGCGGCGCTGGAGTACACACCGGAGACGTAGCCCATCGCGTGCACCTGGTTGGTCCAGGCGCCGAGGAAGTAGAGCGCGGAGGCCTTGCAGCTGGCGATCTTGGTGTTGAACGCCTCGAGGTCGTAGTAGAGCGTGCTCCTCTCCACGATCCCGAGCCTCTGGGCGGCCGCCACCGCGACGCGCGCCTCGGCCCGGCCCTGGGTGCGCGCGGCGGCGTACGCGCTCGTCGGGTCCGGGTTGATCTTGTCGGCCTGGTACCGGTCGCGGGTGGTGCACGAGGCCTGCGCGCCGAGGTGGATCGGGAGCAGGTGCCAGCCGGCGGCCAGCTGCGTGGAGACCCACGTCGGGGTCAGGTTCGTCTGCTTCTGGCAGAAGCGCAGCGCGCCGGAGATGTAGATGCCGACCGCACGGAACGGCGAGCTCTGCCGCCACGCTGTCATCGCCTTCTGGCTCGGCGCCTCGCACTGGTCGAACCCGTAGCCGGTGAAGTTGCCCGGCGTGATCGGGTTCGCGGTCGCGGCGGTCAGCCGTGCCGAGGAGCCGGTGACGGTGAGCGCGGTGACCGCGACCACCGCGACCAGGGCCGTCACGAGGACGCTGTGGCGCAGGGCGCGGGCAAGGCCGGACAGGGGTTGCATCGGGTGACTCCATGCGTGGGGAAGAACGCAGAACCTGGTCACCTTAACCTCACTAGTCACACCAGTAACAGAGGTCGTCACTAACTACACGTCTGTAATTCGTCCGGTTCGTCACGATCCTCCTCCGGGCCGCCGCACACGCTGGACGCGCATCCGGGCGCAGCGCCGGCACCGGATAGATTCGGCCCTGACATCCCTCGAGCCCGGAGTGCATCTTTCGTGTCTGCTGACTTCACTGGTTCTGGCCGCAGCACTCTCGACACCGTCACCGTCGCCGCGCAGGACCCGGACCGGGAGCATCCCTGGGTCGACCTCGGCCTGAAGGCCGACGAGTACGCCCGGATCCGCGAGATCCTCGGCCGGCGGCCGACCTCGAGCGAGCTGGCGATGTACTCGGTGATGTGGAGCGAGCACTGCTCCTACAAGTCCACCAAGGTGCACCTCAAGCAGTTCTCCGAGATCCCCCAGGAGACTCCGGTCGGCAAGATGCTCGCCGGCATCGGTGAGAACGCCGGCGTGATCGACGTCGGGCAGGGCTACGCGGTCACGTTCAAGGTCGAGTCGCACAACCACCCCTCGTTCGTCGAGCCGTACCAGGGCGCCGCGACCGGCGTCGGTGGCATCGTGCGCGACATCCTCGCGATGGGCGCTCGCCCGGTCGCGGTGATGGACCCGCTGCGCTTCGGGCCGCTCGACGCGCCCGACACCCACCGGGTGCTGCCCGGGATCGTGGCCGGCGTCGGTGGCTACGGCAACTGCCTGGGCCTGCCGAACATCGGCGGCGAGGCGGTCTTCGACTCCACCTACCTCGGCAACCCGCTGGTCAACGCGCTCTGCGTCGGGGTCCTGCGCCACGAGGACCTGCACCTGGCGAAGGCGTCCGGCGTCGGCAACCAGGTCATCCTGTACGGCGCCCGCACCGGCGGCGACGGCATCGGCGGTGTGAGCGTCCTCGCCTCCGAGACGTTCGACGCGGACGGCCCGGCCAAGCGGCCCAGCGTCCAGGTCGGCGACCCGTTCATGGAGAAGCTGCTCATCGAGTGCACCCTGGAGATCTTCGCGGCCGGTCTGGTCGCGGGCATCCAGGACCTGGGCGGTGCCGGCCTGTCCTGCGCGACCTCCGAGCTGGCCAGCGCGGGTGACGGCGGCATGCACGTCGAGCTCGACCGGGTCCCCCTGCGCGACTCCACGCTCGCTCCGGAGGAGATCTTGATGAGCGAGTCGCAGGAGCGGATGATGGCGGTCGTCGAGCCGTCCGACGTCGAGGCCTTCATGGCGATCTGCGCCAGGTGGGACGTCGAGGCCGTCGTGGTCGGCGAGGTCACCGACGGCGACCGGCTGGTCATCGACTGGCACGGCGAGACCGTCGTCGACGTGCCGCCGCGCTCGGTGGCCCACGACGGGCCGACGTACAACCGTCCCTTCGCGCGGCCGTCCTGGCAGGACGCGCTGCAGCTCGACGCCGCCGAGGAGCTCCCCCGTCCGGGTACCGGCGAGGAGCTCCGGGCGACGGTGCTGCGCCTCGCTGCCAGCCCGAACCTGTGCGACAAGTCCTGGATCACCGACCAGTACGACCGCTACGTCCTGGGCAACACGGTGCTCGCGCAACCGAGCGACTCCGGCATGATCCGGATCGACGAGGAGACCAACCTCGGCGTCGCGGTGAGCACCGACTGCAACGGCCGTTTCGCCAAGCTGGACCCGTACGCCGGGGCGCAGCTCGCGCTCGCGGAGTCCTACCGCAACGTCGCGACCGGTGGTGCGAAGCCGCTGGCGATCAGCGACTGCCTGAACTTCGGGTCGCCCGAGGACCCCGACGTGATGTGGCAGTTCGCCGAGGCGTGCCGCGGTCTGGCGGACGGCTGCCTCGAGCTCGGCATCCCGGTCACCGGTGGCAACGTCAGCCTCTACAACCAGACCGGCGAGACCGCGATCCTCCCGACGCCCGTGGTCGCCGTGCTCGGCGTCATCGAGGACGTCACGAAGCGCACGCCCACCGGGTTCCAGCAGGCCGGCGAGGTCGTCTACCTGCTCGGCGAGACCCGGGAGGAGCTCTCCGGCTCCGAGTGGGCCCACGTCGTCCACGGCCACCTCGGTGGCAAGCCGCCGGTCGTCGACCTCGCGGGGGAGAAGGCCCTGGCCGAGCTGCTCGCCGACGGCGTCGGCCTGCTCACCTCGGCGCACGACGTCTCCGAGGGCGGCCTGGCCCAGACGCTGGTCGAGTCCGCGCTGCGCCACGACGTCGGTGTCGTCGTCACCCTGGCCGGCGACCCGTTCGTCGCGCTGTTCAGCGAGTCGACCGGCCGCGTCGTGGTGACCGTGCCGTCGGCGGACGCCGGTGCGCTCGAGGCCCTCGCCGCGCAGCACGGCGTCGCGTCCGTCCCGCTCGGTGTGACCGCGGGCGACGCGCTCGACGTCGACGGTCAGTTCGCGGTGCCGCTGACCGAGCTGCGCGACGCCTGGTCGGCGACGCTGCCGGCTGCGATGGCCTGACCAAGGACGCGCCAGCTGACTCAGACCGCGACCTCGACGCGGTCCTCCGCAGGCACCCACTCCGCCGGCCGCGGGACCGATCGGACCGCGTGCGAGAGCGTCGGGACCAGCGCGACGAGCGCGGTGACCACGCCGAGCACCAGGACGGCGTCGCGCACGCCGAGCCAGACGAGCAGCGCACCGGCGAGCACGGGAGCCAGCGGCATGGTGGCCATCGAGGTGAACTGCATCGCCGACTGGACGCGTCCGACGAGCGCCGGCGGGGTGATCGCCATCCGGTACGAACCGGCTCCGGCGTTGCCCGCCGGGTTGAGCAGGAGGATGACCCCGAGCGCGCCTGCGATGACGACCGGCGTGCTCCAGAAGGCGATCGGCAGCATCAGCGGCACCATCGTCCAGGCGATGAGCAACGTGAGCCGACCGGTCGCCATCCGGTCGATGATCCAGGGCGCGAAGACCGCGCCGACGATGCCGCAGATCCCGCCGACGACCTCGACGACCGCGATCGCCGTGGGTGCGGTGCCGTCGGCGACCAGGTGCAGGATCGCGACGAGGAACAACGCGTTCATGGTCAGGTTCACCAGCGGCGACCAGACCAGCAGCACCCGCAGGTAGGGGTGCGCGCAGGTGAAGCGCACGCCCTCCTTCAGGTCGTGGACCGGTCGCGGCGCGGGGCCCTGGCTCGGGGAGAGGTCGGCTCGGATCCGCCCGAGGAACAGCCAGGCGGCGGCGTACGAGACCGCGTCGAAGACGAACGGCACCCAGCGCGTCACGGTGAACAGCAGGCCGCCCAGCGGCGCCCCCACCAAGCCGGCCACGTGCTGGCGTGCCTGCTGCTGCGACAGCGCGGTCGGCAGGTCCTCGGGCGCCACGACCGTACCGATGGCCGACATCTCGGCCGGCGAGAACAGTCCGGCGGCCACGCCGGTGAGCAGGGCAACGGCGAGCAGGTGCCCGATCGTGAGCACGCCGAGCGCCCCAGCGAGCACCAGCGAGGTGTAGAGCACGACGCCGAGGGCGGAGGAGGCGCGCATGATCCGGAGCCGGTCGAACCGGTCGGCGAGCACGCCCGAGGGCAGCAGCATGCCGACCATGCCGAGCAGGTACGCCGCCTCGACGCACGCCGCCCACAGGGTCGAACCCGTCAGCGCGAAGCCCAGCAACGGGTAGACGAAGGTGCTCACGCGGGAGCCGAGCTCGGAGATCGTCTGGCCAGCCCAGAGGACCGTGAAGTCGTGGTTGCGGGAGAGGGAGCGGAACGTCGGCATATCCGCACCATATGTTGCGCAATATGTAGTGCGCAATACTACGTGCGAAACTCGCTAGGATCTGTGCATGGCCAAGTACGACGACCCGCGGATCCTGCGCGCGATCGCCCACCCGGCCCGCAACCGGATCCTCTCCGAGCTCTACGCGGGCGGTTCCCTGCGCGCGGCCGACGTCGCCCGCATCCTCGACATCCCCGCCAACCAGGCGAGCTTCCACCTCCGCCAGCTCGCCAAGTACGGGCTGGTCGAGGAGGCGCCGGACGAGGCCAGGGACAAGCGCGACCGCGTCTGGCGGATGACCTCGGCCGACGGCGTCAGCTTCCGCAGCCAGGACATGCTCGCGCAGCCCGGCGGTCAGGCCGCGCTGGAGGTGTACCGGCGCAGCGCGACGGCGTGGGGCTACCACCTCGTCGAGCGGTCCATGGGTCACGACGACGACTCGTTGGAGTCCTACGTCTCCAACGGCGCGATGCGGTTCACCCAGGACGAGGTCGCCGAGTACGCGGCCGAGTTCGAGGCCCTGAACAAGAAGTGGCACGAGCGCACCCAGGGACGCGACGACGGGCGCACGACGTACTCGGTCTACCAGCTCGTGCAGCCCTACCCCGACCTGCCCGAGGACCCGCAGGCCGGCCTCGACGACGACGCGATCGGCTGACCCGCGTGCCTGCTCGTCCTCGTCCCGTCGACCCTGAGGCGCTCGCGGCCGCCCGGGCCCGGCACGCTGCCGGGTCCGCGGAGCGCGCCGACCTCAAGCTGCTGACCCGGCACTACCTGGCGCTGCTCGAGGCGCGGGCTCCGGGACACTCGGTGGAGGTGCGCGTCCCGCCGTACGGCGCGGTGCAGGCGGTCGAGGGCGGGCGTCACACCCGGGGCACCCCCCGCGCGGTCGTCGAGACCGACCCCGAGACCTGGCTGGCGGTCGCCAGCGGCCGGCTCGCCTGGTCCGAGGCGATCGAGGCCGGACGGATCCGCGCGTCGGGGGAGCGGACCGACCTCTCGGCCCACCTCCCGCTGGACTGAGCGATCAGGGCAGGACGAGCGCGCTGCCGCTGGTGGCCAGGTACGCCGCGACCTGGTCGTTGCGCACGGCCTCCCACAACGCCGCGTCGCCGGTCGGGTCGAGCCGCACGACGTTGGTGCCACCGACCCGCGCGAGCGGCGAGTCCGCGACCGGCACGGTGAGGAACGTGGTGTTCGAGGTCCGCAGGTGCCTCATCCCGAGCACCGTGGCGAACATGCCGGGGAAGGAGAAGCCCTTCTCCAGCGTCAGGTTGTCGGCTGCTCCCTTGAGGATCTTCTGGAGCCGGAGGGGATTCGCCAGCCGGCCGCCGTCCACCGCGCTCTTCATGATCGCGCGCAGCAGGCTCTGCTGGCGCTCGACGCGGTCGAGGTCCATGCGCGGCAGGCACGGCTGCAGGGCGGTGTACTCCAGGGCCTGCCTGCCGTCGAGGCGGCGGAGTCCGGCCGGGACGCCGCAGGCCGCGCGGGGGACGGTGAGCACGACCCCGCCGAGCTGGTCGGTGATCACCCGCAGCGCGTTCATGTCCATCACTGCGACGTGGTCGAGGCGGACGCCGGTCCAGCTCTCGATCGTCTTGACGTACAGCGGAGCGCCGCCGGCCAGGTAGGCGTCAGCGAGCTTGCCCTCACCGCGACCGGGGATCGGCAGCTCGCTGTCGGCCGGGATCGAGATGGCGAACATCGAGTGCTTGTCGCGCGTGATGTGCAGCAGCATCACCATGTCGCTGGTCAGCAGGTCGTGCTTGTAGCCGCTCCCGCTGACCGACTCGGCGTCCGGCTCCTCGGGGTTGGCGCCGACGAGGAGGTAGTTGGTGCCCGGGGTGTTCAGCCCGGCCTGGCCCGCGACCTCGGGCATCCGCCGCAGTCCGCTGAAGGTGAGCTCGAAGCCGATCAGGCCGAGGACGACGAGGAAGGCGATCACCACCCCGGTGATCTTCAGCGCGCGACGCCCGCGCCTCTTGCGGCGCACCTTGCGCTTGTGGGCCTCCTTGCGCTCCTGCCGGCGCTCGATCTCCTCGTCGGTCTTCTGCGGCCGGTCGAGCCAGGACAGGTCGTCGTCGCTGATCAGCGAGACCTGGGGCGGCGGGGGCGGCAGCTCGGAGAGGTCGGCGTAGTAGCCGTGGCCCGGCGAGAGCTCGGGGTCATCCCCGGAGGCTGGTTCTGAGCTCTGTTCTCGGGTCGGTTCCGCGGCCGCCGGGTCCGGGGTCGCCGGGGAGGGTTTCTGCTCCTCGGGCTCGTCCGGTGACACGATGGGTTCCTCGCTGCAGGGGGCGGTGCTCGCGAAAGGGTACGACGAGCCCGGTGGTGGTCGCCGTATTGGCTCCCGGTTGCCGAGACGGGAGATTCCCCCCGTTCCGCCCGGCGGGCACCGCCCTCCTAGAGTGCTTCCATGAGCCTCGACGACCTGCGCCAGCGTGTCCAGAACGTCCTTCCCGGCATCCGCCGCGACCTGGAGGACCTGGTCCGGATCGAGTCGGTCAGCGCCGACCCGGACCGCCACCCCGAGGTCGAGCGCAGTGCCGAGGCGGTCCAGCGCCTGTTCGCCGCCGAGGGATTCGAGACCCGGATCGCGCGCGCCTTCGACGGCGCGCCCCCCGCGGTGATCGCGCACAAGAAGGGCCCCGAGGGCTCGCCGACCGTCCTGCTCTACGCCCACCACGACGTGCAGCCCGAGAACGACCCGGCGGAGTGGGACAGCCCGCCGTACGTCCCGACCGAGCGCGACGGACGCCTCTACGGCCGCGGTGCCGCGGACGACAAGGCCGGCATCGCCGCGCACCTGGCGGCGGTCCGCGCGCTGGGTGACGACCTCCCGGTCGGGGTGGTGCTGTTCTGCGAGGGCGAGGAGGAGGTCGGGTCCGACACCCTCTCCGAGCTGCTCGCGCAGGAGAAGGACTCGCTCGCCGCGGACGTCATCGTGATCGCCGACAGCGGCAACTGGGACATCGGCGTTCCCGCCCTGACCACCAGCCTGCGCGGGCTGGTGCGCGTCGACGTCGAGGTGCGCACCAACGCCTTCGCGGTCCACTCGGGGATGTGGGGCGGCCTGGTCCCGGACGCGATCATGACGCTCTCGCGCCTGATCGCGAGCCTGCACGACGACGCCGGCAACGTCCTGGTCGACGGCCTGCGCAGCGGTCCCGCCGACGAGGTCGAGTACCCCGAGGAACGGCTGCGCGCCGAGTCCGGCGCCGTGCCGGGGCTGGAGTGGATCGGCTCGGGGCCCGTGGTCGAGCGGCTCTGGACCAAGCCGGCGATCAGCATCACCGGGCTGGACGCGCCCAAGGTCTTCGGCGCCAGCAACACGATCGTGCCGACCGCCAAGGCACGGATCACCCTGCGCACCGCGCCGACCGACACGACCGAGAACGCGCTCGCCTGCCTGCGTCGCCACCTCGAGTCCCACGTCGCGTGGGGCGCCGAGCTCTCGATCGAGGTCGTCGACACCGGTGAGGCCACCGCGATCAAGGCCGACGGCCCGGCGTACGACATCGCGCGCGAGGCGTTCACGACCGCCTGGGACGGGGTCCGTCCGATCGACATGGGGGTGGGCGGGTCGATCCCGTTCATCGCCGAATTCCTGGAGGCCTTCCCGGCCGCGAGCGTCCTGGTCACCGGTGTCGAGGACCCCGACACCCGGGCCCACGGCGCCAACGAGGGCCTGCACCTGGCGGAGTTCGAGCGGGTCTGTCTCGCCGAGACGCTGCTGCTGTCCAACTTGGCCTCGCTCACCCCGTAGACTCTGACGCGTGGCCCTGCCTGGACAGCCCCGCGGTGACGGACGACTGACCCACGAACTCGACCCCCAGGACAAGGGACCCCAGGACGCCTGCGGCGTCTTCGGCGTCTGGGCTCCCGGCGAGGACGTCGCGAAGCTCGCCTACTACGGCATCTACGCGCTCCAGCACCGCGGCCAGGAGTCGGCCGGCGTCGCGGTCAGCAACGGACGCCAGATCCTGGTCTACAAGGACATGGGCCTGGTCTCGCAGGTCTTCAACGAGGCGACCCTGGCCTCGCTCAAGGGCCACCTCGCGATCGGTCACGCGCGCTACTCCACCACCGGCGCGAGCACCTGGCACAACGCCCAGCCGACGTTCCGCCCGACCGCCAACGGCTCGATCGCACTGGGCCACAACGGCAACCTGACCAACACCAGCGACCTCGCGCGGATGGTCGCCGAGCTGCCGAGCGACACCGGCGAGCTCGACATCCACGCGCGCAACCTCGAGACCAGCACGAACGACACCTCGCTGGTCACCGCGCTGCTCGCCTACCACCCCGACACCTCGCTGGAGGAGCGCGCGGTCGAGCTGCTGCCGCAGGTCCGTGGCGCCTACTCCTTCGTGTGGATGGACGAGTCCACGCTGTACGCCGCCCGCGACCCGCAGGGCATCCGCCCGCTGGTCCTCGGACGGCTCGAGCGCGGCTGGGTCGTGGCCTCGGAGACCGCGGCGCTCGACATCGTCGGTGCGTCCTACATCCGCGAGATCGAGCCCGGCGAGCTGATCGCCGTCGACGAGAACGGCCTGCGCAGCCGCCGGTTCGCGGAGGCGAAGCCGAAGGGCTGCCTGTTCGAGTTCGTCTACCTCGCCCGTCCCGACACCCGGATCTCCAACCAGCGGGTGCACAGCGTCCGGGTCGAGATCGGCCGCAAGCTGGCCCGGTCCTTCCCCGCAGACGCCGACCTGGTGATCCCGGTGCCCGAGTCGGGCACCCCGGCCGCCATCGGGTACGCCGAGGCGAGCGGCATCCCCTACGGCGTCGGTCTGGTGAAGAACTCCTACGTCGGGCGCACCTTCATCCAGCCCAGCCAGACGATCCGCCAGCTCGGCATCCGGCTCAAGCTCAACCCGCTGCGCGACGTCATCGAGGGCAAGCGCCTGGTGGTCGTCGACGACTCGATCGTGCGCGGCAACACCCAGCGCGCCCTGATCAGGATGCTGCGCGAGGCCGGCGCCCGCGAGGTGCACGTGCGGATCAGCTCGCCGCCGGTGAAGTGGCCCTGCTTCTACGGCATCGACTTCGCGACCCGCGCCGAGCTGATCGCCAACGGCCTCTCGACCGAGGAGATCTGCTCCTCGATCGACGCCGACTCGCTGGCCTACATCTCGCTGGAGGAGCTCGTCGAGTCCACCAACGTCGCCTCGGACAACCTGTGCCGCGCGTGCTTCGACGGTGAGTACCCGGTACCGCTGCCCGAGGCCGAGCTGCTCGGCAAGAACCTGCTGGAGGTCGCCGCGGTGATCCCGGACCGCGCGCTCGACGTCGACGGCCTGGCAGCATCCCTCGCAGGCGGCGGCGCAGCCGACGCCCTCGACCGACCCTGAATGATCCTGAGCGACCCGACCTCGAGCTCGTCGAGACGCCCGAACCCCAAGGACTGACGTGAGTACCTACGAAGCCGCCGGCGTCTCCATCGAGGCCGGCGACAAGGCCGTCGAGCTGATGAAGGTCTGGATCGAGAAGGCCCGTCGTCCCGAGATGATGGGTGGCATCGGCGGGTTCGCCGGACTCTTCGACGCCAGCGCGCTGAAGTCCTACGACAAGCCCGTGCTCGCGACCTCGACCGACGGCGTCGGCACGAAGGTGGCGATCGCCCAGGCGCTGGACAAGCACGACACGATCGGCTTCGACCTCGTCGGCATGGTCGTCGACGACCTCGTCGTCTGCGGTGCCGAGCCGTTGTTCATGACCGACTACATCGCGACCGGCAAGGTCGTCCCGGAGCGGATCGCCGCGATCGTCCAGGGCATCGCCGAGGCGTGCGTCGCCGCCGGCTGCGCGCTCTCGGGCGGCGAGACCGCCGAGCACCCCGGCCTCCTCGGCGTCGACGAGTACGACGTCGCCGGCGCCGCGACCGGTGTGGTCGACGCCGACGCGCTGCTCGGTGCGCACCTGGTGCGCCCGGGTGACGTCGCGATCGCGATGGCTTCCAGCGGGCTGCACTCCAACGGTTACTCGCTCGTGCGCCACGTGCTCCTCAACGAGGCCGGACGGTCCCTGACCGAGCACGTCGACGACCTCGGCCGCACCTTGGGCGAGGAGTTGCTCGAGCCGACCCGCGTCTACGCCAAGGCGTGCCTGGACCTGGCCCGGCGTACGGGGGTGCACGCGATGTCGCACATCACCGGCGGCGGCCTGGCCGCGAACCTGGAGCGGGTGCTGCCCGAGGACGTCACCGTGACCCTCGACCGGGGCACCTGGGCCCTCCCGGCGGTGTTCTCGCTGGTCGCCGAGACCGGAGGCGTCGAGCGCGCCGACCTGGAGAAGACGCTGAACTGCGGTGTCGGCATGGTCGCCCTGGTGCCGGAGTCGGAGGCCGCGGCGGCTATCGCGCTGCTCGCCGAGCACGACGTCGTGGCCTGGCAGGCCGGTACCGTGACCGCGGCCGAGGACGGCGCCGCCGGTGCGGTCCGGATGGTCGGCGACCACGCCTGAGGCCCTCCGCGACGCATCGGAGGCCCGCATCGGGAGATCCGGTGTGCGGGAATGGGTCCCGGGCAGGTACGGTTGGACCCACGAGACGACGGAATCGAGCCGGGTGCGTGAGCGCCGGCCATGTGCGCGAGGGGGTCGGACCCAATGGGACGCGGCCGAGCTAAAGCTAAGCAGACCAAGGTTGCCCGCGATCTGAAGTACCAGACGCAGGAGACCGACTTCGGGGCACTGGCCGCCGAGCTGCACGGAGGCACTCCCTCCGCAGACACCTCGACGGACTCCGACGACTACGACGAGTGGGCGGACTACAGCCCCACGTCCTCGCGCGACTGACGCTGCGCCCTACGACCGTAGGGCGTTCTGGTTACGCCTGGCCTGTCCGATTTGTCTGCCGGTCTAGTCCGCTGGGACG
The DNA here is from genome assembly GCA_045806765.1 of Marmoricola sp. Lineage (GTDB taxonomy): Bacteria > Actinomycetota > Actinomycetes > Propionibacteriales > Nocardioidaceae > Marmoricola. Next base: position 31,490 of record JBJMIO010000100.1, read on the forward strand.
ATGTCCGTTTGGTCGGCTTTACACGAGTTGCCGCGAGTGTCATGCTCGTTGATGTCACCAAGCACCTGAAACACCCGAAGAGGGGCCAACGATGCAGCACAACTCCGAAACCGAGACCCTGTTGACGCCGGCAGAGGTCGCCGCGATGTTCCGCGTCGATCCCAAGACCGTGACTCGCTGGGCCAAGGCCGGCAAGTTGAGCGCGATCCGGACGCTCGGCGGCCACCGTCGTTACCGGGAGGCCGAGGTCAAGGAACTTCTGGGCGGTGTGATCCCGACCCAGCGGGGCGCGGCCGACTGAGCTCGCGCTCGTAGATTTCTCGTACGAGGACCCGGTGCCACCACGGCACCGGGTCCTCGTCGTTTTGAACCGGTTCGGGACCTTGGTCGCCGTGCTCTTCAGGAACCGTTCTCGAAGCTCCCGTGCCGACCCGCCCCGCCGGCGAATCGGGCTGCCCCCTCGAGGGCCTCAGCGAGCACCCCGAGGCCGTGCTCGTACTCGTTGCGGAGCGCGGCCGGCTCGTCGAGGGACCACTGCTCGCGGGCGCTCGCCCGGTCCGATCGCACGCATGCCTGCGGGAAGCCCGCGATCTGCGCGGCGAGCTCCTTGGCCGCCGCCAGCGCTGTTCCGCTCTCCACGACGCGGTTGGCCAGGCCGATGGCGTGCGCCTCGGTCGCCCCGACCGGACGCCCGGTGAGGATCAGGTCCATCGCGCGGGACTCCCCGATCAGCCGGGTCAGCCGGATCGTGCCGCCGTCGATCAGCGGAACGCCCCACCGCCGGCAGAAGACGCCGAAGACGGCGTCCTGCGCCGCGACGC
>JBJMIO010000101.1:0-3601 GCA_045806765.1 Marmoricola sp.
CTACGCGTGGAGCAAGTTCGCCCGCGTCGCGATCGGCACGAACAACATCGACTTCCGCGCTCGTGAGCTCGGTGCCGACCAGGGCGAGGAGGAGGCCGCGTTCCTGGCCTCGACCGTCGCGCTGACCGCGCCCGGCAACGGCGGCGTGACCTACACCGACCTCGAGGGCGCACGCACCGTGCTGCTCGCCGGGCTGGAGCCCGAGGACGAGGCAGGGACGATCTTCCTGCGGCTGCGCAAGGGCAACCGTGCCCGCGGCACGCGCGTCTTCTCGATCGCCGCGATCGCCACCCGCGGTCTGGGCAAGGTCGGCGGCACCCTGCTGCCGACGGTGCCCGGCGGTGAGGCTGCCGCCCTGGCCGGTCTTTCCCAGAACCCGGACGTGCCGCTCGACGCCGACAGCGTGATCCTGGTCGGGGAGCGGCTCGCAACCGTGCCCGGCGCCCTGAGCGCGGCCGCGCAGCTCGCCGCGAGCACGGGAGCCCGGCTGGCGTGGGTGCCGCGTCGTGCCGGTGACCGCGGTGCCGTGGAGACCGGGTGCCTGCCCGGCCTGCTGCCCGGTGGTCGCCCGGTCGCGGACGCCTCCGCGCGCGTCGACCTCGCCGCCGCGTGGGGCCTCGACGCGCTCCCCGAGGCGCCCGGCCTGAGCACGTCGGGGATCATCTCCGGCCTCGCTTCGGGCGACCTGGCTGCCCTCGTCGTCGGTGGCGTGGACCCCTCCGACGTACCGCTGGACGACGCGACCACGCAGGCGCTGCGCGCCGCGTTCGTGGTCTCGCTCGAGGTCCGGTCCTCGGCGTTCACCGAGCTCGCCGACGTGGTCCTGCCGGTGGCGCCGAGCGCGGAGAAGTCCGGCACGTTCGTCAGCTGGGAGGGCCGTGTCCGGCCGTTCCCGCGCGTGATCGACGCCCCCGGGTCGCTGCCGGACGTCCGCGTCCTGGCCGGCATCGCCGAGGAGCTCGGTCGCAGCACCGGTCTGCGCACGCCCGAGCAGGCCTGGGCCGAGATGACCCAGGTCGGTCCGTGGGAGGGCGCCCGCCCGTCGGCCCCCACCGTTGCGGCAGGCAGCGCGACTGCTGGTCCGCTGGTCCTGTCCTCCTGGAAGCAGTCGGTCGACGACGGCCGGATGCAGGACGGCGACGAGCACTACCTCGCGACCGCACGTCCCGCCGTCGCGATCATCAACCAGGCCACCCTCGACGGGCTCGGCCTCACCGCGGGTGACCGGGTCACGCTCAGCGGACCGCTGGGCAGCGCGACGCTGCCGGTCGCGGTCGGCGACGTCGTCGACGGCGCCGTGTGGGCCCCGGCCTCGACACCCGGTCTCCCGGTCCGCCGCCTGGTCGGACCTGCCGGTAGCACCGTCACCCTCCAGGGAGGCACCAAGTGACCACGCTCATCACCGGGCTCGACACCGCCAAGGGTCTCTCGGCCTTCGGTCACGACCCGGCCTGGCTGGTGATCATCAAGGCCGTGCTGATCTTCGTGATCCTGGTGCTGCTCACCCTGTTCAACATCTGGTGGGAGCGCCGCGTGGTGGCCCGGATGCAGCACCGCATCGGCCCGAACGTGCACGGTCCGTTCGGCCTGCTGCAGAGCCTCGCCGACGGCGTGAAGCTGGCGCTGAAGGAGGACATCCTCCCGAAGGCGGCCGACAAGGTGGTCTACTTCCTCGCCCCGGTGCTCGCGGTGATCCCGGCGTTCCTGACGTTCTCGGTGATCCCGTTCGGCCCGGTGGTGAACATGTTCGGCCGGCACACGCCGCTGCAGCTCACCGACATGCCCGTCGCGGTCCTGTTCGTGATGGCGATCGCCTCGATCGGCATCTACGGCATCGTGCTCGGCGGCTGGTCCTCGGGCTCGACGTACTCGCTCCTCGGCGGCCTGCGCAGCAGTGCGCAGATGATCTCCTACGAGGTCTCGATGGGCCTCGCCCTGGTCGCGGTCTTCCTCTACGCCGGCTCGATGTCGACCTCGGAGATCGTCGCCGCGCAGCACAAGCTGTGGTTCGGCCTGATCCTCGCGCCGTCCTTCGTGATCTACGTGATCTCGATGGTCGGGGAGACCAACCGCGCGCCCTTCGACCTCCCCGAGGCCGAGGGCGAGCTGGTCGGCGGCTTCCACACCGAGTACAGCTCGCTGAAGTTCGCGCTGTTCTTCCTCGCCGAGTACATCAACATGGCCACCGTCTCGGCGCTGGCCACGACGTTGTTCCTCGGCGGCTGGCACGCGCCTTTCTGGATCGACCAGTTCTGGCACGGCGCCAACCACGGCTACTGGCCCTTCGTCTGGTTCATGGGCAAGGTGCTGTTCTTCATCTTCATCTTCATCTGGTTGCGCGGATCGCTCCCGCGGCTGCGCTACGACCAGTTCATGCACTTCGGCTGGAAGCGCCTGATCCCGATCTCCCTGCTGTGGACGATCGCGGTGGCGGCCATCCGGACGATCAACCTCAACGGCGGGTTCGACCGCTCCTACCTCTACGTCGCGATCGGTGTCCTGGCTGCGCTCTCCATCGTCCTGTTCTTCCTGGACGAGAAGCGCACCGGTGATGCGATCGAGGCCGAGGAGAAGGCGTTCGACGCCTTCGCCGGGGGCTACCCGGTGCCGCCGATGCCCAGCTGGAGCACCGACAACCGGACGGGAGGCGTCGCCTGATGGCCACGCTCAAGGAGCAGTTCTGGGACCCGGTAGCCGGGTTCGGCGTCACCTTCCGGACGATGTTCCGCAAGGTCGTCACCGAGCAGTACCCCTTCGAGAAGCTGCCGACCGCGCCGCGGTTCCACGGTCGCCACCAGCTCAACCGCTGGCCTGACGGCCTGGAGAAGTGCATCGGCTGCGAGCTGTGCGCATGGGCCTGCCCGGCGGACGCCATCTACGTCGAGGGTGACTCGAACACCGAGGACGAGCGCTTCAGCCCCGGCGAGCGCTACGGCCGCGTCTACCAGATCAACTACCTGCGCTGCATCCTGTGCGGCCTGTGCATCGAGGCGTGCCCGACCCGCGCGCTGACGATGACGAATGAGTACGAGCTCGCCGACACCACCCGCGAGAGCCTGATCTACGAGAAGTCCGACCTCCTCGCGCCGCTGCTGCCCGGCATGGAGCAGCCGCCGCACCCGATGCGGCTGGGCAACGACGAGGGCGACTACTACCGCGGCAACCTGCGTCGCCCCGAGGGTGGTGAGGAGGCGTGACGGCGACCTTCTGGATCCTCGCGCCGATCATGGTCGCCGCGGCGCTAGGCATGCTGTTCGCCCGCAAGGCCGTGCACGCCGCGCTGCTGCTCGCGGTCGTGATGCTCTCGCTGGCGGTGCTGTACCTGGTCCAGGACGCGCCGTTCCTGTTCGCGGTGCAGATCATCGTCTACACCGGCGCGATCCTGATGCTGTTCCTCTTCGTCGTCATGCTCGTCGGCGTGGACGCCTCGGACTCGGTCGTCGAGACCATCCGCGGTCAGCGGGTGCTGGCGATCATCGTGGGGCTGGCGTTCGGCCTGACCCTGGTGCTCGGCGTCGCCCAGGTCTCCTTCGGCACCGTGGTCGGCCTGGGCTCGGCGAACTCCGAGGGCAACATCCCGGCGATCGCCAAGATCCTCTTC
>JBJMIO010000102.1:0-4901 GCA_045806765.1 Marmoricola sp.
GAGCACCGACTCGTCGAAGCCGAAGCCCCCGTCGGCGATCGGCTTGGTGACCAGCTCCCAGGCGAGCGTGATCGCGCCCTCCTTGAAGTAGTCGCCGAAGGAGAAGTTGCCGCACATCTCGAAGAAGGTGCCGTGCCGGGTGGTCTTGCCGACGTCCTCGATGTCGGGCGTCCGGATGCACTTCTGCACGCTGGTGGCCCGCGGGAACGGCGCCGCCTCCTGGCCGAGGAAGTACGGCTTGAAGGGCACCATGCCGGCGTTGACGAAGAGCAGGTTCGGGTCGTCGAGCAGCAGCGACGCCGACGGCACCACCGTGTGCGGCAGGAGTGCGTTGTCGGCGAAGTGGCTGATGAACCGGCGGCGGATGTCTGCCGTGCTCAGCCAGGTGTCGGGCCGGCCATGGTCTGGCGCAGTGCTCACTGAGGTCCTTCCTCGTCATGGTGCGTGAGGCTCGTGGGTGGATCGATGCTGTGCTCGCCCGGGTGGCCCTCACCGGCCCCGACCGAGCGGATGTCCGGGCCGCCGGTCAGCTGAGGTCTCGGCTCGTACGCCGGCCCGAACCGCTCGCGCAGCCGTGCCTCGGCGTCCGACTTCCCGGCGGCCACCTCGTCGCGGAGGAGCCGGGCGCCGAGACCGAGGGCGTGCCACCGGTCCTGCAGGCCCTCGGCGGTGAGCGCCTCGGCGGCACGTCGGCCCCGGACCATCGCGTAGACCCCGACGCCGGCCCCCGCCACGAACCAGAGCCCGCGCCTCATCCGGGGCCCCCGGGGCGTTGTGTGCGGAGGGAGCGCAGCGACCGGAGCGCAGCACGTCGTGGGGTGGTCATGCCGCGCCCTCGCTCTCCGGGATGCGCTGCCGCGCGCGGTACTCGCGCAGCGCCTCCTTGACCTCCGCCTTGCGCGCCTTGCGCGCGCGCTTGACCTCGCGCCTCATCTCGAACCGGATCCGGTTGCGGGTCTCCGGCGCCAGCGCGCGGCGTACCCCCTGGACCAGGGAGGCGGTCTGCACGACCGTCTCGCGCAGCACCGCGTCGGCGAATGCGGGCGCGGTCAGGCGTACCGGCACGACGCCCTCGTCGAGGGCCGGCTCCAGCTCGCCGAGGTGGGTGATCACGTACTCCTGCTCCGGACGGTCCACCGGCTCCCGGACGGGCGCGCGCAGGCTCTGCTCGACCGCGTCGAGCCGCTCGCGCAGCGCGGCCGCCTCTCGGTGCGCCTCGTGACGGGCGCGCCGCAGGGCGACCAGCGCCAGGACCGCGACGACGGCAGCGATCGCGGCCGCGCCGGCCAGGCAGATCGTGAGCGCCGTCATGGGCACCGACCCTATCGCGGGCCCCCGGAGCGCTTCCTGCCCGTTCCCCTGGCGCCGCCTCGGATGATGGCGCGTACCCGGTCCCAGCGCTCCTTGATGGAGCTCTCGGCGCCGATCTCCTTGGGCTGGTAGTAGGACGCGTCGGCCAGCACGTCGGGGAGGTACTGCTGCTCCGCGATGCCGAACGGCTCGTCGTGGGCGTAGACGTAGCTGCTGCCGTGCCCGAGCTTCTTGGCGCCGCCGTAGTGGGCGTCGCGCAGGTGGGCGGGCACCTGCCCGATCCTCCCGGCGCGTACGTCGGACAGCGCAGCGCCGATCGCCGTCGTGACGGCGTTCGACTTCGGCGCCACCGCCAAGGCGATCGTGGCGTGGGCCAGGGTGAGCTGCGCCTCGGGCATGCCGATGAGCTGCACCGTCTGCGCCGCGGCCACCGCGGTGGTCAGGGCGGTCGGGTCGGCGAGCCCGATGTCCTCGCTGGCCGAGATCATCAGGCGACGGGCGATGAAGCGCGGGTCCTCGCCGGCCTCCATCATCCGGGCCAGGTAGTGCAGCGCCGCGTCGACGTCGGACCCGCGCACCGACTTGATGAACGCGCTGATGACGTCGTAGTGCTGGTCACCGTCGCGGTCGTAGCGCACCGCCGCGGTGTCGACCGCCGTCTCCGCCGTCTCGAGGTCGATCTCGGCGTTCCCGCGCGAGCCCGCCGCACCGGCCGCGGCCTCCAGGTAGGTGAGCGAGCGCCGGGCGTCCCCCCCGGCCAGCCGGACCAGGTGGTCGAGCGCGTCCGGGGCGATGGTGTAGCGGCCGCCGAGCCCGCGCTCCTCGGTCAGCGCCCGCTCCAGCACGCCGCGGATGTCGTCGTCGGTCAGCGACTCCAGCCGGAGCAGCAGGCTGCGGGAGAGCAGCGGCGAGATCACCGAGAAGTAGGGGTTCTCCGTGGTCGCCGCCACCAGCGTCACCCAGCGGTTCTCGACGCCGGGCAGCAGGGCGTCCTGCTGCGCCTTGCTGAACCGGTGCACCTCGTCGACGAAGAGAACGGTCTCCTTGCCGGTCGCCACCAGCTGGGCCCGGGCGGCGTCGATGGCGGCGCGGACCTCCTTGACCCCGGCCGAGACGGCCGAGACCTCGACGAAGCGCCGGTCGGTCTGCCGGCTCACGATCGACGCGATCGTCGTCTTGCCGGTGCCCGGCGGCCCCCACAGCAGGAGCGAGAGCGACTTGTCACCCTCGATCAGCTGCCGCAGCGGGCTGCCGGGCGCACGCAGCTGGGACTGGCCGACCAGCTCGTCGAGCGAGCGCGGTCGCATCCGCACCGCCAGCGGCGCCGATGCGTGGTCGGCCGAGCTCAACGACCCGCCGGTCGGCGTACCTCCGAGATCGAAGAGCCCCTCGCTCACGGAGATACCCCGAGGCGCCGCCGACGCAGCGAGGTGCGTGCTATGGCGTCGCCTTCCCCATGGTGTGGTTCTCGAGGTCGAACCAGGTGTCCGAGTAGCCGGGTCCCGTCGGCAGGTCGGTGGCCGGCCCCGACGCGAGGTCCGGCGTGCCGCTGTCGTCGATGCCCAGGAGGCGCGGCGTGACCGGCCTCTCCGGGTGCTTGCCGATCTCGCCGGGGAAGTGGCAGGCGACCTTGTGCGTCGGACCGACCTGCAGCAGCGGCGGCTCCACGCGGGCGCAGATGTCCCGCGCGAGCGGGCACCGCGTCCGGAAGTGGCAGCCGGACGGCGGGTTGATCGGGGACGGCACGTCGCCCTCGAGCCGGATCCGCTCACGACGTCCGCCGACCTGGGCCTGCTTGACGTCCGGCACCGCGGAGAGCAGCGCCTGCGTGTAGGGGTGGTGCGGCCGCTCGTAGAGGGTCTCGCGGTCGGCGATCTCGACGATCTTGCCGAGGTACATCACCGCGATCTCCGGGCAGAAGTGCCGGACGATGGCCAGGTCGTGCGCGATGAAGAGGAACGCGATCCCGAACTCCTTCTGCAGGTCCTGCAGGAGGTTGATCACCTGCGCCTGGATGGAGACGTCCAGCGCTGAGACGGGCTCGTCGGCCACGAGGAGCTTCGGCTGCAGCGTCAGCGACCGGGCGATGCCGATGCGCTGGCGCTGACCGCCGGAGAACTCGTGCGGGTACCGGTTGTAGTGCTCCGGGTTGAGCCCGACGATCTCGAGGAGCTCCTGGACCCGCGGGAGGATCTGCTTCTTCGGGACCACCTTGTGGATGGCCAGCGGCGCGCCGATGATCGAGCCGACCGTGTGCCGCGGGTTCAGCGACGTGTACGGGTCCTGGAAGATCATCTGGATGTCGCGGCGCAACGGCAGCAGCTGCTTCTGCGGGATCGTCGCGATGTCACGACCGTCGAAGTCGATCGAGCCGCCCGTCGGCTCGTAGAGCCGGGTGATGAGCCGACCGGTCGTCGACTTGCCGCAGCCCGACTCGCCGACGAGCCCCAGCGAGGCGCCCGCGTTGACCTGGAAGGAGACGCCGTCCACGGCCTGGACGTGGCCGACGGTGCGCCGCATCAGACCGGAGCTCTTCACCGGGAAGTACATCTTCAGGTCTTCGACGCGCAGGATCGGCTTCGCGTCGGTCAGCGCCGGCGCGGCGCCGTCGGGGGTCAACTGGTCCATGGTCACTGGAGCAGGTCCTTCTGGTCGGTGGCGGGACGCGGCTGGACGGAGGGCCCGTCGGTCAGCTCGGCAGCCCGCGCGGGGTCGATCACCGGCAGCACCTCCAGCGCGTACACGGCGTCGGGGTCGGCCAGGTGGCAGCGCTTGAGGTGGCCCAGGCCCTGACGGCCCGGCACCAGCTCGGGCTGGACCGTGCGGCACAGGTCGCCGGGCACCTTGGAGGCGTGCGTGCAGCGCGGGTGGAAGGCGCAGCCGGACGGCGGGTTGAGCAGGCTCGGCGGGTTGCCCGGGATGGGGTGGAGCTTCGCCGACGTGTCGGCGGTGACGTCCGGCACGCTGGAGAGCAGACCCCAGGTGTAGGGCATCTCGGGCCGGACGAGGATCTCCTTGGTCGGGCCGTACTCGACCGCCTTGCCGGCGTACATCACGAGCACGTCGTCGGCCATCTCCGCCACCACGCCGAGGTCGTGGGTGATGATCATGACGGCCGAGTCGAACTCGCGCTGCAGGTCCTGGAGCAGGTCGAGGATCTGCGCCTGGACGGTCACGTCGAGGGCGGTGGTCGGCTCGTCGGCGATCAGCAGGCCGGGGTTGTTGATCAGGCCCATCGCGATCATCGCGCGCTGCCGCATGCCGCCGGAGAACTGGTGCGGGTAGTCGTCGACACGGCGGTCCGGCTGCGGGATGCCGACCCGGTCCAGCATCTCGATCGCACGCGCACGGGCGTCCTTCTTCGAGACGTTGTTGTGCACGCGGTACGCCTCGACCAGCTGGTTGCCGACCGTGTAGTACGGGTGCATCGCCGACAGCGGGTCCTGGAAGATCATCGAGACGTCCAGGCCCCGGCGCCGCCGCATCTCCTCGTCGGAGATCTGGAGGAGGTCGACGCCCTCGAGGAGGATCTCGCCGCTGATCTGTGCGCGGGTGCCGCGGTGCAGGCCGAGGATCGCCGAGCTGGACAC
>JBJMIO010000103.1:0-15962 GCA_045806765.1 Marmoricola sp.
AGGTCGATGGTCACGGTGACGTCCCGCGGGCCGAGGTCGACCCCGGCAGGATCCTCGGCCGGGGTGGAGGCCTTGCAGACCCACACGCCGTTCATCGCCACGTCCAGGTCGGCCGGGTCGAACGCGGCGCCGGTGGTACCGACGCTGGCCAGCACCCGACCCCAGTTCGGGTCCTTGCCGAAGACCGCGGCCTTGAACAGGTTGCTGCGTGCGACGCTCCGCCCGACCTCGACCGCGTCGTCCTCGGTGGCCGCGTTCAGGACGCTGATCGCGATCTCGTGGTCGGCGCCCTCGGCGTCGGCGAGCAGCTGCATCGCCAGGTCGCTGCAGACCTGCGTCAGCGCGTGGGTGAAGTCCGCCACCGTCGGGGTGATCCCGCTGGCGCCGCTGGCCATCACGGTGACGGTGTCGTTGGTCGACATGCAGCCGTCGGAGTCGAGCCGGTCGAAGGAGACCCGGGTCGCGGCGCGCAGGGCCACGTCGAGGTCGGCCGCCGCGACCACTGCGTCGGTGGTGATCACCACCAGCATCGTGGCCAGCTGCGGGGCGAGCATGCCTGCGCCCTTGGCCATCCCGCCGATGCTCCAGCCCGCGCCCTCCACGACGACCTGCTTCGGGACCGTGTCGGTGGTCATGATCGCCTGCGCGGCCTCATCACCACCGGTCGGGGACAAGGCTGCGAGGCAGGCGTCGACACCGTCGAGCACGTTCTGCCGCGGGTTGGCCAGGCCGATCAGACCGGTCGAGCACACCACCACGTCGATCGCGCCGACGCCGAGGCCCGAACCCACCTGCTCGGCGACCGCGTGCGTGGTCTGGAAGCCCTCGGGCCCGGTGTAGCAGTTGGCGCCGCCGGAGTTGAGCACGACGGCGCGCACGACGCCGTCCTTGACCACCTCCTGGCTCCACAGCACCGGGTTGGCCTTGCAGCGGTTGGAGGTGAAGACGGTCGCGGAGTCGTAGGTCGGACCGGCGTTGACGACCAGCGCGAGGTCCTTGGCGCCGGTGCTCTTCAGACCGGCTGCGACGCCGGCAGCGGTGAAGCCGGCAGGGTGGGTGACGCTCATGGCAGGAGGGTTCCTAGCTCTTGGGGGCGAGAGGGGCGGGGACGACGGTGTGCCCTCGTCGTCGCCACTCCTCGGCCGCGGCCCCTGCCTTCTCGGTGGGGACCAGCACCCAGTCGGTCGGGTAGGTCGAGAGCGTGAACACGCTGATGCCGGCCTCCGCCAGCGGCGCCAGGACCCCGTGCAGGATCCCGGTCAGGGCGAGATCGAGCTCACCGGCGATCGCGAACGCGGTGAACGGTCCGGCCTGCTTGACCTTCTTCGGTACCGACCGGCCCGCGCTGACCAGCGTCGTCTCGGTCGCGGTCGCGATGATCGCGAAGACCGAGGACGACTCGGCCCAGGCCGGTACGTCGGAGCCGGGCGGCAGGGAGGCGACGACCAGCTTCTCGGGGTACTGGTGCAGGGTGTGCACGTTCTCGCTCACGTCCTCGTTCACGGGGCCACCCCGATCGCGGAGAGGCCGGTGGCCTCGGGGAGACCGAGCGCCAGGTTCATGCACTGGACCGCGGCTCCCGCGGTGCCCTTGGCGAGGTTGTCCACGGCGCCGACCACCACGAGCCGGCCGCCGGATCCCGCGTCACCGTCCAGGGCCAGCTGGAGGTGGACGCTGTTGGAGCCGTGCACCGCCTTCGTGCTCGGCCACTGTCCCTCGGGGAGCAGGTGCACGAACGGCTCGTCGGCGTAGGCCTTGGTGTAGGCCGCGCGCAGGTCCTCGCTGGTGACGCCGGAGCGCACGGGTGCGGTGCAGGTGGCCAGGATGCCGCGCGGCATCGGGGCGAGCAGCGGCGTGAAGGAGACCTTGACCTGGGCGGCGGTCAGCGCGCCGAGGTTCTGCACGATCTCGGGCCCGTGCCGGTGCACCCCGCCGACACCGTAGGGGCTCAACGAGCCCATCACCTCGCTGCCGAGCAGGTGCGGCTTGACGGCCTTGCCCGCGCCAGAGGTCCCGGACGCGGCGACGATCACGACGTCACCCGGGTCGACCAGGTCAGCGGCGACCGCCGGGGCGAGCGCGAGGGAGGAGACCGTCGGGTAGCAGCCCGGTACGGCGATCCGCCGGGCACCAGCCAGAGCGGCCCGGTTCCCCGGCAGCTCCGGCAGGCCGTAGGGCCAGGATCCTGCGTGCGGGGTGCCGTAGAACTTCTCCCAGACCGCCGCGTCGGTGAGCCGGTGGTCGGCCCCGCAGTCGATGACCACGACGTCCTCGCCCAGCGCCGCGGCGAAGGGGGCGGACTGGCCGTGCGGCAGGGCGAGGAAGACCACGTCGTGACCGGAGAGGACCTCGACGGTCGTCTCCTCCAGGACGCGGTCGGCCAGCGGGACCAGGTGCGGCTGCAGCGAGCCGAGCGTCTCCCCGGCGTTCGCGCCCGCGGTCAGCGCACCGATCTGCACCTCGGGGTGGCCCAGGAGCAGGCGCAGCACCTCGCCCCCGGCGTACCCGCTGGCACCGGCGACTGCGACTCGGATCGGACTCATATGCATGACTATACATAACAATGCATGTTCCCGCGAGGACGGGTGTTCGTGGCAGATGCCCCCTGCCGGGCCCACTAAACTTCGCGGCACCCGCACCGCGAGATCCCAGGACGGAAGCAGGACAGAAGTTGGCAGGCAGCCACCGCGCGACCCCGTCACCGCGCAAGACCAGCGTGTCCCGGCGGGCCGTCCTCGTCGCGGTCCTCGTCGCCCTGGTCCCTGCCGTCGGCTACGCGGTCCACGGCGCTCTCGACAACGGTTCGGGCAAGCCCGGCACGCACGCCACTCCCCCACCGATCCCGCCGGTCACCACGCCGGTGGCGACGCCCACCGCCTCGATCACCCCGATCACCCCGTCCGCCCCGGTCTCGACCCCCGCGCACCCGGTCACCCACGTGCCGCCCCAGCCGCACCTGCCTCACGTCGCCCTCGACGTCCCGCGCCGGCTGCTGTCCGCGGGGCTGCTCAACGTCGGGTTCGACGACTCGGTCGAGCCGAGCAGCGGCGCCTTCCACGCCGCCTCGACAGCCGAGGTGGCCCGCTGGGGATCGCGTGGCGAGCCGGGGATGCCGGCGAAGGACACCGTGGTCGTGATCGGCAAGAGCTACACCCGGGGCGTCAGCGCGTTCGACACGTTGCCGAGGATCCGGACGGGCGCGCGCATCGTCATCCGCACCGACTCGGGCGACCTGACCTACACGGTCCGCTCGGTGACGACCCAGAAGGCGGCCGGGCTCGCCCGCACGCCGACGCTGCGTGCGAAGGCGCCCGGACGCCTGGTCGTGGTCGGGATCGGTTACGACCGCTCCGGCCACGAGACCGGCCGGGCCACCGTCGTGGTCGCCGAGGTCTCCGCGGCCGTCGCGCGCTGAACAGGGCGCTGGACCAGACCCTGGACCGGACCCTGGATCGGGCGCCTCAGCGCTGGACGGCTCCGTGCCGCTCGGCTGCCAGCGCCACCGCAGCAGCCCGCGCCTCGCCGGTCTCCGACTCGGTCAGGGTCCGGTCGGGGGCACGGAAGCGGAGCGCGAACGCCAGCGACCGGTGACCCTCGGCGACCTGGGCGCCGGTGTAGACGTCGAAGAGCCGGACCGACTCGCACAGCGGCCCCGCGCCCTCGCGCAGCGTCGCCGCCACGGTCTCGGCCGGTACGTCGCTCGCAACCAGGAGCGCGACGTCCTCCTTCGCGACCGGGAAGGTCGAGAAGTCAGGCCCCGGTACGACGGCGACCGCGTGCTCGAGCAGCAGGGACAGGTCGATCTCGGCGACCGCGGTGCGCGCGGGCACGCCGGCCTGCTTGCACACCCGCGGGTGCAGCTCGCCGGCGTGACCCAGCGACCTCCCGGCGACGAGCAGCTCGGCGCACCGGCCCGGGTGCCACGGCGCCCGCTCGGCTGCACGGACCTCGGCCTCGACGCCCAGGGCGGTGGCGACCTCGCGGACCGCCTCGACGGCATCCGCCCAGCCCGCCGGACGCCCGGCACCCCACCAGCCGGCCGGCTCGCGGTCACCGGTGACGGCCAGGGCGAGGTGCAGGGGCTGGTCGGGCAGGGCCTTGTTGAGGTCGTCCCACTCGCCGTCGGTGGGACGGCGGTCGACGGGGAGGATCGGCGCCGCGAGGCCGACGTGCGGCAGCGTCACGGTCGCGGCCTCGAAGATCGCCAGGTCGTTCGCGCCACGCCCGAGGTTGCGGGCCAGGGCCTCCAGCAGCCCCGGCAGCAGGGTCGTGGTCATCAGCGGCGCCTCGGCCGAGAGCGGGTTGGCCAGGCGCAGGGCGACCCGGCGCTGGTCGTCAGGCCCGATGCCCAGGGCGTCGAAGGCCTGCTCACCGACGAACGGGAAGGTCAGCACCTCGACGTACCCGGCCCCGGCGAGCGTGCGGCCGACGCGTCGGCGCAACCGCTGCTCCTGGCTCAGACCACGTCCGGCGGGCGCCGGCGGCAGCACGGAGGGGACGTTCTCGTAGCCGACGATCCGTGCGACCTCCTCGACCAGGTCGAACGGGTCGGAGATGTCGCCGCGCCACGGCGGCGGGGTGACCTGGAGGGTGCTGCCCTCCGCGGCCACCTCGCAGCCGACCGCGACGAGGTTGGCCACGACGACGTCATCCGGGATCTCCATGCCGGTGATCCGCGCCGGCAGACCGGGCTCCATCCTGACCAGCGGAGTCCCCGGGGCGGTGCCGACCTTGGTCACGCCCGGGGCCGCGGTCCCGCCGCCGTGCGCGACCAGCAGCTCCACGACCCGGTCGGCCGCCGCGTCGGGGATCGTCGGGTCCACGCCACGCTCGTTGCGCTTGCCGGCCTCGGAGGTGAGCTTGTGGCGCTTGCCCGTGCGGAACATCGAGACCGGGTCCCAGGAGGCGACCTCGACCAGGATGTTCGTGGTGGTCCCCGACATCTCGGTGGTCGCGCCGCCCATCACACCGCCGAGCCCGATCGGACCGGAGTCGTCGACCACCACCAGGTCCTCGGCCGAGAGCACGCGGTCCGTGCCGTCGAGCGTGGTCAGGTGCTCGCCCTCGGCGGCGCGCCGCACCCGGACGGTGCCGGAGAGCTTGTCCGCGTCGTAGCCGTGGATCGGGTGGCCGAGCTCGAGCATGACGTAGTTGGTCACGTCGACCGCCAGGGAGATCGACCGCTGCCCGGCCAGCTGGAGGCGCCGGGCCATCCAGCGCGGCGTCGGGGCGGTCGGGTCGAAGCCGGTCACGGTGCGCGCCACGAACACCGGACAGCCCGCGGGGTCCTCGACCTCGATCGGGTAGCCCTCGGCGTTCGGGGCCGGTACGTCGCGCAGCGCCGGGTCGGTGAACGTCCCGCCGGTGCCCAGCGCCGCCTCGCGGGCGACCCCGCGCAGCGAGAGCGCGTAGGCCCGGTCGGGGTTGATCTCGAACTCGATCACGTCGTCGTCGAGCTGCAGGTACTCCCGCACGCTGTCGCCCGGGGCGCCGGCGTCGGCCGGGAGCACGATGATCCCACCGCTTGTCGTGGGACCAGCGTCGTCACCCAGGCCGAGCTCCTTGGCCGAGCAGATCATCCCGGCCGACAGGTGGCCGTAGGTCTTGCGCTCGGAGATCTCGAAACCACCGGGCAGCACGCCACCGGGCAGCACGACGACCACCAGGTCGCCGACAGCGAAGTTGTGCGCGCCGCAGACGATGCCCTGCGGCTCGCCGGTGCCGTTGGCGTCACCGACGTCGACGGTGCACCAGTTGATGGTCTTGCCGTTCTTCTGCGGCTCCGGCTCGAGCGTCAGCACGCGCCCGATCACCAGCGGGCCGGTGGCGTCGGCGCCGGGCTTCTCCAGCGCCTCGAGCTTGAGGCCGAGCGCGGTCAGCCGGGCGGCGAGGTGCTCGGGGGTGACCTCGGCCGGCAGGTCGACGTACTCACGGATCCAGGACAGGGGGGCCTTCATCGTTCTCGTCCTCAGATCTCGGTGCCGAATGCGCGGCTGAAGCGGACGTCACCCTCGAAGAAGGACCGCAGGTCCCCCACGCCGTGACGGAACATCAGGGTGCGGTCGATGCCCATGCCGAACGCGAAGCCGGTGTAGCGCTCCGGATCGACCCCGCAGGCGGTCAGGACGCGTGGGTTGACCACGCCGCAGCCGCCCCACTCGATCCAGCCCTCTCCGCGGCAGGTGCGGCAGGTGCCCTCACCGGAGTCGTCGAGCCCCGAGCCGCGGCAGACGAAGCAGACCAGGTCGACCTCGGCGCTCGGCTCGGTGAAGGGGAAGTAGGAGGGCCGGAACCGGGTGTTGATGCCCTCGCCGAACACGGCCGCGGCGAAGTGGTCCAGCGAACCCTTCAGGTGCGCCATCGTGATGCCCTCGTCGATGACCAGGCCCTCGACCTGGTGGAACATCGGGCTGTGGGTGGCGTCGTACTCGTCGGTCCGGAAGACGCGGCCGGGGCAGACGACGTAGATCGGGGGCGTCCGGGTGAGCATGGTGCGCGCCTGGACCGGTGAGGTGTGGGTACGCAGGACGACGTGGTTCTCCGCCGGCTCGGTCCAGAAGGTGTCCTGCATCGTGCGCGCGGGATGGTCGGCCCCGAGGTTGAGGGCGTCGAAGTTGAGCCACTCGGCCTCGACGAGAGGGCCCTCGGCGACCTCCCAGCCCATCGCGACGAAGATGTCGGCGATGCGCTCGGACATCAGGGTGATCGGGTGCCGCGCGCCCCGCAGGGTGCGGTCCCACGGAAGCGTCACGTCGACGCGCTCGGTGGCCAGCATCCGCTCCTCGGCCTCGGCCTCGAGGACCTCCTGGCGAGCGGCCAGCGCCTGGTTGACCGCGCCCCGGGCCTGGCCCACCCGCATGCCGGCGTCCTTCTTCGCGGCCGGCGGCAGTGCACCGATCTCCCGGTTCGCCAGGCCCAGCGGTGAGCGGTCACCGGCGTGCTCGGTCCGGACCGCCTTGAGCGCGTCCAGGTCGGCGGCTGCCTCGATGGCGGCGAGCGCGGCGTCGCGCATCGCAAAGACCTGCTCCTCCCCCAGCGGGGTCACCTGCACGGGGTCGTAGGAGGAATTCGGTCCGGACATCGTGGCCTCTCTCGTCGGGCAGCGGCGCGCGCCGCGTGCGCGGGTCGATTGTTCCAGACCTGGGCGCGGGGCACCGAAGGGGTTTCAGGCGGTGCGGTCCTCGGCAGGCCAGTCCACGACGATCCGGGCTCCGCCGCCCGGCGCGTCGGTGATCTGCAGCTCGCCGCCGTGGACGCGCACGAGGCCGTTGACGATGTACATCCCGAGTCCCGAACCGCCCCGCGCGCCGTCCTTCCAGAACTTGGTGAAGACCCGTGCCCGCAGTGCCTCGGGGATGCCCTCGCCCTGGTCGTCGACGACCACGCGGCTGCCCAGCGGCCCGGGACCCGCGGTGAGCGTGACGGTGCCCTCACCGTGGCGCACGGCGTTGTCGACCAGGTTGGTGAAGACCTGGACCAGCTTGTCCGGATCGGCGTGCACCGGCACCCGGTCCGCGGCGACGACGGTGAGCGTGCGGCTGGTGCCGGCCCTCACCGAGTCGACGACCCGCTCGAGCACCGGCAGCGCGTCCATGTCACGCCGGTACAGCGGGAGCCTGCCGGTGTCGAGCCGGGCCACGTCGAGCAGCTCGGTGATCAGGCGGGAGAGGCGCTCGGCGTCGGTGGCCACGGTGGTGAGCATCAGCTTGCGCTGGTCGTCGTTGAGCCGGTCCCACTTGCTCAGCAAGGTGGTCACGAAGCCCTTGACGCCGGTCAGCGGTGAGCGGAGCTCGTGCGCGACGGTGGCGACCAGGTCGGAGCGCTCCCGGTCCAGGCGGGCGCGGCCACGCCCCGAGCGAAGCGTCAGCGCGACCCGTTCGACCGGCTGGTTCGGCGCCGGACGCTCGAGCCGGGTGGTCACCAGGACCTCGGACCCGTCGGGCAGCAACCACGACTGCTCGGGTACGCCGGAGCGGGTACCCAGCCCCTCGTAGGGACGCACCGTGGTGAACCAGTCGGCGGCGTCCTGGTCCTGCAGCGTGAGCGCGTCGGCCAGCGCGGCTCCCGGGTGGGCCTGCTCTCCGAGCATCCGGCGCGCGGTCGCGTTGACCAGCACGACGCGACCCTGACCGTCGGCGATCACCACGCCGTCGGGCAGGGAGTCCCACAGCTCCTCAGAAGCACCCACGCCGGGCAGCCTAGGGCCGGTCACGCCGGCCGCGGCGCACGCCGGTCCCGACGAGGACGGCCCCCACCAGAGCCGTCACGAACCCGGCGTACGCCCAGAAGGTCTCGCCGGTCATCGCGCTGCCCTTGAACCAGCCGACGCCCTGGGCAGCCCAGACCGCGCCGAGGAGGACCAGCACGAAGCCGGCCGCGGTGAGCCAGGAGGTCCTCATGCCCCCACGGTGCCACGAGCCCGGGCGCCGGCATAGAGGCACACCGCGGCGGCGGTCGAGAGGTTCAGGCTCTCGGCACGCCCGGGAACCGGGATCGCGATGCGGTGGTCGGCGGCGGCCGCCAGCTCCTGGGGCAGTCCCCAGGCCTCGTTGCCGAAGAGCCAGGCGACCTTCCCGGCGAGCAGCTGGTCGGCGGCGAAGAGGTCCAGCTCACCCGCGCCGTCGGCGGCGAGCACCGTGTAGCCGGCTTCCCGGGCGGCGGCGACCGCCTCGAAAGGGTCGTCGTGCACGGCGACGGGCAGGTGGAAGAGCGAGCCGACGGTCGCGCGCACGGTCTTGTCGTTGTAGGGGTCGACGCTGCTGCCTGCCAGGACCACGGCGGCTGCAGCGACCGCGTCCGCCGTACGGATGATCGTGCCCGCGTTGCCCGGGTCGCGGACGTCCGCACAGATCACGACCGGTCCGTCACCGGCGGCCAGGGCGTCGTGCAGGGGCACGTCGACGAACCGCGCGACGCCGACCAGGCCTTGGGGCGCGACCGCGCCGGAGAGCGCACGGGCAGCGCGCTGGTCGACGAGGTGGACCGGGCACTCCAGCGCGGCCAGGAGGTCGGCGTGCTCAGCAGCGGCTTCCTCGGTGGCGAAGACCTCGACCAGGCCACCCCGTCCGGCGACCGCCTCGGCGACGCCCTTCCAGCCCTCGACGAGGAAGAGCCGCCGCTCGGAACGGGCCGAGCGGCGGCTGAGCTTTCCTGCCTCCTTCACGCGGGCGTTGCCCGCGGTCAGAGGGTCCATCGTGCGATCAGGCGCTGACCGGGGCGTTGACGTCCTCGGGCAGAGCGGCCTTGGCCGCCTCCACGATGGCCGTGAACGCGACGGTGTCGTTGACCGCGAGCTCGGCCAGGATCTTGCGGTCGACCTCGATGCCGGCCAGGTTCAGGCCCTGGATGAAGCGGTTGTAGGTCATCCCCTGAGCCCGGACACCGGCGTTGATGCGCTGGATCCAGAGCTTGCGGAAGTTGCCCTTGTTCTTGCGGCGGTCGTTGTAGCTGTAGACCAGCGAGTGGGTGACCTGCTCCTTGGCCTTGCGGTACAGGCGCGAACGCTGACCGCGGTAGCCGGAGGCCCGCTCGAGGATTACCCGGCGCTTCTTCTGGGCGTTTACCGCCCGCTTGACGCGTGCCATCTTGTGTTACTCCTTCAAGTTCCGGTAGCTCAGAGACCGAGCAGCTTCTTGGCGCGGGGGACGTCGGCCTTGGCGACCTCGTCCGTGCCCGAGAGACGGCGCGTCAGCCTGGAGGACTTCTTCTCCAGGTTGTGGCGCATGCCAGCCTTCTGGCGCCGGATCTTGCCCGACCCGGTGACCCGGAAGCGCTTGCTGGCTCCGGAGTGCGTCTTGTTCTTCGGCATCTGTTCTTCCTCTTCTCAGGCTTCGATCTCGGGATCGAGGTTCTCTGAACGCTTGCGGACCTTCTTCTGGGCAGCGGGCCCGGTGTGCGAGGCCTTGATCTCGGCCTCGACGGCTGCCTTCTCGGCCTCCACCTCGGCGGCGCGCTCGACCTTCTCGGCCTTCACCTCGGCCTTGGCCTCCGCCTTCTTCTTGTGCGGGCCGAGGACCATGATCATGTTGCGGCCGTCCTGCTTGGGAGACGACTCCACGAAGCCCAGCTCCGTCACGTCCTCGGCGAGCCGCTGCAGCAACCGGAACCCGAGCTCGGGGCGGTGCTGCTCGCGACCACGGAACATGATCGTGATCTTGACCTTGTCGCCCTGTCGGAGGAAGCGAACGACGTGACCCTTCTTGGTCTCGTAGTCGTGCGCGTCGATCTTGGGGCGGAGCTTCATCTCCTTGATGACGACGTTCGTCTGGTTGCGACGAGCCTCACGGGCCTTCTGGGCGTTCTCGTACTTGAACTTCCCGTAGTCCATGAGCTTGCAGACCGGGGGCCTTCCCTGCGGAGCGATCTCGACGAGGTCGAGGTCGGCTTCCTGGGCAAGCTTGAGGGCCTGGTCGGTCGGAACGATGCCGACCGTCTCGCCGTTGGGGCCAACGAGCCGGACCTCGGGTACCCGGATCCTCTCGTTGATGCGCAGCTCGGTGCTGATGTGTCCTCCTGGGTCGCATGACTGGTTCGACCGGGCGGACTCCCCGCGAATGACGAAGGGCTCCCGCTCGACACGCGGAAGCCCCTGGGACACCGGTTGCGGCACTTCGGCCGAACCGCTGGACCGGACCCGACGACCTGTGGTGCTGGGCGGTCGCTGCGGGTGGGAGGAGCCTCCACTTTGTCTGACCGGCGCTCCCCGTGCTGGCGGCGCGACCGATCGGTCTCCTCAAGGGTACAGGTTCAGGCCGTCCGGGTCACATCGAGCCGGGTTCGACCCGCGCCCAGCCCCAGCCCTCGCCGACACGGACCAGCAGCAGGTCCTCGGCCAGGGCGTTGAGCTCCTCGCCCTCGACCGCGAGCTGCACCGGTCCGGCGACGTCGACCAGCAGCGCGTCGGCGCCGTCCTGGAGCGCGGAGAGCGCCGCCTTGCGGGTGCTCACCGCCACCGGCCGGGCCTCGGGGTTCCAGGCGGTCAGCGCGGCCGTGGAGGTGAAGCAGAGCAGCGCCCTGCGTCCGTCGCCCGCGGTCATCAGGACGGTGGCCATGTCGCTGGTCTTGTCGTGGGCCAGCCCGTTCTCGTCGAGCTCCACCTCGCCCAGGACGGCGACGACCGGGACCAGGACGCGGGCGTCCTGGAGCGCGGCCAGGGCCGGCGTACGGGTGCCCGGCGCGCCGCTGCCGTAGGCGGCCAGCGCGGCCGCCACCCGGGGGTCGGCGCTGCCGTCGTCGTCGGCGAACCCGGGGTCCGGGATCACCCGCTGCATCTCCACCCGCCCATCCTCCCAGACCGGGTGCCGCCCGACCGTAGGGTGGGCCGCGTGAACGACGCCCAGGGCACCGCCGCCCGCAACGACCTCGCCCGGCGCCTCTCGGCCGCGGTGAACCGCCTGGAGGACCCGGCGACTCCGCTGGTGGTGGTCGACCTCGACGCCTTCGACGCGAATGCCGCCGACCTGGTCCGTCGTGCCGGCGGCACCCCGATCCGGGTGGCCTCCAAGTCGCTGCGCGTACCGGCCCTGCTCACCCGGGCGCTCGGGATGTCCGGCTTCGCCGGCGTGCTCGGCTACAGCCTGCGCGAGGCGCTCTGGCTGGTCGAGCAGGGCATCAGCAAGGACGTGGTCCTGGCCTACCCGACCGTCGACCGGGGCGCGATCCGCCGGCTGCTGGCCGACGAGCGCGCACGGTCCGCGATCACGCTGATGGTCGACGACGTCGCCCACCTCGACGTGGTCGACGGCTGCCGGTCCGCTGGCGAGGCGCCGGTGCGGATCGCGCTCGACATCGACGCCGGCCTGCGCCTCGGCGGCTCGCACGTCGGGCCGAAGCGCTCGCCGGTGCACGACACCGCCGAGGTCCTCGCTCTCGCCCGCCAGGTCGTGGCGCGACCGGGCTTCGCGCTGGTCGGCGTGATGACCTACGAGGGCCAGGTCGCCGGGGTCCAGGACGCCGTGCCGAGCCAGCGCGCGAAATCCTTCGTCGTACGCCGGCTCAAGCGCGCCTCGATGAGCCAGCTGGCCGAGCGTCGCGGTCAGATCGCGGACGCGCTCGGCGAGATCGTCGCGCTCGAGTTCTGGAACGGCGGCGGGTCCGGCAGCGTCGAGGCCACCGCGGCCGACCGGGCCGTCACCGAGATCGCTGCGGGCTCCGGGCTGCTCGTGCCGACGTTGTTCGACCACTACCGCAGCTTCCGGCCGCGCCCGGCCGCCTTCTACGGCGTCCCCGTCGTCAGGACGCCGTCCGAGGGCATCGTGACGGCCGCGGGTGGTGGGTTCGTGGCCAGCGGTCCTGCGGGCAAGGACCGGGCTCCCACGCCGTGGGCACCGGCCGGTCTGCACCTGACCGGGCTGGAGGGGGCCGGCGAGGTCCAGACGCCGTTGACCGGTCCGGGCGCCGCCGGCCTGGCGATCGGTGACTGGGTCTGGTTCCGGCACGCCAAGTCCGGGGAGCTCGCCGAGCACACCAACCTGGTGCACCTCCTCACGGGCGAGGACGTCACCGAGACGGTGCCGTCCTACCGCGGCGCCGGCTGCACCTGGTGAACGGGGCCGAGCAGGTCCTCGCGCACGCCCGCGGGCACGAGCCGCGCCTCTCCTCGACCCGGCTGATCTGCCTCGACGGGCCCTCGGGGTCCGGCAAGACCACGCTCGCGGGCGAGATCGCCGCGTTCTCGGGCGCCACCGTCGTGCACACCGACGAGCTCCTCGAAGGCTGGGACGGACTCCCCGCGCTGCCCGCTGCACTGCAGGCGCTCCTGGGCCCCCTCGCAGAAGGTTCGACCGGACGCGCCCCCCGCTACGACTGGACCCAGGGCCGGTACGCCGGCGAGGTCGTCCTCGAGCCCGTGCCGCTGGTCGTCCTGGACGGCGTCGGCTCCGGAGCCCGGGTGCTCGCTGGGTTCACGACCACGCTGGTCTGGCTCGACGGCGACGTCACGCTGCGCCGCACCCGGGCACTGGAGCGCGACGGCGAGGACTTCCGGCCGCACTGGGAGGCCTGGGCCACGGCCGAGCAGGCGTACTTCGCCTCCGACGACCCGGCGGGCCGGGCGGACGTGACCCTGCATCCCTGCTGAGGTCCGGCTCGGCTGAGCCTCGCGGCTCAGGCGCCGCGGCTCGGGGTGTTCTCCACGACCATCCGGCGCAGGTCCTTGACCGCGCGGGTCGCTCGCGAACCGTCGGCCGACTGGATCGCCAGCGCCGAGATCGAGGTGCCGTCCGAGAGATCGATGCCGGCCCAGGGTGCGCCGCGCCGCAGGTTCACCCCGACCACCTGCTCCCAGGCGTAGTCGCGGCGCTTGTACCCGTTGACGACCGTGACGCCCTCGGCGGTCGCGGTCACCCGCGAGCGCATCAGGGCGAACCAGACGGCGAGCGCGATCAGGCCGAGGAAGACCAGGGTCGCGAGCTGGAAGAAGGTGAACCGCGCGCGCACGTCGGCCGGGAACGCGATCCAGGTCGCGACCACCAGCGCCAGCAGCATCACCCCGAGCGAGGTGCCCATCATCCGCGCGCCGAAGGGGCGCCAGGTGTGGGGCAGCTCGGCCGGCTTGGGGTCCATCGGCATCAGAGCCGGCAGGCGTGGATGTCGGTGAGCAGGATCGCGCGGGCGCCGAGCTCGTACAGGTCGTCCATCAGCTGCTGGGCACCGTCGCTGGGAACCATCGAGCGCACGGCGACCCAGCCCTCGCGATGAAGGGGCGAGACCGTCGGGCTCTCCAGACCGGGAGTCAGCTTGATGGCCTCCTCCACCCGTTCGGCGGGGATGTCGTAGTCCATCATCAGGTACGAGCGGGCCACCAGGACGCCTTCGAGCCGGCGGCGGAAGGTGGTCAGGCCCTCGGGTGCCGTGCCGGCGCGGCTGATCAGCACGGCCTCGGACTCCATGATCACCTCGCCGACGATCTCCAGTCCCGCCTGCTTCAGGGTGCTGCCGGTCTCCACGACGTCGGCGATCGCGTCGGCCACGCCGAGCTGGATGCTGGTCTCCACGGCTCCGTCGAGGTGGACCACCCGCGCCTCGATGCCCTGCTCGGCCAGGTAGCCCTCCACCACGCCGACGTACGAGGTGGCGATGCGCTTGCCGTTCAGGTCGGCGAGCGAGTCGAGCACTCCGGGGCGCGCGGCGAAGCGGAACTTCGAGCGGCCGAAGCCGAGCGGCATCGCCTCTTGGGCCGTGGAACCGGAGTCGAGCAGCAGGTCGCGGCCGGTGATGCCGATGTCGAGGGTGCCCTCCCCGACGTACAGGGCGATGTCACGGGGACGGAGGTAGAAGAACTCGACGCCGTTGGCGGTGTCGAGGAGGCTGAGCTCCTTGGAGTCGCTGCGCTGGCGGTAGCCGGCTTCGCGGAGCATCTCGGAGGCTGCGGTGGAGAGAGCGCCCTTGTTGGGCAGCGCGATCCGCAGAAGGTTGCCGTTGGTCATGAGGAGGTCCTAGAGGTGGGAGTAGACGTCGTCGAGCGAGATTCCGGCGGCGAGCATCAGGCACTGCGCGTGGTACAGCAGCTGGCTGATCTCCTCGGCCGCCCGCTCATGCCCCTCGTGCTCCGCGGCCATCCAGGACTCGGCGGCTTCCTCGACCAGCTTCTTGCCGATGAAGTGCACCCCGGCGTCGAGCGCAGCGACCGTGCCGGAGCCCTCGGGGCGCGTCTCAGCCTTCTGGCTCAGCTCGGCCCACAGCTCCTCGAACGTCTTCACGGGAGACAAGCCTAGTGGTTCGGCGCCACCGCGTTTCTCATGGCTCCGTCCCCGGGATGCTCAGCGGGGATGCTCAGCCGAGGTGCTCGCGGCGGCGGATCTTCTTCAGCGTGGCCGCGGTCTGCAGCGCCGCGCTGGTGGCCTCGTAGCCCTTGTCCTCGCGCGAGCCGTCCAAGCCGGCCCGGTCGAGCGCCTGCTCCTCGTCGTCGCAGGTGAGCAGGCCGAAACCAATCGGGATCCCGTGGTCCAGTGCGACCCGGTTCAGGCCGTCGGTGGCCGCCTGCGAGACGAACTCGAAGTGCGGCGTACCGCCCCGGATGATCACGCCGAGAGCGATCACCACCTCGAAGCCGTTGCGCGCCAGGGCATCGGCCACCACGGGGAGCTCGAAGGAACCGGGGACGCGCACCACGACCGGTGACTCGACCTGGTGGAGCTTGAGGGCGCTCATCGTGCTCGCGAGCAGGCCGTCCATCACCTTCTCGTGCCAGCTCGCGGCCACCACCGCGACCCGCAGGTCGTGGCAGTCGAAGGGACGGTCCAGCGGGCTGCCTTCTCCACTCACGGGGTGACTCCTGCCTGGGTCTCGGGGATCTGGTGCTCGGGGGTCTGCGTCTCGGGGATCTGCGTCTCGGGCATGGCCGCGAGGTCGGGCAGGTCGTGACCCATCCGGTCGCGCTTGGTCCGGAGGTAGGCGATGTTGTGGTCGTTGGGGCGCGGGGTCAGCCCGACCTGCTCGGTGACCGGGATCCCGTAGGAGGCCAGGCTCGAGGTCTTGTCCGGGTTGTTGGTCAGCAGCCGTACCGAGGTGACGCCGAGGTCGCGCAGTATCTGGGTGGCCGCGCCGTAGTGCCGCGCATCAGCGGGAAGGCCGAGGTCGAGGTTGGCGTCGACGGTGTCCCGACCGCCGTCCTGGAGCTGGTAGGCCTGCAGCTTGGCCAGCAGGCCGATCCCCCGGCCCTCGTGGCCGCGCAGGTAGATCACGACCCCGCGGCCCTCCTCGGCGATCCGCTCCAGGGCCTCCTCGAGCTGGGGGCCGCAGTCGCACCGCGCCGAGCCGAAGACGTCCCCGGTCAGGCACTCGCTGTGCACCCGGGTCAGCACCGGCGCGTCGCCGAGGGTCGCCGGGTCGCCGTACACGAGGGCCACGTGCTCGGAGTCGTCGACGGTGATGCGGTAGCCGAACGCCGTGAAGTCGCCGTACCGGGTGGGCAGCCTGGTCTCGGCCACGCGCTCGACGTGGTTCTCGGTGCGTCGGCGGTG
>JBJMIO010000104.1:0-12219 GCA_045806765.1 Marmoricola sp.
AGATTGCTCACGTGTTACTCACCCGTTCGCCGCTCGTGTACTCCCGAAGGAGCCTTACCGCTCGACTTGCATGTGTTAAGCACGCCGCCAGCGTTCGTCCTGAGCCAGGATCAAACTCTCCATTGAAATCTTGCGCCAGCTCCCGAAGGTGCTGACAAGTTTCTAGATAGCTATTTCCTGGCAAGAGACCGAATCACTGACATAGTTGTCAGAATCATCGTTTCTTACCAAAGGAACCGTCGACCATCAGCGCCCGGAAACCGGACGCATCGTGTCAGACGGGTATCAAACTAATTCGTCGACTTTTGGCACACTGTTGAGTTCTCAAGGATCAAGCGCGCACCGGAACCCAGCCTCTCGGCCTGTTCGGGGGCAACCTGGTGAAACTTACCGGTCTTGGCGTGCCGAGTCAAATCGGCTTCTTGGCCCGGTTCCCTAGCGCCAGTCCCACTTTTCGAGCTGGTCCGAGGCCGACAGAGCGCGCACTCTTCCCACCTCGATGAGGTGACTTGCAAGGGGGGTCTCGCCTCGGGGCCGGCCGCCCGGCCTCTCGGCCTTGCGTCCCGCCGCTCCCTGGCGACAGAGAGAACATTATGGGCACTGCGCGCACTCGTCAAATCGAGCGGGTGTGGTCCGGGCCACACATTGCGTTGTCGCAGGTCAGGGGCACTTTTGGTCTCGGGTCCCGGCGGCTGGGTGGGCGAGTGGGGATCACACCGTTGTGATTCACCGTCGCTCGCAGACCAGCCCGCGGGCCTCGTGGGGGGTGCTGCACCCGGCCAACCGGAGTGCCTCGAGGAGTCCCTCGGAGAGCTCGGCGAAGGCCCGTTCGACCCCGTCCGACCCCTCGACGGCCAACGCCCAGTACGGCGTACGGCCCAGGAAGACGGCATCGGCACCGAGCGCGAGTGCCGTGAGCACGTCCAGGGGCGAGCGCACTCCCCCGTCGACGTACACCTCGCAGGCGCCGCCGACCGCCTCCACGACGCCGGCGAGCTGGTCGGCGCTGGCCACGGCACGGTCGAGCTGTCGTCCGCCGTGGTTGCTCACCCACACCGCCGCCGCACCCGCCTCGACGGCGCGACGAGCATCTTCGGGGTGCAGGACTCCCTTGGCCACCACCGGCAGCCCTGTGCGCTCACCAAGGCGCGCGATGTCGGCGGGCCCGAGGTCGAGAGCCTTCGGGGCCTCGGCCGCGTCCCCCAGGTTCACGCGCAACCAGCGCGACGGCACCAGGTCCAGGGCGCTCGGTCCCCCGCTGTCCTCCTTGCGCGCCACGACGGGGGTGTCGAGGGTGAGGACCACGGCGGAGGCACCTGCCTGGACCGCTGCGTCGAGCATCGGCCCGGCGAGCGCGCGGTCCTGCGGCAGGTAGGCCTGCAGCCACCAGCGCACCCCCGTGGCCGCGACCTCCGCGAACGGCGTCGAGGCATTGCTGGAGAGCACCAGGGGGACCCCGGCGGCCAGGCAGCCCTCGGCCATGGCGACCTCGCCACGGCGATCGGCAGCGCGCTGCAACGTCGTCGGGGCGACACCCCACGGCCCGCTCGCGACGGCACCGAGCACCGAGGTGGTCAGGTCGACGACGCTGACGTCGGCCAGCACCCGCGGCACCAGCCGGTAGCGCTCCCACGCCTGCTCCGCCTCGACCGCGGTGACCGAGGTGCCCGAGCCCTGTCGCACGTAGGTGTGCACGTGCTCGGGCAGCACCTGGCGCGCACGCTCCTCCAGGGTCGGGAGCCAGGCGCCGGCCACGGGTCAGCCGATCTCGACGCCGGCGAAGGTGCGCTTCCCGCGCCGCAGCACCAGCCACCCTCCGGGCAGGAGGTGCTCGGGGCCCGGCACCAGGTCGGGGTCGGTGACGCGTTCGTTGTTGAGGTAGGCGCCGCCCTCGGAGATCGCGCGGCGGGCCTCGCCCTTGCTCTTGACCAGGCCGCACTCCACGAGCAGGTCGACGTACGGCGTGCCCGGCGGCGCCGTGGTGGAGCCGGCCTCGCGCAACGCGCTCGCCAACGTGCTCGCGGTCAAGGACCTGAGCTCCCCGGTGCCGAACAGGGCCGCCGCGGCGGCCTTGGCCTGCTCGGTCTCGTGCTCGCCGTGGACCAGGGTGGTGACGGCATCGGCGAGTGCCTTCTGGGCCGCGCGACGGAACGGCTCGTCGGCGGTCTGCTGGTCGAGCGCCTCGATCTCCTCGCGGGCCAGGAACGTGAAGACCCGCAGGAGCTCACCGACCTTCGCGTCCTCGGCGTTGAGCCAGAACTGGTGGAAGGCGTAGGGCGACATCATCTCCGGGTCGAGCCACAGCGCCCCGCCCTCGGTCTTGCCGTACTTGGTGCCGTCCGCCTTGGTGACCAGCGGAGTCGCGAACGCGTGCGCCTTGCCGCCGTCGGCCCGACGGATCAGCTCCACGCCGCCGGTCAGGTTGCCCCACTGGTCCGAGCCGCCGAACTGCAACGTCACGCCGTGCTGGCGGTAGAGCTCGAGGAAGTCCATCGACTGCAGCAGGATGTAGGAGAACTCCGTGTAGCTGATCCCCGCCTCGAGCCGGCTCCTGACCACGTCGCGAGCCAGCATCCGGTTGACCGGGAAGTGCTTGCCGACGTCGCGCAGGAAGTCGATCGTCGAGAGCGACGCCGTCCAGTCGTAGTTGTTGACCATCGTGGCGGCGTTCTCGCCCTCGAAGACCAGGTACGGCTCGATCTGGGTCCGGACCCGCTCGACCCACTCCTTGACGGTGTCGAGGGAGTTGAGCGTGCGCTCACCGGAGTCGCGGGGGTCACCGATCATGCCGGTCGCGCCCCCGACCAGCGCGTACGGCGTGTGACCGGCCTGCTGGAGACGGCGCGCGGTCAGGATCTGCACGAGGTTGCCCATGTGCAGGCTCGGCGCGGTCGGGTCGAAGCCGACGTAGAACCGCACGCTGCCCGATGTCAGCGCCTCGCGCAGGGCATCACGATCCGTCGAGTGGGCGATCAGGCCGCGCCACTCGAGGTCGTCGAGCAGGTGGGGGTCGAGGGTCACAGGTCCAGCCTGCCGCATCCGGGCGCGCAGGGGCGAACCGGCACCCGCCTCAGCGGATGCCCAGCTTGCGCATGAAGCGCAGACCCTTGACCGTCTTGTCGACGTTCTGGTCCCAGTCGGTGTCCGGCGGGTTGGAGAGGACCTGCTTCTTGAGGACCGCGACGTTCTGGACGTCGGTGTACTTCAGCATCCCGGCATCACCGTGGCGGCTGCCGACACCGGAGGTCTTGAAGCCGCCCGACGTGCTCTTCTTCGAGGCGTAGGAGGCGGCGAGGCCGTCGTTGATGTTGATGTTGCCGGCCTCGATGCGGCGGCCCACGGCCTCGGCGGCCTTGAGGTCCTTGCCCCAGACGCTGGCGTTGAGCCCGTAGTCGGTGTCGTTGGCCAGCGCGACCGCCTCGTCGACGCTCTTGTAGGTGTAGATGCTCGTGACCGGGCCGAAGGTCTCGGTCTTCGCCAGGATCATGTCCGGGGTGATGTCGGTCAGCACGGTCGGCTCGAAGAACGCCGGGCCCAGGTCCGGGCGGGCCTTGCCACCGGTCAGCACGGTCGCGCCCTTCGCGACGGCGTCGTCGACGTGGCTCTCGACGCGCTCGCGCTGCGGCACCGAGACCAGCGAGCCCATCATCGGCGAGAAGTCGTAGGTCGCCCCGACGTCGATCGCCTGAGCGGCCTCGACGAAGCGGCGGGTGAACTCCTCCTTGCGCTTCTCCGAGACGTAGATCCGCTCGATGTGCATGCACGCCTGGCCGGTGTTGAGGAAGGCGGCCATGATGGTGCCCGGCACGACCTCGTCCAGGTCGGCGTCGTCGAGCACGATCAGCGGGTTCTTTCCGCCGAGCTCGAGGGTGCACCCGATCAGGTTCTGGCCCGCTTGCGCGCCGATGACCCGTCCGGTCGCGGTCGAACCGGTGAACATCACGAAGTCGGCGTTCTCCACGATCGTCGAACCGATGTCGGGGCCCTCGCCGCACACGATCTGCACCAGGCCCGCGGGCATGCCGGCCTGGTAGAGCAGGTCGACCCCGTAGGCGACGTTGAGGGTGGACTTGTTGTCCGGCTTGAGCACGACGCCGTTGCCCGCGATCAGTGCCGGCATCGCGTCCGAGAGGCTGGTGGCGAACGGGAAGTTCCACGGGGAGATCAGGCCGATGACGCCCTTGGGCACGCGCACCTCGGTCGAGGTGGACACCACCGGCACCACGCCGCCGTGCTTCTTCTCCTTCAGGATCCGCGGGGCTGCCTTGATGTAGTGGCTGGTGACCATCAGGACGTCGCAGGTCTCCTCGAAGGCCATCCGCCGCGCCTTGCCGGTCTCGACCTGCATGAGGTCCGCGATGGCCAGGCCGTTGCCCAGGAGCAGCTCGTGGAACTGCTTCATCACCTCGGTGCGCCGCTTGAGCGGCCACGAGGCCCAGACAGCCTGCGCCTTGCGCGCCGCGGCGTACGCCGTCTCGACGTCCTCGGGGCTGGACTGCGGCAGGTCGACGACCTTGTCCCCCGTGTACACCTCGGTCAACGGGTAGCTGCGCCCGCTGGTGGAGACCACCATGCCGGTCAGCTTGGCGAGGAGCTCAGGGGTCACGGAAGCAGGCAGCGTCATGACGAAACTGTAACTCGTTCTAGTTTGCCTGTCACGAGCTGCCGGGATCAGTTCACCTTGCCGGGATCAGCTCACCTTGGTCAGATCGACCTTGCAGACGTTCTTGGCCTGCTCGCTGATCGCGTGACCGGCGGCGGTCACCTTGTCCGAGCCGATCTCCTGGAGCTTGCTGGTCAGGCCGGCGAGCTTCGAGGTGTCCGTACCCGGGGGAAGCTGCCCGGACATCAGCGTGCCGAGGTCCTCGAGCTTGAGGCCGGCGTCGCTGAGCGCGCTGGTCAGGGCGTCCATCGCGCCGACCATGGTCGTCCAGTCGTCCTTGATGTCGCTGGGAGCCTTGCCCGCGAGCTCGTGCGCCTTGGCGATGAAGTCGGAGAACTTGGAGAAGTCCGGGGTGCTGCTGCCCCCGGTGAAGGGCGTGATGCTCGCCGCCGAGGTCTTGATGTCGGAGCAGTAGCTGCTGGCGCTGTTCCCGCCGCCACCGCCACCACCGCTGCTGCCACAACCGGTCGCCAGGGCGGTACCCGCCAGCACGAGCGCCGTCATCGCCGAGATCCTTCGCATTGCCGTCTCCCTCTTGGTTCGGTGTCCGCCCGCACGCGGACACCGCACAACCTAGGGCGTGGAGGACCCGTTTGGGTACCGTCGTGCCCGTTTCGGGCTAGGACGGGGCTTCGCTGGTACATACCGGCTGACGGTCTGCTCACCGGTGATCCAGAAACGCCACGGGTTCTCGGCAGCCTCCCGCAGCCCGACCCGCGGGCCGACGGAGATGTCCCCGGGCGGGAGCGGGTCGCCCAGCGCGAGGCGCACCGGTCCTGCGAGCAGGTCGGCCCCGGTGAGCGCGAGGTCGATGCCCAGGACCCGGCACAGCTTCGCCGGGCCGCGGGCCGTGCCCGGGTCCGTACCGGCGACCTCGCCGGCGCGCAGCAGCACGGCCGAGGCGCGTCCCTGCGGACCGCAGACCACGTTGGCGCAGTGGTGCATCCCGTAGATGAAGTACACGTAGAGGAAGCCCGGCGGGCCGAACATGACCTCGTTGCGCCGGGTCGGGCCCCGGTAGGCGTGGCTGCCGGGGTCGTTGGCCCCGTCGTACGCCTCGACCTCGGTGACGCGCAGGGAGATCCCCGCGTGGCTCAGGGTCGCACCGAGCAGCCGCGGCGCCACCTCGAGCACCGGTCCGGCAAGCACGCTGCGCAGGTCCTCCACGCCGCAGAGCCTGCCACGCGGGTCCCCCGGTGCCAGCCCAGGTAGGAGCGCGCGTGTCGGTGCGGGCTGCCAGGCTGCAAGCATGCCGGTGACCCTGGACGACGTGCGCGCCGTGGCGCTCGTGCTGCCGCGCGCCTACGAGGCCACCGTGCGCGAGGCCACGAAGTTCCGTGTGGGCAGCATCGTGTTCGCGGCCGTCTCCCCCGACGGGACCCGGCTCGGCTTCGGCTTCCCCCGCGAGGAGCGCGAGGGACTCGTGGCCGGCGACCCGGAGAAGTTCATGCTCCCCCGCCCCTCGGACATGCGCTACCAGTGGTGCGCGGCGCGCATGGAGGCGCTCGAGGTCGACGAGCTGCGCGAGCTGATCACCGACGCGTGGGCGATGTGCGTGCCGAAGTTCGTGCGCGAGGCCTGGTTCGCCGAGCACCCGTAGCGCTGACCTTGCCGTGGCACGCGTGCTGGAGCAGCATCGGAGCGTGGCCGAGCAGCAGACGCCGAGCGTGGCGCAGATCTTCGACGTGCTCGCCTCCAGCTACGACCAGACCGGGGTCGAGTTCTTCGGCCCCGTCGGGAGCCGCCTCGTCGAGCTCCTCGAGCCGCGTCCCGGCGAGCACTGCCTGGATGTCGGGTGCGGCCGCGGTGCCGTCACCCTGCCCCTGGCCGCTGCCGTGGGCGGGAGCGGGAGCGTGCACGGCCTCGACGTGTCGGCCGGCATGCTCGCGGAGGCTCAGCGGCTCGCCCAGGATGCGGGCCTGGGGTGGGCGCAGTTCGAGGTGGCCGATGCCGGCGACCTCGGCGCGCTTCCCGCGACGTACGACGTGGTGGCCTCCTCCCTGGTGATCTTCTTCCTCCCCGACCCGGCGGCGGCTCTGCGGACCTGGGTGGAGCGCCTGGTGCCGGGCGGGCGGATCGGCCTGGTCACCTTCGGCCAGGAGGACGAGGCGAGCAACGTCCTCAACGACCTGCTGACGCCGTTCGTGCCGCCGCAGTTCAGGGATCCGACGACCGTCGGGGAGGACAGTCCCTTCGAGAGCGACGCCGGCATGGAACGCCTGCTGACCGACGCCGGGGCACGCGAGGTCCGCACGGTCACGGTGCCGACCTTGCTGGAGTTCGCCGATGTCGCCGGCTGGCAGCGCTTCTCCCTGGCGACCGGTCAGCGCGCGATGTGGATGCGGATGTCGGGCGAGGAGAAGGCCGCCGCGCTGGAGCGTGCCGAGGAGGTGCTCGAGGCGACCCGCGACGGCGCGGGGCCCTGCCGCCTGACCTGGAACATGCGTTACACGCTCGGGACCCGCTGAGGGTCCGCTGGACGGATCTCTGACTTCGGGCGTCAGGAGATCCGGGCGCGCGCCTGCTCGATCCGCTGCCTGAGCTCGGCCAGCTGCTCGGTCACCCGGACCGGTGCCGTCCCCCCGCGCCCGGTGCGCGAAGCGACCGAACCCTCGGCGGTGAGCACGGCGCGCACCGCCGGCGTCAGGGCCGGGTCGATCGCGGCGAACTGCTCGTCGGTGAGCTCGTGCAGCTCGATCCCGAGCTCCTCGCAGCGGCGTACGCAGGCACCGGCCACCTCGTGGGCCACGCGGAAGGCCACGCCCTCGCGGACCAGCCACTCCGCGATGTCGGTGGCGAGTGAGAATCCCTGCGGAGCCAGCTCGGCCATCCGTGCGGTGTCGAAGCGCAGCGTCGCGACCTGGCCGGCGAAGGCGGGCAGCAGGACCTCGAGCGTGTCGACCGCGTCGAAGACCGGCTCCTTGTCCTCCTGGAGGTCGCGGTTGTAGGCCAGCGGCAGCGCCTTGAGCGTCGCCAGGAGGCCGGCGAGGTCGCCGATGAGCCGTCCGGCCTTGCCGCGCGCGAGCTCGGAGATGTCCGGGTTCTTCTTCTGCGGCATGATGCTCGACCCGGTCGAGAAGGCGTCGTCGAGCGCGACGAAGCCGAACTCCTTGGTCGCCCAGAGGATGACCTCCTCGGCGATGCGGCTGACGTCGACCCCGATCATCGCGGTCACGAATGCCAGCTCGGCGACGAAGTCGCGGGCCGCCGTCCCGTCGATCGAGTTCGCCACCGAGCCGGTGAAGCCGAGGTCGCTGGCCACACCCTCCGGGTCGAGACCCAGGCTGGAGCCCGCCAGCGCGCCTGCGCCGTACGGCGACTCGGCGGCGACCCGGACGTCCCAGTCGGCCAGCCGGTCCACGTCGCGCAGCAGCGGCCACGCGTGCGCCATCAGGTGGTGGCTGAGCAGGACCGGCTGGGCGTGCTGCAGGTGGGTGCGCCCGGGCATGATCGCGACCGGGTCCAGGTGGGTCTCGGCCTGGGCCGCGAGCGCCTCGACGAGCACGAGGACCTGAGCGGCGATGACCCGGGCGTGCTCGCGCAGGAAGACCTTGAACAGGGTGGCGATCTGGTCGTTGCGGCTGCGCCCGGCACGCAGCTTGCCGCCGATCTCGGGCCCGATCTCCTCCAGCAGCAGGCGCTCCAGGGCGCCGTGCACGTCCTCGTCCGACGGGTCCGGGACCAACGTGCCGGCGGCGTACCGCTCCCCCAGCGCGCTCAGCCCGCGCTGCAGCTCGGCCAGGTCGGTGTCGCTGAGCAGCCCGGCCCGGTGCAGCGCGGAGGCGTGCGCCTGCGACCCGGCCAGGTCGTAGGGGGTCAGCCGCCAGTCGAAGTGGGTGCTGCGCGAGAGCGCCTCGAGCTCCGGGCTGGGTCCGCCGGCGAACCGGCCGCCCCAGAGCTTCCCGGACTGCGTGGTGCCATCGGTCGTCATTCGTCCTCGCTCGCGTGGTGGGTCTTGTTGGCCAGGTCGAGCAGGCGCTGCGCGAGCGCCTCGCCGCCGTGCGCGTCGCGCGAGATCACCAGCACGGTGTCGTCGCCCGCGATGGTGCCGAGCACGGAGGCGAGCTCGGCCTTGTCCAGCGCCGAGGCCAGGAAGTTCGCCGCCCCGGGCGGGGTGCGCAGCACGACGAGGTTCGCCGAGGCGTCCGCGGAGGTGAGCAGCTCGGCGCACAGCCGGGCCAGGCGCGCCTCGGAGGCTGCGGACTCGCGCACCACCATCGGGCTCCTGTCGCCGCCCTCGCTCGGTACGGCGTAGACAAGCGCGCCGGAGGCAAGGCGGACCTTGACGGCGTCCAGCTCGACCAGGTCGCGTGACAGCGTGGCTTGGGTGACGCTGACCCCGGCGTCGGCGAGCAGGTCGGCGAGCTCGGTCTGCGAGCGCACCTCGGTGGTCGCGAGCAGCTCGATGATGCGCTGCTGGCGTGCGTTCTTGGTCAGCGGGATGTGCGTCATCGCGACACCAGCCAGCTCATGATGGCCTTCTGTGCGTGCCGGCGGTTCTCGGCCTCGTCCCAGATGACGCTCTGCGGTCCGTCGAGCACCTCGGCGGTGATCTCCTTGCCGCGGTACGCCGGCAGGCAGTGCAGCACGATCGCGTCGCTCGCACCCAGCCCGAGCAGCTCGCCGTTGAGCTGCCACGGTCCGAAGACCGCGGCCCGGTCTGCCGACTCGGCCTCCTTGCCCATCGAGACCCAGGTGTCGGTGATCAGCACGTCGGCGCCCTCGCAGGCGCTCTTCGCGTCCGCGACCAGCGTCGCGGAGCCCCCGGTGCCTGCGGCGATCTGCTGCGCCCGGTCCAGGATCGCGGGGTCCGGTTGGAAGCCGTCGGGCCCGCTGACCCGGACGTGCATCCCGGCGGCCGCGCCGGAGAGCAGGTAGCTGTGGCCCATGTTGCAGGCGGCGTCACCCAGGAAGGTCATCCTCAGGCCCGCCGTGGCGCCCTTGTGCTCGCGGATCGTGAGCAGGTCGGCCAGCGTCTGGCAGGGGTGGAACTGGTCGGTGAGCGCGTTGACGACGGGCACGCCGGCGTACGCCGCCATCTCGTCGATCCGGCTCTGGTCGTGGGTGCGCCACACGATCAGGCTCGACTGCCGGCCCAGCACGCGGGCGACGTCGGCGATCGACTCGCGGGTGCCGATCTGGGCCAGGTTGCCGTCGACGACCATCGGGTTGCCGCCGAGCTCGGCGACCCCGGCCACGAAGGAGGCCTGGGTGCGCAGGGTCGGCTTGTCGAAGATGATCGCGACGGTGCGCGGCCCCGCGAGCGGCTTGGGGCCGTACGGGTCGGCCTTCATCGCAGCCGCGAGGTCGAGGACCTCGGCCAGCTCGGCCGGGCTCAGGTCGTCGTCGCGCAGGAAGTGCCTCGGCACGCTCACAGCTCCCCCTCGTAGGCGGTGTCCAGGACGCTCGGCCAGGCCGCGAGGAACGACTCGGCGTCGGCGTCGGTGAGCACCAGCGGCGGCGCGATCCGGACGCGCTCGGGCGTGGCGTTGTTCAGGATGAACCCGGCCTCCAGCGCGGCAGCGGCGACCGCGGCCGACCGGGCCTCGGTGAGGGTCAGGCCGATCAGCAGGCCCTCGCCCCGCACCTCGACCACGCGCGGGTCGGCACCCAGACCCCCGCGGATCTTCTGGCCCAGGACGCTGACCCGCTCCAGCAGGCCCTCGTCCTCGATCACGCCGAGGACCGCGAGCGCGGCGGCGCACGCGACCGGGTTGCCGCCGAAGGTGGTGCCGTGGTTGCCGGGCTCGAGCAGCAGCGCGTTCTCCCTCAGCGCGATGCACGCGCCGATCGGGAAGCCGCCTGCCAGGCCCTTGGCCAGGGTGACGATGTCGGGAGCGACCTCGGGATCGGTGGCCGCGGCGAACCAGCGGCCGGTGCGCCCCACGCCGGTCTGGATCTCGTCGAGCCACAGCAGCGCGCCGTGCTCGGAGGTGATCCGCCGGGCCGCGGCGAGGTAGCCGGCCGGCGGGACCATCACGCCCGCCTCTCCCTGCAGCGGCTCGAGGACCACGGCCGCCGTCTCGTCGGTGACCGCGGCAGCGAGCGCCTCGACGTCGCCGTACGGGACGAAGGTGACGTCGCCCGGCAGGGGCTCGAAGGGTGCCCGGTAGGCCTCCTTGGCCGTGAGCGCCAGCGAACCCATCGTGCGGCCGTGGAACGCCTCGGTGGCCGCGACGAGCTTCGTGCGCCCGGTCCGCCGGGTGATCTTGAGCGCGGCCTCGTTGGCCTCGGTGCCCGAGTTGGTGAAGAACACCCGTCCGTGCCCGGTCGCGCCGGCGAGCGCGAGCAGCTTCTCGGCCAGGTCGACCTGGGGCTTGGTGCTGAACAGGTTCGAGACGTGCCCGAGCGTGCCCAGCTGCTGGGTCACGGCGGCGATCAGTGCCGGGTGAGCGTGACCGAGCGCGTTGACCGCGATCCCGGCGAGCAGGTCGACGTACTCCTTGCCGTCCTCGTCCCACACGTGCGCACCCTGGCCGCGCACCAGCGCGACCCGGGAGGGCCCGAAGGTGTTCATCAGCGCCTCGGGGTAGCGCGAGATGATGCTCATGCCGATCCCTTCGCCTTGCGGACCTTCGTCCGTACTCCCGGCAGCACCTGGGTGCCGACGCCCTCGTCGGTGAAGATCTCGAGCAGCACCGCGTGCGGTTCGCGTCCGTCGACCACGGTGGCGCGCGGGACTCCCCCTTTCAAGGCGTCCAGGCAGGCCTGCATCTTCGGCACCATCCCGCTCTCCAGCGACGGCATCAGCTCGGCGAGGTCCTCCGGGCTGATCTCGCCGATGACGTCGTCGCTGTTGCCGTAGTCGCGGTAGAGGCCCTCCACGTCGGTGAGCACCAGCAGCTTCTCGGCCCCCAGCGCGACCGCGAGCGCTGCAGCCGCGGTGTCGGCGTTGACGTTGTGCACCGCACCCTCGGGATCCGGGGCGACCGAGGAGATCACCGGGATCCGGCCGGCGTCGATCACGTCCTGCACGGCCTCGGGCCGTACGGAGGCCACCTCGCCCACCAGACCCAGGTCGACCTCCTCGCCGTCGATGACCAGGTTGGTGCGCTGGGCGGTGAACAGGCCGCCGTCCTCACCGGAGAGGCCGACCGCGAGCGGCCCGTGCTGGTTGATCAGGCCGACGAGCTCGCGCTGGACCTGCCCGACCAGGACCATCCGGACCACGTCCATGGCCTCGTCGCTGGTGACCCGCAGGCCACCACGGAACTCGCTCTTGATGCCGAGCCGGCCGAGCATCTGGGAGATCTGCGGACCGCCGCCGTGCACCACCACCGGCTTGAAGCCGGCCATCCGCAGGAAGACGACGTCCTCGGCGAAGGCGCGCTTGAGGTCGTCGTCGACCATCGCGTTGCCGCCGTACTTCACCACCACGACCTTGCCGTGGTAGCGCTTGAGCCACGGCAGCGCGGCCGCGAGGGTTGCTGCCTTGGCGGGTTCGACTGCAGGCCGCATCTCGTCGGTCTCTTCCTTCGGTGCACTCATGAGCTGTACGCGCTGTTCTCGTGGACGTAGGCGTGGGTCAGGTCGTTGGTCCACACGGTGGCCCGCTC
>JBJMIO010000105.1:0-9332 GCA_045806765.1 Marmoricola sp.
GTGCCCGCGCCCGAACGCGGCGGCCACCGGACGGCGCAGGCGGGTGTGCTCGGGCGGCTCGTTCTCCATCATCTGGTTGCGGTGCAGCAGGTTGAACGGCTCGAGGTAGGAGGCCGGCTCCTTGTCGTGCCAGATCCGGCCGAGGCGCCGGTCGCGCTGCGCGGCACCGACCTCGGCGTGCCCGAAGACCAGGTAGGTGCCCAGGCCCTCGTGCCAGGCGACCCGGTGTGCCTCGCGCTCGACGTCGAAGAAGGGGTAGGGGTCCGCGACGACGTCGGGACTGTGCAGGTCAAGCGAGGTCGTCGGGACCGAACGCATCCGGCAGCACCTCGTCCATCCGCTTCACACCCGAGCCGGTGAGCACCAGGAGCTCGGCCCCGCCGTTCTCCCACAGCAGCTGGCGGCACCGGCCGCACGGCATGATCACCTCGCCGTCGCCGTTCACGCACACGAAGTGGGTCAGCAGACCGCCGCCGGTGATGTGCAGCTGGGAGACCAGCCCGCACTCGGCGCACAGCGCGACGCCGTACGCCGCGTTCTCCACGTTGCACCCCACGACCGTCCGGCCGTCCTCGACCCGCGCCGCGGCACCGACCCGGAACTTCGAGTAGGGCGCGTAGGAGTGCTCGGTGGCCGCCCGCGCGTCGGCGAGCAGGCTGTCCCAGTCGAAGCTCACCCGGCGGTCCCCTTCCGGAACGGCCTGCCGTCGGCCGCGGGCATCCGCAGGCTCTGCGAGGCGACCGAGAGCACCAGCAGGGTGACCAGGTACGGCGTCATGCCGCCCAGGTCGTTCGGGATCGAGTCGGTGAGCAGGAACCAGAGCAGGACCGCGACGCCGATGACGCCGTTGATCACCGCCGAGCGGATCTCGCGCTTGTACAGCCGCCAGAGCGTGAGCAGCAGGAGGCCGATCGCCATCAGCAGCAGCAGCGCGTGCAGCGAGGACGCACTGCGCAGCCGCAGCGCGTCGGCGTACCCGAAGAGGGCCGAGGCGCCGAGCGCGCCGAACGGGTTCCAGTTGCCGAAGATCATCGCCGCCAGGCCGATGTAGCCGCGTCCCTGCGGCTGACCGACGGTGAACGTGCTGGAGGCGACCGTGGTCAGGAACGCGCCGCCGAGACCGGCGAACCCACCGGAGACCAGCACCGCGATGTACTTGTAGCGGTAGACGTTGACGCCGAGCGACTCGGCCGCCGCCGGGTTCTCACCGCACGAGCGCAGCCGCAGCCCGAAGGTCGTGCGCCGCAGCAGCCACCAGCTCAGCACGACCAGCGCGATCACCATCAGCGAGACGATCGAGATGTTGCTGACCAGCGCCCCCAGCAGGCCGGCGAGGTCGGAGACCAGGAACCAGTGCTTGGCGTTGAGGTCCGAGAGCCACGTGTCGAGGCCCCCGATGTTGATCGTGGGCAAGGTGTACAACCCCGAGAGGCTCCGTGGTCCGCCGTTCGGGGTGATGTCGGAGAAGAACGCCTTGGACAGGAAGTCGACCGCACCCGCGGCGATGATGTTCACCGCGACACCGGAGACGATCTGGTCCACGCCGAAGTTGATCGTCGCGATCGCGTGCAGCAACCCGCCGACCATGCCGAGCACGATGCCGCCGATCAGGCCGTACCAGGGGCCGTAGTACCAGTTGAAGTACGCCGCACCCCAGGTGCCGAGCAGCATCTGGCCCTCGAGGCCGATGTTGACCACGCCCGAGCGCTCCGCCCAGACGCCGCCCAGGGCAGCGAGCGCGATCGGGGCGATCGAGAGGATCGCGGCGGTGAAGGTCGTGCGCGCCGTCAGCGGCGTCGAGCCGGTGATCACCCGCACCAGCGGGAAGAGCACCAGGCCGGCGGCGAGCAGGGCCAGGGTCAGCGGGGAGAGGCCCAGGATGCGCTTGGAGGCGACGCTGCGCGCCGCGGTCGTCATCGCGGTCATGCCGCCACCGCCTCGGGCATCTCGGTCGCCACCGCTTTCTGCTCGGCCCGGGCGCGGTAGCGCTGGACGAGCTCGTAGGCCACCACGACGGCGAGCACGCAGATGCCCTGGGTGATCTCGACGATCTGGGGCGCGATGTCGGTGTCGATCTGGAGCCGGTCGGACTGGCAGGTCAGCCAGGAGAACAGCAGCGCGCCGAAGACCATGCCGCCGGCGCGGTTGCGCCCGAGCAGCGCGACCGCGAGGCCGGTGAACCCGAGGCCCGTGGTGAAGGTGCTGGAGTAGGCGTGCGCGGAGCCGAAGAACTCCGGGAGCCAGACCAGCCCGGCCACGCCTCCGGAGAGCAGCATCGCGATCATGATCATCTTCTTCGAGCTCACCCCGCTCGCCTGCGCGGCGGTCGCCGAGAGGCCGGTGGCGCGCAGGTCGAAGCCGAGCCGGGTGCGGTTGAGCAGCAACCAGAACCCGACCCCGACGACGATCGCGAGCAGGCCGACGGTCCAGATCTGACCGTCGTTCTGCCCGAACGGCGCCCAGCCCTTGACGATCGTGGAGCCTGTGATCGCCGGGGTCTGGGTGTTGGAGAGCGTCACCTGGCCGTGCGCGTTGAGGTAGTGGGTCACGATGATCGGCCCGATCGCGTTGAGCATCAGGGTCGTGATGACCTCGCTGACACCGCGGTAGATCTTGAGCACCGCGGCGATGCCGGCCCACACGGCGCCGGTCAGCACGGCCAGCAGGATCGCGACGATCACGTTGAGCGGGCCCGGCAGGAGCGCGCCGCCGGCGAAGACCGCCGCGACGTACGCCGCCAGGCCGTACTGGCCCTCGACGCCGATGTTGAAGAGTCCCATCCGGAACCCGATCGCCGCCGCGACGGCGGCGATGTAGAGCTCGCCGGCGAGGTTGACGATGTTGACCAGGGTCTGGTGCTTGGGCGCGGAGAGCATCACGCTCCAGAAGTCACCGATGCCCGAGTTGCTGCCGGAGAAGGAGATCACCAGTGAGGTCGCGACGACCGCGATCAGCACCGCGATCAGCGGAGCGATCAGTGCCGTCGCGGTCGAGCGTGCGGCCCGTGCCAGCCAGCCCATCAGTCCTGCCCTCCTGTCATCGCCGAACCCAGGTCGGAGGGCGTCACCGTGCTCGGGTCGAAGGTGCCGACCAGGCGGCCGCGCAGGATGACCTCGATGGTGTCGGAGAGGCCGATCAGCTCGTCGAGGTCGGCGGAGATCAGAAGCACCGCCAGCCCGGCCTTGCGCGCGTCGCGGATGTGGTCCCAGATGGCGGCCTGCGCGCCGACGTCGACGCCGCGGGTGGGGTGCGAGGCGATCAGCAGGACCGGGTCTCCGGACATCTCCCGGCCCACGATCAGCTTCTGCTGGTTGCCGCCGGAGAGCGCGCGTGCGTTGGTGTTGATCGAGGGGGTGCGGACGTCGTACTGCTCCACGATCCGCTCGGTGTCGCGCCGGGCGCCGCCGCGGTCGATCCAGGGACCGTTGGCGTTCGGCAGCCGCGTCTGGTGGCCCAGGATGCGGTTCTCCCACAGCGGCGCGTCGAGCAGCAGGCCGTGGCGGTGGCGGTCCTCGGGGATGTAGCCGATCCCGGACTCGCGGCGGTGCCGCGTGCTCATGGTGGTCACGTCGAGCTCGCCGAGGGTGATCGTCCCCGTCGTCGGCTTGAGCATGCCCATGATGACCTCGACGAGCTCGGACTGACCGTTGCCCTCGACGCCGGCGATGCCGAGGACCTCGCCCTTGTGGATCCTCAGGTCGATGCCCGAGAGCACGGAGCGCTCGCCGTCGACCAGCGAGACCCCGGCGAGCGTGAGCATCGGGACGGTCTGCACCGTGGACTCGGCGGTCTCGGGCGAGGGCAGCTCGCTGCCGACCATCATCTCGGCGAGCTGGCGCTTGGTGACCGCGTCGGGCTTGGCCTCCCCCACGGTGGTCCCCCGTCGCATCACGGTGATGTCGTCGGCGATGGCGAGCACCTCGTCGAGCTTGTGGGAGATGAAGAGCAGCGAGTGCCCGCTGGCCCGCAGGTCGCGCAGGTTCTCGAACAGCGCGTCGACCTCCTGGGGCACCAGGACCGCCGTCGGCTCGTCGAGGATGATCACCTTCGCACCGCGGTAGAGGACCTTGACGATCTCCAGGCGCTGGCGGGCCGCGACGCCGAGCACCTCGACCAGCGCGTCGGGGTCGAGGTCGAAGCCGAACCGCTTGCACAGGTCGACGAACGCCGCGCGCGCCGCGCCCCCGATGCCGTGGATCCGCTCCGCGCCCAGGACGCAGTTCTCCAGGACCGTGAGGTTGTCGGCGAGCATGAAGTGCTGGAAGACCATGCCGATGCCCACGTCGATCGCGTCGCTGGGCGACCGGAACGTGTGCTCGGTCCCGTCGATGACCACGGTGCCCTCGTCGGGCTTCTGGACGCCGTACAGGATCTTCATCAGCGTCGACTTGCCGGCGCCGTTCTCCCCGACCAGCGCGTGCACGGTGCCGGGACGGATGGTCACGTCGACGTCGTGGTTGGCCACGACGCCGGGGAACCGCTTGCCGATGTCGCGCAGCTCGACGAGTGGCGCGAGCGCGGTCTCACTGGTGACCACCAGGGATCCCTCCTTGCTTCGGGGACGGGACAGGGCCCGGGAGAGAACATATCTCCCGGACCCTGCCGCGTGACTACTTGACCTTGGAGGGGTCGGTCGGGACCTTGATGGTCCCGTCCTCGATCTGCGAGGCGTAGCCGTCGATCTTGGTCTTGAGGTCGTCGATGAAGCCACCGCTGTACGCGACGCCGACCCCGTTGTTCTTGAGGTTGTAGGTCACGTAGCTGGTCTGCGGCGAGCCGGACTTCACCGAGTTGGTGAAGTCGTAGACACCCGTGTCGACGCGCTTGAGCGCCGAGGTCAGGATGTGCTTGGCCTGGTCGGCAGGGACGGCGGTGTACTGGTCGCTGTCGACACCGATGGCCCACTTGCCGTCACCGGCGGCGGCAACGGCCTCGAAGAGACCCGAACCCGAGAGACCCGCGGCGTGGAAGATCACGTCGTCGCCGTTGTCGAGCATCGTCTGCGCGATGGTCTTGGCGTCGGTCGGGTCGTCGAAGCCCTTGTCACCGCTCTGGACGATGTACCTCGAGTCGATCTTGATCGACGGGTCGACCGTGTGCACACCGGCCTTGAAGCCGGCCTCGAACGGGCCGATGACCGCGCCCGGAACGGCACCGATGAAGCCGACCTTCTTGGCCTTGGTCTTCAGCGCTGCAGCGACACCGACGAGGAACGAGGACTCCTGCGGCTGGAACGCGTCGTAGGCGACGTTCGCGTTGGCCGTCTTGTCGGGGTCGAAACCGTCGACGACGAGGAAGTTCACGTGCGGGTACTGCGGCGCGACCGTGTTGACCGCGTTCGAGTACAGGAAGCCGACGCCGACGATGGCGGTGGCACCCTTGTCGGCGAGCTGCTTGAGGCGGTCGGCGCGCTGGGCGTCGGACTCACCCTGGGTCGCCTGGGCGTCGATGCAGCTGGCGCCGAGCTCCTTCACGGCCTTCTCCGCGCCTGCGTACGCGGCGTCGTTGAACGAGTGGTCACCCCGGCCACCGACGTCGAAGGCGACTGCCAGCTTCACCGAGCTACCGCTCTTGAAGCCGCCGCAGACGTCCGACGAGGCCTTGGTGCTCGAGTCGTTGTGCTTGGTACCGCACGCGGTGAGCGCTACGGACGCGATGAGACCCATCGCTGCGATCTTGCTGATCGTGCGCAAGACAGCCCTCCTGTTCCTGCGCCGCCAATCGGCGCGATGTTCCGCACCCTAGAGGCGCACGAGGCGGCTCTCTAGGGCGACACGAAGTTGTTACCCGATC
Source organism: Marmoricola sp. (assembly GCA_045806765.1). GTDB lineage: Bacteria > Actinomycetota > Actinomycetes > Propionibacteriales > Nocardioidaceae > Marmoricola. The sequence goes on from JBJMIO010000105.1 coordinate 5,794, forward strand.
GAGTCCGACCGGGCGCCGAGGGACCGCAGCGCGGTCGCTCCGAGCACCTTCGCGCCGATCGGGATCGCCCGCTCGTCGATGCGCAGGTCGCCCTGGTGCAGGTCGTACGTCGGGCCGCCCGGCGTACGTGTACCCAGGCGCGCCATCGCTCCGGGGACCTGCTCGAGGTACCAGGCGAAGTCCTCACCGCCCAGGCTCTGGGTGGTCGAGACCAGTCCGGTCTCGCCGAGCACGTCGAGGACCCCGTGACCCATGGTGGCGGTGGCGCCGGTGGCGTTGACCACCGGCGGGACCCCCCGGATGTAGGTGGTCGAGCCGGTGACGCCGTAGGGAGCCACGATCTGCTCGACGGTCTCGCGCACGTGGGCCTCGGCCTCGGCCCAGGCGACCGCGTCGAGCATCCGCACGGTGCCGGCCGCGCGACCCACCGAGGGGATCGCGTTCATCGCCGACCCTGCCTGGACCACGCCCCAGACCACGCTCACCCCGGCGCGCGGGTCGAGGCGGCGCGAGAGCACCGCGGGCAGCTCGGTGACGAGCTTGCCGAGCGCGAAGGTCAGGTCCTCGGTCAGGTGCGGGCGCGAGGTGTGGCCGCCGCGTCCGGTCAGGACGACCTCGAGCGAGTCGGCGGCGCCGGTCAGCGGTCCCTCGCGCAGGCCGATCTGCCCGACGTCCACGCCAGGGTCGCAGTGCAGCATGAAGATCTCGTCGACGCCGTCCAGGGCCCCTGCCTCGATGCACATCAGCGCACCGCCGGGCATGATCTCCTCGGCCGGCTGGAAGACCAGGCGGACCCGGCCGGGCAGCGCGTCGCCCAGAGCCGCGAGGGCCAGGCCGGCGCCCACCAGGGCCGAGGTGTGCACGTCGTGGCCGCACGCGTGCGCGACACCGTCAGTGGTGCTCACCCACGGGTCCTGCGAGAGGTCGGCGACGCCGAGCGCGTCCAGGTCCGCCCGCAGTGCGACGACCGGGCCCGCCTGGCGTGGGCCGATGTCGGCGTACAGACCGCTGCGCGGCATCAGCGTGACCGCGATGCCGGCCTCGTCGAGGCGCTTGGCGACCAGGGCGGTGGTGCGCTCCTCGTGCCAGGACAGCTCCGGGTGCGCGTGCAGGTCCCGGCGGAGCTCGACGAGCTCGGCGGACAGGTCGTCGACGCCCGCGAGCAGGCGGGTGATCAGGTCGGTGGTCGGGACGCTCGGCACAGTTCCCTAACCTACCGGTCCGCTACTTCCCGTCGTAGGCGGCAAGGAGGCGGTCGGCGGCGACCGGGGCGGTCAGCTCGCCGGCGAGCACGGCGGCCCGGACCTCCTCGCGGATCGCGGCGACCCCGGGCGAGCGGCGCAGGCGCTCGGCGAGCTCGTCGCGGACCAGGGCCCAGGTGAACTCCAGCTGCTGCTCGGCGCGCTTGGTGGCCAGGCCCTGCTCGCCCAGGTGCTCGCGGTGGTCGGTGACGCGCTGCCAGACGTGGTCGACGTCGCGACCCTCCAGGCCCGAGCAGGTCAGCACCGGGGGCACCCAGGAGTCGCCGCCGGCGTAGACCAGGCGCAGCGCACCGGAGAGCTCCTTGGCAGCGGCCTTCGCCTCGGTCTCGCGGTCACCGTCGGCCTTGTTGACCGCGATCACGTCGGCGATCTCCAGGATGCCCTTCTTGATGCCCTGGAGCTGGTCGCCCGTGCGCGCCAGGGTCAGGAAGAGGAACGTGTCGACCATGCCGGCCACGGTGACCTCGGACTGGCCCACGCCGACCGTCTCGACCAGGACGACGTCGAAGCCGGCGGCCTCGAGCACGAGCATGGCCTGGGTGGTCGCCCGTGCGACGCCGCCCAGCGTGCCGGCGCTCGGTGAGGGCCGGATGTAGGCGTTCGGGTCCGCGGACAGCTTCGCCATCCGGGTCTTGTCGCCGAGGACCGAGCCTCCCGTGCGCACGCTGGAGGGGTCGACCGCGAGCACGCCGACCTTGAGGCCCTGACCGGTCAGGAAGGTCCCGAGCGACTCGATGAAGGTGGACTTGCCGACGCCGGGGACCCCGGAGATCCCGACCCGGACGGCACCGCCGAGCGCCTCGGACCCGAGCTCGGTGAGCAGCTCGCGCGCGGCGGCACGGTGGTCGGCCCGCGAGCTCTCGACCAGGGTGATGGCCCGGCTCACGTCGCCCCGGCGACCCTCGCGGATGCCCGCGGCGAGCGCAGCGACCTCGACGGCCATCAGTGCCCGAGCTGGTCGGAGAGCTTGTCGAGGAGCTCGAGTGCCGACTCGGCGATGACCGTGCCCGGCGGGAACACCGCGGCCGCACCCATCTCCAGCAGCGTCGGTACGTCGTCGGGCGGGATCACGCCACCGACGACGACCATGATGTCCTCGCGACCGAGGTCGGCCAGCGCAGCCTTGAGCGCGGGCACCAGGGTCAGGTGGCCGGCGGCGAGCGAGTTCACCCCGACGATGTGCACGTCCGCGTCGACCGCCTGCTGGGCGACCTCCTCGGGCGTGCTGAACAGGGGACCCACGTCGACGTCGAAGCCGAGGTCGGCGAACGCGGTGACGATGACCTTCTGGCCGCGGTCGTGACCGTCCTGGCCCATCTTCGCGACCAGGATGCGCGGACGACGGCCCTCGGCCTCGGCGAACTTCTCGGTCGCCTCGAGAACCTTCGCCACGGCCTCGTTGGAGCCCGACTCGCGCTTGTACACACCCGAGATCGTACGGATCACCGCCTGGTGGCGGCCGTAGGTCTTCTCCATCGCCTCGGAGATCTCCCCGACGGTGGCCTTGGCCCGGGCCGCGTCGACGGCGAGGGCGAGCAGGTTGCCCTCCAGCGAGCCCTTGGACGCGCCGCGCTCGGTCGAGGCGGTGATCGCGTCCAGCGCGCGGCGTACGTCGTCCTCGTTGCGCTCGGCACGCAGCCGGTCGAGCTTGGCGAGCTGCTGCTTGTAGACCTCGTTGTTGTCCACGCGCAGGACGTCGAGCTTGTCCTCGTCGGCGAGCCGGTAGGTGTTCACGCCGATCACCTTCTGCTCACCGGAGTCGATGCGCGCCTGGGTGCGTGCGGCGGCCTCCTCGATGCGCAGCTTGGGGATGCCCTGCTCGATCGCCTTGGCCATGCCCCCGGCCTCCTCGGCCTCCAGGATGTGGGCCCAGGCGCGGTCGGCGAGGTCGTGGGTGAGCTTCTCGACGTAGTAGGAGCCGGCCCACGGGTCGATCGTGCCGGTGGTTCCGGACTCCTGCTGGAGCAGCAGCTGGGTGTTGCGCGCGATCCGGGCCGAGAAGTCGGTCGGCAGCGCGATCGCCTCGTCCAGCGCGTTGGTGTGCAGGCTCTGGGTGTGGCCCTGGGTGGAGGCCATCGCCTCGATGCAGGTGCGCTGGACGTTGTTGAACACGTCCTGCGCGGTCAGCGACCAGCCGGAGGTCTGGCTGTGCGTGCGCAGGCTCAGCGACTTGGGGTTCTCGGGGTCGAACTGCGCGACCAGGCGGGCCCAGAGCGCGCGGGCGGCGCGCATCTTGGCGATCTCCATGTAGAAGTTCATGCCGATCGCCCAGAAGAA
>JBJMIO010000106.1:0-12840 GCA_045806765.1 Marmoricola sp.
AGACCACCCGCAACGCGATCACCCACGGCATGAACGCCTTCCTGAACAACCCCGACCAGTGGGACAAGTGGGTCGCCGAGCGCCCGACCACGATGATCGACGAGGTCACCCGTTGGGCCACCCCGGTCAACGTCTTCCAGCGCACCGCGATCAACGACGTCGAGATCGGCGGACAGCTCATCAAGGCCGGCCAGCGCGTCGGGCTCTTCTACGCCTCGGGCAACCACGACGAGGAGGTCTTCGAGGACCCCTTCACCTTCGACATCACCCGCGACCCGAACCCGCACCTCGCCTTCGGCGGCCACGGCGCGCACTACTGCATCGGCGCCAACCTGGCCCGGGTCGAGATGAACCTGATCTTCAACGCGCTCGCCGACCAGGTCACCAAGATCGAGCGCCTCGGCGAGCCGGTGCGCCTGCGCCACAGCTGGATCAACGGGATCAAGGAGATGCGAGTTCGTCTGTCCTGACGTCGACCTGGCTCTCCTGCGCGCATCCCGTGCGCCGACCCGGCGCAGGTGCGCGGATCCCGCACGCCGACCCGGCGCACGTGCGCAGATCTACTCGAGCACCAGCGCCAGGTCAGCGCTCCACACCCGCGCAGCAGCGCCGGGTCAGCGCTCCACACTCGCGCACCAGCGCCGGGTCAGCGCGCCAGCAGGCCGCTGCTGGTGAACAGAGCCAGCTGCTCGACGTACTCCGGGTCCAGGCCCGCGGGTCCGATCGGGCGTCCGTAACCACCGAGGTCGGCCGCGGCGAGCGCGGTGAGCATCGAGAACATCGCGATCGGGGCGCGCAGCTCCACCGCGGCGTCGTCGAGGTCCTCGACCTTCGAGGCGGCGGTGATGAAGAGCGTCGCGATGTCGCCGAAGCCCTGGCCCTGGTCGGCGATGGCCAGCGCGATGACGTCGTCGCCGTTGAGCGCGAGCGTGATCACCACCCGCAGCCAGCGCACCCCGCTCTCCGGCTCGCGGTTGATCTCCTCGACGAAGGGGACCAGCACCGAGTCGACCAGGTCGCGCGTGGTGACGTTCTCGGTGGTCTGCAGGTCGTGCAGGCGGCGGCGTACGTCGTCCCCCAGCGCGCGCCCGCGCCGCATCACCACGGCCTCGACCAGGGCGCGCTTGGTGGCGAAGTGGTGGGTCAGCGCGGCCGGCGCGACGCCGGCCTCACGCGCGACCGAGCGCATCGAGACGTTGTCGACACCCTCGGTGCCGAACAGCTCCTCGGCGGCATCGACCAGGGCCGTGGGGACGTCGACGTCGACCCGGGGTCCGCGGCGTCTCTGGGGCTCGGTCACGACGCACACCCTAGAGCGTGTGGTCTTCCGTCGTGGCGACCCGCGCCAGTAGCGTCCGACCATGACCTTCACCGACCGTCACCTCGCCTCGCTCCGGCTCATCTCCGACACCTTCGCCCCCGGCGACGGTGCGACGATCCCGCCGGCGAGCTCGGTCGGGGCTCCCGAGTTCGCGCTCGAGCTCGCCGGGACGAACCCCCGCGAGGCCGAGCTCAAGCAGCTGCGCACGCTGCTGGACCTCTGGGACACCCGGCTGCTCGGCTTCCTGCTCACCGGTCGGCCGCGCAAGTTCTCCCGGCTCGACCAGGCCGGGCGCGAGCGGGTGCTGCTCTCGCTCTCGGACTCGCGGATCGGCGCCAAGCGCGCGCTGTTCTGCGCGCTCAAGGGCGCCTGCCTCGCGCCGTACTACGCCACCGCCGGGCCGGTGCTCTGGGACAGCGTCGGCTACGCCGGACCTCCCGGACCGCTGCCGAGCGCTCCTGACCCGCTGCTCAAGCCCGAGCACGTGACCCAGGACGAGACCATCGTCTGCGACGTGGTGATCGTCGGGTCGGGTGCGGGTGGTGGCACCGCGGCGGGGGTGCTCGCCGCGGCCGGGCTGGACGTGGTCGTGCTGGAGGCCGGTGAGTACCACGACGACCGCGACTTCGACGGCAGCGAGCGCACCGGCTTCAGCCAGCTGTACGCCGGCTCCCCCGGCGTCACCTCCGAGGGCCAGGTCCAGCTCGTCGCGGGCCGCGGGCTCGGCGGTGGCACGGTGGTCAACTACACGACCTCCTTCCCCACCCCGGACCACGTGCGTGCCGAGTGGGCCGCGCTCGGCACGCCGCAGTTCACCACCTCGGAGTACGACGACGCGCTGGCCGCGGTCAACGCCCGCCTCGGCGTCAACAAGGACCACCCCGGAGCAGGGGTCCGCGACCAGGTGCTCGAGCGCGGCGCGAAGGCCCTGGGCTGGAACGTGGATGCGATGCCGCGCAACGTCATCGGCTGCGACCAGGGCATCGAGTGCGGGCGCTGCGGGATGGGGTGCCGGATCGGGGCGAAGCAGTCGGTCGCCAAGACCTGGCTCGTCGACGCGGCCGAGAAGGGCGCCCGGATGTACGTCGGTGCGAGCGCCCGGACGGTCACGATCGAGAACGGCAAGGCCGTCGGCGTCACCGCGATCTCACCGGAGGGCAACGTGCTCACGGTGCGCTCCCGCGCGGTGGTGGTCTCGGCCGGCGCGATCCAGACCCCCGCCCTGCTGCTGCGCTCCGGCCTGCGCAACCCGAACGTCGGCAAGCACCTGCGCCTGCACCCGGCGACCGCCGTGTGGGGCCTGGTCCCCGAGCTGGTCAACCCGTGGGAAGGGGCGATGCAGGCCCGCTACGTCAACGAGTGGACCGACCTGGACGGGGAGGGCTACGGGGTTCTCTTCGAGACCGCACCGCTGACCCCGGCGTTCGGCTCCGGCTTCGTCAACTGGCGCAGCGGCGTGCAGCACCTCGAGCGGATGCAGGAGCTGAAGAACATGCTCGGCGTCGCGATCATCGTGCGCGACAAGGGCCCTGGCGGCACGGTGAAGATCGGCAAGGAGGGCGAGCCGATCGCCAGCTACACCCTCTCGCCGGGCGACACCGAGCACCTGATGAAGGGCTTCGAGGGCGGCGCCCGGATCGCCGAGGCCGCCGGCGCGACCAAGATCTACTCCCCCCACCACCGCACCATCGGCTACGAGCCGGGCAAGCGCGGCGACATCGACTCGTTCGTGGCCGCGGTGCGCAAGGAGGGCGCCGCCCCGGCCAGGGTCGCGCTCGCCGCGCTGCACATCATGGGCAGCGCGCGGATGGGCGGATCGGCGGAGATCTCCGCACTCAACCCGGACGGTGAGACCTGGGAGGTCGCGAACCTGGTCGTCGCGGACGGCTCGTGCTTCCCGACGGCCTCGGGGGTCAACCCGATGATCTCGATCGAGTCGATCGCCTACATGAACGCCAAGCGGCTGGCAGCCAAGCTGACGTGAGTCTCAGACCGCCTGCGGTCCGCACTTGCGCGCGGCGTAGTCGTAGAGCGAACGGCCGGCCTGCTTGTCGACCGAGTCGCGCCACTCCGCGGTGATGCCGCCGATCGCGCCGGGCACGACACCGTCCTCCTGCAGGCGGACCGTCGCGCTGCCGCCGTTGCGCACGTACGTCGTGTAGAGCGCGTTCCACGAGTCCGCGATCGCCTTGCCGCCCACCCGGGCCTGGCTCGGGGCGTCGGTGGGCAGCGCGTAGACGAAGGCGTTCAGGGCCGGTGCGAACTGGCCGACGGTCCCGTGGCCCTCCACCCGGGCGAGCTTGTCCCAGGCGTTGCAGAACGTGTCGTCGCCGGGCACCGGTGCGAAGAGGCCCACGACCACGAACAGCGTCAGGAAGAGCAGCTGCAGGCGGAACCTCCCGCCCCGGGGCGCCTGCACAGCCATGGGCCCATCGTGCCAGTGCCCTGGGCGCGGGCCGCAGCGGGCCACAGCGGGCCGTAGCGGGCGCCTGCGGCCGCCGGGTTCGCCGTCTTGGCTGCTGTGCTTGGATGCGGTGGTGCAGACCGAGACCGAGCAGGAGGCGCCCGCACAGCCCTTCAGCCAGGCGACGACGGTGCTCACGGTCCTGGTCGCGCTGGTCGTCGTCAGCCGCGCCACCTCGCTCGTCCCCCACGACGCCGCGCTGGAGACCTGGGCCGCGATGTTCGTGGCGATCACGATCCAGTCGCTGCCGTTCCTGCTGCTCGGCGTGCTGCTCGCCTCGGCGATCTCGACGCTGCTCTCCGAGCAGCTGATCAGCCGGATCTTCCCGCGCAAGGACGCCTACGCCGTGCCGGTCGCCTGCGTCGCCGGGATCGGCCTGATCGGCTGCGAGTGCGCCTCGGTCCCGATCGCCAACAGCGTGATCCGCAAGGGCGTCGGCGCGCCCGCCGCGATGTCGTTCCTGCTCGCTGCCCCCGCGGTGAACCCGGTGGTGATCGTCTCGACGCTGGTCGCCTTCCCCGGCAGGCCGGAGATGGCACTGGCCCGCTTCGTGGCCTCCTTCTGCGTCTCGCTGGTCGTCGGCTGGCTCTGGGTCCGGATCGGGCGCGGGGTCCCGATGGGGTCCGCGGACGCCGGCGAGCACGACCACGGCACGGGGCTCGGCGGCTTCCTCGCTGCGGTGCACCACGACCTGATCACCACCGTGGGCTACCTGATCCTCGGCGCCATGATCGCTGCCTCGGTCAACACCTTCGTGCCCAAGCGGTTGCTCGGCTCGATCGGGTCGCACGAGGTCCTGGGCGTGCTGGTGCTGGCCGGTTTCGCATTCATCGTCGCGCTGTGCTCGCAGACCGACGCGTTCATCGCCGCCAGCCTGACCGCGTTCTCCCCGACCGCGCGGCTGGCGTTCCTGGTGGTCGGGCCGGCGATGGACGTCAAGCTCGCGACGCTGGAGACCGGGGTGTTCGGTCGCCGGTTCGCCGTACGGTTCATCCCGCTGGTGCTGGTCGTCGCGGTCGCCAGCGCGTCGCTGGTCGGTTGGGTGCTGCTGTGAACCCGAAGACCCAGGGGCTGATCGTCGGGCTGATGGGCTCGGTGTGCCTGCGGCTGGCCTCGAGCAACGAGTACCTGCGCTTCGTGAACCCGTGGATGCGCTGGCCCCTGCTGGCCACCGCGGCACTGCTGCTGACCCTCGGGGTCCGGCTGCTGTGGTCGCGCGAGGACGAGGACGACCACGTCTCGGAGGGTGAGGTCCACGCTGATCATCGCCGGTCCCCCAACAGCGCTTGGATGCTGGTCCTGCCGATCATCGCGGTCTTCGTCGTCAGCCCGCCGGCGCTCGGTGCCTACGCGGCCGACCGGACCGCGGTCAAGGTCGCCGGCAACGGGCACTACGGCTCGCTGTCGAGCGGCTCGGTCTCCTCGATGTCGGTCGCGGAGTTCCAGGGCCGCGCGCAGTGGGACGACACCCTGGAGGGCGCGACCGTCCAGCTCACCGGATTCGTCTCGACCTCAGGCGGGCACTGGTACGTGACCCGTCTGGTGATCTCCTGCTGCGCGGCGGACGCGGTCGCCTACCGGATCAGGATCGACGGTGCGGTCCCGACGCCACCGGTGAACTCGTGGGTGCAGGTGACCGGGTCGTGGGAGAAGCCGGCGACGACCGCGATCCCGCGGCTGGACCCGCCGGTCCTGCGCACGACGTCGGTCTCCCCGGTCGCGGAGCCCAAGGATCCCTACGAGTGATCCCTCCCCGACCGGTGAACCGCGTTGTCAGCCGAGGTTGCTGAGGTCCGGCACCCCGGACATGACCTCGATGCGGGTTCCATCGGGATCGGTGTAGTAGAGCAGCCCGGTGCGCTGTCCGCCCTCCTCGCCGAGGTAGGTCAGCGTCTGCGGGTGCACCGCGCCGCCGGCGGCGAGGACGGCGTCGGTGAGGTCGTCGACGTCCTCGACCCGGAAGGACAGGTGGGTGAACCCGAGCTCGGTCATCGGCTTGCGACCACCGCCACCGGTCGTCGGCACGTCGACCCACTGCAGCAGCTCGACGCGGATGTCACCGCGCAGCAGCATCGCGGAGCGGAACGCACCCTTCTGCTCCATGGTGGCCGCGACCTCGTCGTCGGCGAAGTCGAGGCGGTAGAGCTCGGAGAACCCGAACACCTCGCAGTAGAAGCGGGCCGAGCGGTCGAGGTCGGAGACCGCGATGCCGACGTGCGAGAACCCCTGGATCACGAGACGCCGTCCCGGGTGCACTCCTTGTCGGCGAAGGCGTAGACCGCCCTGACCTTGGTGCGACTCAGCTCCTGGGTCCACTCCGCGCGCATGCCGGCGATCTCGGGAGGCGGGGTGCCGTCGACCAGCAGCGCGGCGTTCGGGTCACCGCCCTGGTCCTCGTACTTGGAGTAGATGGCGTCCCAGGACTTCGCCATCTGCTTCGCGGTCCCGCTGACCTGCGGGCTGGCGTTGTCGGGAAGCTTGTCGGTGTAGGCCTTCAGCGCGGGCCCGAACTCACCGACCTTCCCGGTCTGCTGGACCTTCTCGAAGGTGACCTTGGCGTTGCAGAACGCTGCCAGGTCGTCGACCGTGTCGCCCGAGCCGCACGCAGTCAGGGTCGTCGCCAGTGCAACGACGGTCATCGACTTCGCGAGGAGTGAGTACATCGAGGTCCTGTTCGGAGGACGGGAGTGGTGTCACCACTCTAGGCACCCGCTTCGCCGGTTCAGGTCTCCGGGGCCGCGAGGCGGCCCAGGATGGCGGCGGCGGGTTCGGCCCTCGCGCTCCGGAATCCGGTGCCGGCCCACAGGTTCACCGCCTCCGGGTCACCGGCCGCGGCGGCAGCGCGGCGCAGCGGGGTGGTCAGGTGGTGGATCGCCGGGTATCCGGCAGGTGCCGAGGCGTCGAAGGCGTCGGTGAACCCGTTGCGCGCGCCGCGTGCCGGTCGGCCCGAGAAAGCGCGGGTGACCAGGGTCGTGGTGCGTGCCGGATCAGCCAGCCCCGCGCGGTACGCCGCCGAGGTGCCGGCCTCGTCGCTGAGCAGGAGCAGGGTGCCGACGGCGACCGCCTCCGCGCCGGCAGCGAGGATGTGGCGCACGTCGTCCGAGTCGCTGACCCCGCCGCCCGCCCACAGCGGCAGGTCGGTGACCGCGCGGACCCGGCGCACGAGCTCGGGCGGGTCGAGGTCCTCGACCGGCTCCGCCGGGGTCAGGGTGCCCGAGTGCCCTCCCGCGCGCGCCGACTGCACGACCAGGCCGTCGACGCCCGCAGCGCTCGCCAGCCGCGCCTCGGCTGCGCTCGTCACGGTCTGCCCGACCCAGGTGCCGACGGTGCGCAGGGCCTCGATCGTGGGTCGGTCGGGGATGCCGAAGGTGAAGGTGAGCACGGGGACCGGATCGGCGATCAGGGCCGCGATCTTCGCCTCCCAGTCGTCGTCGTCCTCGCGCAGCGCGACCTCGCGGGGATCGACGCCGAACCGCTGACCGAGGACGGCCAGCTGCTCGGCGTAGGTGGCGTAGGCCTGCGGGTCGACCGGGACCGGGTTCGGTGCGAAGAGGTTGACGCCGAAGGGCACCCCGGCCGCGCGGATCTCCCGGATCTGCTCGAGCATCTGTCCCGCGGTCTTGTAGCCGCCGGCGAGGAATCCCATCGAGCCCGCCGAGGCCGCCGCCACGACGAGCTCAGGCGTGCTCGGGCCACCGGCCATCGGCGCCGCGAGCACGGGCAACGTGACGCCCAGACGGTCCAGGACGCGTGACGGTGTGCTCACGCCAGCACGCTACTTCGCGGGCAGCGACCCGGCGTAGGAGACCCCGCGCGCGACCCACGCCCCGAGCTCCTCGTCGTCCGCGACGTCGGCGTCGTCGACGCGGAGCCACCCGTCCATCTCGCGTCCACGCATCACCATCCGGTACGCCGGGGTGCTCACGACGAGCTCCTCGGAGACGGCCGGGTCGACGCGGACCATCAAGCCGCCCTGCCCGCTCGCGGCGACGGCCATGTTGCCGCCGACCAGGAACGCGAGCCCGCCGAACATGCGCTTCTCGGTGATCCCGTCCTCGTGCTGCACGGCCTCGCGGATCCGGTCGGCCAGGTCCTCGTCGTACGCCATCAGTCCTCCTGAGCGCTCGTGCCTCGATCGTGCCACCGCGCACCGACAGTCGCACTGGTCCAGAGCGTTCACGCGCGCGTCGTCTTGGTGTGCTCTCATGCTCGCCGGGATCCGCCGTCGTGGGACCCCGGGACAGAGCTTGGGGGACATCGATGAGGAGGATCGCGACCGCCGCCGGCGCGCTGCTCGCCGTGCTGGCGTGCGTCGCGATGACCTCCTCCGCGTCGGGCGCACCGCGTTTCGGCGTCAGCGTGAACCGCACCGTCCTGCACGGTGGCGAGAGCCTGGTCGTGCACGCCACCGCGACCACGCGCTGCACCTGGCTGACCGAATGGGACGGCGTACGACACCACGTCGTCGGCCGCACGTTCACCACGACGTACGTCGCCCCGGTGGTCGCCAGGAGGACGACGCTGGTCCTGCGCGCGACCTGCTTCTACCAGGCCGCGCGCACCCGGCGGCACGTTCGGCACCAGGGCGCGGCCGCCAGGGCCGGCTCGGACCCGCAGACGATCGCTGTTCAGGTCCCGCCGAGCTGGGTCCGCACCATCCCGGTGACCGTGCTACCCGGGAGCGGCGTCGTGAGCCCTCCGCACGGGAACGGCGGCAACGGCGGAGTCGGCCCGGGCGGTCTGCCGAACACCGGCGGTCCGCGGGGGTGGCTGCTCCTCGCGGGTGCTCTGTGCGTGGTCACGGGTGCGACCGCGATCCGTCGCGCCGCGCGCGACGAGGGGATGCCTGCCTAGGAGCGGGCTAGCTGCTCATCGCCTGCTGCATGCCGCGGGTGGCGAGCTGGTCGGCGAGCTCGTTGTCGGCGACACCGGCGTGGCCCTTGACCCAGTGCCAGTGCACGTCGTGGCGCTCGCACGCGGCCTGCAGCCGCTGCCACAGGTCGACGTTCTTGACCGGCTGCTTGGCCGAGGTGCGCCAGCCGTTGCGCTCCCAGGACGAGATCCACGAGGTGATCCCGTTCCGGACGTAGGTGCTGTCGGTGTAGAGGTGCACGGTGACCGGGCGCTTGAGCGCCTCGAGCGCCATGATCGGCGCGGTCAGCTCCATCCGGTTGTTGGTCGTGACGTCCGACTCGCCCCCGAAGAGCTCCAGGACGTGCTCGCGCTGGCGCAGCACCGCGCCCCAGCCGCCGGGTCCGGGATTCGGCGTGCAGCCACCGTCGGTGTGGATCGTGACGGCCTCCTCGGCCGCAACGTCGGCGGCGACCTCGCTCACGCCTGCTCCCACAGCTCGATGCGGTTGCCCTCGGGGTCGGTGACCCAGCCGAAGCGACCGACGCCGTCCATCGCCTGGACCTCCTCGTCGACCGCGGCGCCGGTTGCACGCACCTGAGCGAGCATCGCGTCGAGGTCGGCCACCCGGAAGTTGAGCATCGTGCGCTGCTCCCGCCCGCCGAGGTAGTCGGTGTCGGTGGGGAACGTGGCGAAGACGGTCGGCCCGGCCCCGGTCTGCCACGCGCCGTGCTCGTCGACGTCGAGCCCCAGCGCCTCGCGGTACCAGCCGGCCAGCGCCTCGGGCTCGGCTGAGCGCAGGAAGTAGCCGCCGATACCGAGGACCCGTTGCATGGCTGCAGCCTAGGACTTCACGTGCGGCGAGATCAGCGCGGTCCGCACCGACATCCCCAGGTCGCGGTTGCGCAGCGTCGTGATCCGCCGACCCGGCTGGATCGCGTCCTTGACCGTTGAGGTGTGCTCGCCGAGCACCGCCGCGCTGGCGTCGATGTCAGCGACGGTGAAGGTGATCCCCCACAACGACGAAGGGCCCTGCCCGGCCGCGTCGGGCGAGCCGACCACCTCGAGGATCACGTCGCCGAGCCGGAAGAACACCTGCCGCACGGGAGCACCACCGAGCTCGCCGGTCCGCTCGCGGCGCGGTTCCACACCGATCGCGGCGAGTGCCGCCGCCGTACGGGCCAGGTCGGGCGAGAGCAGCACGAGGTGGTCGATGTGCGTCACGCCGTTCGGGTGCTGTGCGGGGTCCGCGGGCGCTGCCTCGGAGGACGTCGTCGGTACGCCGTCCAGGTCGCGGTTCTGGTCGCCGTTGTGGGCCGCGCCCTCGATGCCGCGCAACGACCAGCCGACGATGCCGCGGCCCTGCTCAGGACCGACGAGCCGGATGCGGACCGTCCCGACGCAGCAGACGTCGCCGTCGACGGTGAAGCCGGCGCTCTCCCAGGAGCCGGGGTGGTCGGCGACCTGGATCGCCTCGAGCGTGACGGCGCTCAGCGCTTGCCCTCGGCGCGCTCGCGGCGCAGCCGGGCGAGCACCTCGTCGACCGCGCCCTGCTCGCTCTCGGGCGGTCGTGCCTCGGCCGGGGACCTCGCCACTCCGGGCTGCGGGCGCTGGCGCGGCGGTTCGGCGAACTCGGCGAAGTCGTCGTCCGCGACGGGCGGAGTCGGGTCGTTCCTCACCGCAACAACGCTACCCCTCGAGGGCCGCCGTGTGGATGAGGCGCAGCCGGAATTCAGCCGCGGGCGGCCGGCTCGAGCCGGGTGTACGGGCTGTCGAACGCTTCGGGCCACGCCAGCGCAGCCGGCTCGTGACGCCGCATGATCTCGGCGAGCAGGTCGGAAGCATCGGGGAAGTCGCTCGGTTCGATCGGCTCGTGCACCTGCAGCGACGGGCTGCCGTCGGCCTGCCGGTGCGAGGTCACCAGCACGACCGGCGAGTTCGTCTGGATCGCGATCCGCGCCGCGCCGGAGGCGATGTGGAGCTCACGGCCCAGGAACGGCACCGGGTTGCGCCCGGCGACATCCGAGGCGATCGCGAGGGTCTTGCCCTGCTCGAGCAGCTCGACCATGCCCTTCGACCCGATCGAGGCCGGCACCAGGGTGGTGGCGGGGTGCATCCCGGCGACCTTGAAGTGCTGGCGCAGCTGGATGTCGGAAGCGGGGTCGAACGCCTCGGGCGCGACCACGGTGTGGATCTCGGCGCCGGCCCGGCCCAGGGACGGGAACAGGCCGTCGTACTGGGCGTGGTGCAGGAAGCTGAGCAGCACCCCGCGCTGCGGATCCCGCTTGGTCGTCAGCCACTCGATGCCCGTCACGGGCTGGCGCGCGTGGTGTCGCGGGTGCCAGCGCCGGTAGCCGCGCAGGAGCGCGAACTCGGTGTACCCGCGTGACACGACGGGGATGTCGGCGGCGCGCTCGGTGTTCTCGAGCAGGAACCGCATCTGGGCTTCCTGCGCGGACCTGAACGCCTCGTCGGCGTACAGCGCGTCCGTACGACGGCGGGCGAGCGCCGGCAGTGCGCTGACGGGGATCAAGCTGCGAACGCGTTGGACCTGGTCACCGAGGAATCCCATGGCACGAGGTTATCGAGCGCGGCGCTGTGGTTGAAGCGGACCTCCACCACTTCCTGTCGAGTGCCCGCGGGAGGTCAGGTCGGCGCCATCAGTCGTCCGAGATTCTCCGGTGAGAAGAAGTCTGCGGGCGACACCGTGCCGGCGTTGATGCTGACGAAGTCGTCGATCGCAGCCTGGTTGCCGAGGATCGCACCGAAGAGGTGCTGCTGCTCCGGGGAGGGCGGCTCGAGGGTCGCCAGGTCTGTCGTGAATCCGAAGATGGGCAGTACCTGCGCGTCGCGTGCCGCCTGGTGGGCGGACATCGCATCGTCGAACGTGCTCGCACCGCTGAAGACCCGATCAAGGCTGCCGGCCACCGACTCCGCATCTCGGAAGGCGTCACTGATCCCTTGGGCGGTGATCGGGTCCTTGGTGTAGGCCGCGTCGCCGATCAGGACCCAGCCCGGGCCGTAGGGCTTGCGGAAGAAATTCGCCGACGAGGCACCGGTGAACCGGGCCTCACGCTTGGCCGCGCCGACCCGCTCGGCGAACTCCGGCGCGAGCTTGAGCGTCTGGGCGAAGGAGCCCTCCGGATCGGCCTTTCTCGCGTCGTACTGATCATGCGGCCAGCCCATCACGACCATGGTGAGTCCGTCGTTGGTCGGCGCAGCTCCCCAACCGCTGTGCGGACGGACGTAGATCTCGAAACCGTCCACGGGGAGGTCGCTGAAGTAGGTGTAGAAGCCGGACTGCAGCTTCGGCTTCTCGTTGTACTTCTGTGCCTCGACAGTCGAGGCGACCAGCGAGTTGACCCCGTCCGCGCCGATGACGACCCGGGCCCGTTCGACGACCGACCGGCCGCCGTGGTCATGTCCTCGAACACCGACCACCACCCCGTCCTCGACCAGGATCTCCTCGACCGAGAAGCGCTCGCGGACCTCGACGCCGGCGCCGGCTGCTGCATCCAGGAGGATCTTGTCGAGCAGGATCCGGCGCGGAGCGTACGCGTGCGGTGGACCGCCCGGAGCGGGGTGCGGGGTGCCCTTGAGCGTGATGGGTCCGAAGTCGAACGAGTACGTCGCCATCGGCGGCGCTCCGGAGTCCGTGACCTCGCCCAGCAGCCCCCACCTGTCCAGGGCAGCCACGGCCGGAGCTTGCACGACATGTGTCGAGACGGTGTCGCTGGGGAACTCCGCCCGGTCGACGAGCAGCACCCGATAGCCGCGTTGCGCAAGAAGCATGGCGGTCGGGGACCCTGCGCAGCGGGCACCGACGACGATCACGTCATAGCTGGTCATGCACCTCACACTCCTCCCGGTGTGCCCCGAGCGGAAGGCCGCGGCCGGGACGTAAGGAGTTGGTCACCGTTGCGGATGACCGATCGGTGGCGCCTCAGACGTTGAAGCGGAACGTCGTCCGCTGCGTTGGTTTCTGACGGCAAGTTTCAACCACCTTGGTTGACCTGCCCATTTGCGTTGGACGCCGTCGATCGAGGTTCGGTCGTCATCGGTAGTCCTGCGGACTGCGTGCGGACTGCCTGAGGCGTTGGTTCACGTAGCTCGACCCGGAATATGCAGCCGTGCCGCCAGACGCTTGGCCTCCAGCACCTGCCCCGACCGCGACTTTCGCCCAGCGAGCTCGTCGAGCCCTGGG
>JBJMIO010000107.1:0-12717 GCA_045806765.1 Marmoricola sp.
CGTCACCCCGGCACGCGTCTGGGAGCTGGGCGTGGGAGCACTCCTGGCGACCGTCAAGCTGCTGCGCCCGGGTCGGATGCGGCACGAGTTCGCGACCCCGCTGGCGCTGCTCGGCCTGGCCGCGATCGGCTACACCGCGGCCACCTACACCGGTTACACCCCGTTCCCCGGCTGGCAGGCCGCGGTGCCGGTGCTCGGCACGGCCGCGGTGATCGCGGCTCAACCCGAGCACGGACCCGGCTCGCCGGGACCGGTCCTGGCGCTGCGCCCGATCCAGTTCCTCGGTGACATCTCCTACTCGGTCTACCTGTGGCACTGGCCGCTGGTCGTGTTCGTCCCCCAGCTCACCGACCGGCCGCTGAGCTGGACCGACCGCGGCAGCATCCTGCTGGCCAGCCTCGCGCTGGCCACCGTCACCAAGGCGCTGGTCGAGGACCGCTTCCGCGGCCGGCACTGGGGCATCCCGCTGCGCAAGCCCTTCATCATCGCCGCGGTCGCCATGTCGCTGGTCGTCTCGGGCAGCGTCGCCCAGCTCACCGAGGTCAAGCACCGTCGCGACGAGGGGCTGGCCGCGCTCAAGCGCGGTCTGGCCGGCAACGACCCCTGCTTCGGCTCGCCGGCCCTCGAGCACCCCGACAGCTGCCCCTCGGTCTCCTACGACCGGCTGGTGCCCTCCCCGATCGACGCCGCGAACGACCACTCCGACGCCTACGCGATCCAGAAGTCCAGCGGGACCGACTGCTGGTCCTACCAGCCGCACTTCGGGGTGAAGACCTGCACCTTCGGGGTGAAGCGCTCGCGCACCGATGTCGTGCTGGTCGGCAACTCGCACGCCGGCCAGTGGCTGCCCGCGCTGCAGCGCCTGGCCAGGCTGGACCGGTTCAGGATCACCACCAAGCTCGCCTCGCGCTGCGCGATGGCCGACCTGCGCCAGCAGTTCGACACCTCCGACTTCGCGACCGCGTGCCTGGACTGGGTGCACAAGGTGACCCAGCAGGTGATCGACCTGCACCCGGCCCTGGTCGTGCTGACCAACCGCATCTCCACCGCGGCCGAGAACACCAGCCTGGCCGACAGCACGCCGAAGTACGCCGCCGGCTACGCCTCGGTGCTCGGTGCCTGGAAGGCGGCCGGCCTGCACGTCCTGGTGCTGCGCGACACCCCCGCCCCGGGCACCCTGATCCCCGACTGCGTGGCCCAGAAGCAGTCGCACTACTCCCAGTGCGACGGCACCCGGGACGCCTGGCTCCAGCCGCAGCCGGAGAAGGCCGTGATCGACGCGCTGGGCGACCCCGACATCCGCTACGCCGACCTGACCGACCACATCTGCGGCCCCGTGATCTGCCACGCGGTCACGGGCGGCGTGATCACCTACTTCGACGGCTCCCACCTCACCGCGACCTTCGCCACCACGCTCGCGCCGTACCTCGGCGTACCGGTGCGCCAGATGCTCCGCGGAGGCGCCGCGGGGTGAGCCCGTCCACAGGCTGCGCGCCGGTGGTTGCGGTGAAGTGCGGCGGACCGGCGAGAATGGCCCGGTAGTCCGCGAGAGAAAGGTTCCACCAGCCTCATGGCCCCCACCGACCGGCCACGCTTCACGATCGTCAGCGCGGTGTACGACGTCAGCAGGTTCCTGCCCGACTTCATCGCCTCGATCGAGGGGCAGGACTTCGACCTGGGCAGGGTCGAGGTCGTGATGGTCGACGACGGCTCGCACGACGACTCGCTCGCCGTGCTCGAGGCCTGGGCGGCACGCAGGCCCGAGCTTGTCCGGGTGGTCTCGCAGGCCAACGCCGGCCAGGGAGCCGCGCGCAACGCCGGGCTCGGCCTGGCGCGCGGCGAGTGGGTGACCTTCCCCGACCCCGACGACGTGGTGGACCCCAACTACCTCAGCGCCGTGGACGGCTTCATCACCGCGAACCCGACCGTCGAGATGGTCGCCACCAACCGGCTGATCTGGGCCGAGATCACCGGCGTGATCGCCAACACCCACCCGCTGCACCGGTTCTTCGCCTACGACCGGCTGGCCGACCTCGACGTCACCGAGACCAGCTTCCACGGCAGCGCGCCGGCAGCGTTCTTCAAGGTCGACCAGCTCGTCGAGCGGGGCATCGCCTTCGACGACCGGATCCGCCCGAACTTCGAGGACGGCCACTTCTGCTCGCGCTACCTGCTGCACTGCGAGAAGCCCCTGGTCGGGTTCCTCAGGTCGACCGCGTACCACTACCGCAAGCGGGCCGACCAGTCCTCCTCGCTGCAGGGCAGCATGCTGCACCCGGGCCGCTACACCGACGTGTTCGAGTTCGGGTACCGCGGCATCATCGCCGAGGCGCAGCGGTTGCGCGGCCACGTTCCCCGGTGGCTGCAGCACTTCCTCGCCTACGAGCTGACCGGCTACCTCTCGGCGTACGAGCGTGGTCGCGTGCCGGTGATCACCGAGGGCCCGGAGACGGCCGCGTTCCACGACCACGTGCGGGCGATCGTCGGCGAGCTCGACCTCGCCGCAGTGCTCCCGTTCTCCGAGACACCGATCTCCGCCCACCTGCGGCACGCGCTCGAGCACGGGTACGACGACCGCCCGTGGCACCAGGACCGTGTCCGGGTCGACCACTACGACCCCGCGCAGCGCCTGGCGCGGGTGCGCTACTTCCACACCGGTGACGCACCGGCCGAGGAGATCTGGAACGGCGAGCGGCCCGTCGGCCCGCGGCACGCGAAGACCCGCGACCTGACCTACTTCGGCCGCACGCTGCTGCGCGAGCGGGTGCTGTGGGTCCGCTACGTCCCCGACCTCCGGGTCCGCCTGGACGGCGCCTGGGTGCCGATCGACTTCGACCGCGACGCCGGCGAGCTGACCCGCGCCCTGCCGCTGCGCATCCGGCGCTTCACCCAGCCGCTGGGCCGGCCCTCGCGCCAGGAGCGGCGCCGCGTCGCCGCGCTCTCCCCCGAGCCCACCACGCCGCTGGGGCGCAAGGCGCAGGCGCTCGCGGCCAAGCCGCGCACGGCCCAGCGGTACGCCGAGGCCTGGGTGCTGATGGACCGGATCCACAACGCCGGGGACTCCGCCGAGGTGCTCTTCCGGCACCTGCGCGCCGAGCACCCGGGCATCAACGCCTACTTCGTGATCGAGGACGGGACTGCTGACCACAAGCGGCTGCGGGCCGAGTTCGGCAAGCGTGTCGTCGCGCACGGCTCGCTGGAGTGGCGGGCCCTGATGGCGCACTGCGCGCACCTGCTCAGCTCGCACGCCGACGTCCCGATCATGCGTCCCTCGGAGATCACGGAGTTCTGCGACCCGGCCTGGAAGTTCACCTTCCTCCAGCACGGGGTCATCAAGGACGACCTGAACAGCTGGCTGGGCCGCAAGTTCATCGACGTCTTCGTCACCAGCACGACAGCGGAGCACGCCTCCATCGCCGGCGAGGGCACGGCGTACCCGTTCACGACCAAGGAGGTCAAGCTCACCGGGCTGCCGCGCTTCGACCGCCTCCGCGAGATCGGCGCCCGCTACCCCGCGGGTGAGCGCGACCTCCTCCTGGTCACGCCGACCTGGCGCCAGTGGTTGGTCGAGCACCTCGGCGAGGGCACCCAGCGCCGTACCGTCGACGACGCCGTCCTCGGCTCGGAGTTCGTGCGCTCGTGGGTCGAGCTCCTCAGCGCGCCCGAGCTGGAGGCGGCCTGCCGCGAGCACGACCTGACCCTCGGGTTCCTGCCACACCCCAACCTGGAGGCGCTGCTCCCCCAGCTCGACCTGCCGGCCCACGTCACGCCGCTGACCTACGACGGTGTCGACGTGCAGGAGTACTTCGCGCGAGCGCGGCTGCTGGTCACCGACTACTCCTCGATCGCCTTCAACGCCGCCTACCTCGACCGGCCGGTCGTGTACTTCCAGTTCGACGCGCGCACGGTGCTGGAGACCGGCGGTCACGTCGGCCGCGGTGGCTACTTCTCCTACGAGCGCGACGGCTTCGGCGCGGTGACCGCCGATGCACCCGCAGCGCTCGAGGCGATCAACGCCGCCCTCGCCGCCGGGCCCGGACCCGCGCCGGAGTACCAGCGGCGCATCGATGCGGCCTTCCCGCAGCGCGACGGTCGCTGCTCCGAGCGCGTCGTCCAGGCTGTGCTCGCGCTGGGCAAGCCCGACAAGGGTCGGGGCCAGGTGCCGACGCCATGACTGCGCGCCGTACGGTCGCGGTGGCCGGGTCCTGCGCGACCCGGGACAACTTCAGCTCCAACTTCAACCCTGACCACCAGCGCTGGTACGACCTGGTCGCGACCAACAACCAGAGCTCGCTGATCGCCCTGATGTCTCCCCCGGTCGAGCCGGAGATCGCCGAGACCGACGGGCTCAACGAGCACCAGGAGTGGACCATCCGATCGGACTTCTCGCGGGTCTTCCTCGACGACCTGGCGCGGACGAGACCGGACTACCTGCTCGTCGACTTCTCCGGCGACACCGCGTTCGGCGTCCTGCGCCTGCCCGACGGGCGCTACGTGACCGACAACCACTGGAAGGTGGGGAAGACGGCCTGGTACCAGCGGGCGGTCGCGGCCGGTGCCACCCGGCTGAGCTGGCGCGAGGACGAGGCCGCCTACCGGCTGCTGTGGGACGAGGCGCTCGCCCGCTTCGCGGCGTACGTCGGCGAGCACTGCCCGGACACGCAGGTGATCGTGCACCGGCTCCGGTCGGTGCGCACCCTGGTCCGCGGCGAGACCGACCGGCCGACGGGGCTGCGACGCGGCGCGAACCTGCTCCCGCTCGACGTGCGCAGCACCAACCGCTACCGCACGGCGCTCGACGACCACGCGACCACTGCCTGCGGCTGGGAGCAGATCGACCTGCGGGCCGAGCGCTACTCCTCGCCCGCCGACCACCCGTGGGGGCCCTACTACGTGCACTACACGCGCGACTACAACCGCCGCTTCCTGGCCGAGCTCCACCGCCACGACCTGACGCGCCGCCTCGACGCAGCGACGTCCGAGCGGATCGCCGTGGTCGCCGATGCCGGGCACGAGCGCCTGGTCGCACAGGCCCGCCACCTGCGGCGCACCGACGTCGCGCAGCGCGAGCAGATCAGGGCACTGAGCGGACTCGGCCCGCTGCGCGCCGCCGCGCGGGCGGTCGCGCGCCGCCGGGCCGCCGAGGGGTCCTCGTGACGGTCCCGAGCACGGTCGCGGTCTGCGGCAGCTGCACGAGCCGCGACCCGTTCTCCTCACGGTTCAACCCCGACTACGGCCGCTGGTTCTCGGTGGCCGCCGACGTCTTCCAGACCTCCATCATCTCGCTGATGTCGCCACCGATCGAGGCACCCGTGCCGGCCGGCGACACCGAGACCTACCAGGAGCGGATCACCCGTGAGGACGTCACCCGCGGGTTCCTGCCGAAGCTCGCCGCCGCGAAGCCGGACTTCCTGGTGCTCGACTTCTTCGCCGACGTGCACTTCGGGTACACGCGCCTGGCCGACGGTCGCTACCTGACGAACAACCGATGGATGCTCTGGCCCACCGAGTACCACCGCCGGCTGAAGGAGACCGAGGAGCTGCCCGGCACGAGGATCTTCGCCGACCCCGACGCCTACCTCGCGCTCTGGGCCGAGGCGATGGACCGCTTCGCCGAGTTCGTCGCCGAGCACTGCCCGGAGACCCGGGTGGTGGTGCACCGCGGGCTGAACACCGACGAGGTCGTCGTGCGCGGGCAGCGGCGGACCAAGCGGCTGCGCGAGGTCCGCAAGGCGGCCGCCCTGAACGTGCAGCGCGCCAACGAGCTCTGGGCCCGCCTGGACGACCACGCCATCGACAACTACGGCTGGACCGCGATCGACCTGCGCGCCGAGGGCTACACCTCGTACGCCGAGCACCCGTGGAAGCCGTTCTACGTGCACTACACGCCCGACTACTACCACCGGTTCCTCGCCGAGATGCTCGTGCTCGACCTCGAGCGCGACCTCGATCCCGAGGACTGGGCACAGGTCCGGGCGATCGCCGACTCCGCCCACGAGCGCGCGGTCAACCAGGAGCGCCGCTGGGGTCCGATCCTCTCCCGGCAGGAGGAGCGGCTGCGCGAACTCGAGGGTCTCTCCCCGCTGCAGGCCGCCAAGTTCGCGCTCGGGCAGCGCATCCGCAAGACTCGGGGCCGACGCGAGCAAAAGGAGTCGTTGTGAACGAGCGCGTGGCCGTGATCCTGGCCGGCGGTGTCGGGACCCGCGTGGGCCTGGACATCCCCAAGCAGCTGATCAAGGTGGCCGGGCACACGATCCTCGAGCACACCCTGGCCACCTTCAACGCCCACCCGATGGTCGACGAGATCGTGGTGATGATGGCCCAGGGCCACCTCGACGCGGTGCACACGATCGTGCGCGACGGCGACTACACCAAGGTCTCCCAGGTGCTCGAGGGCGCCGAGACCCGCAACGGCACCACGCTGCGAGCGCTCGAGGCGCTCTACGCCTCCGGCGGCGGGGACGCGACCAAGGTGCTCTTCCACGACGCCGTGCGCCCGCTGCTCTCCCCGCGGATCATCACCGACTGCTTCGAGGCGCTGGAGCTCCACGACGCGGTGGACGTCGCGATCCCTTCGGCCGACACGATCATCGAGGTCGATGACGACAACGTGATCCGCAACATCCCGCCGCGCGCCAACCTGCGCCGCGGTCAGACGCCGCAGGCCTTCCGCGCCGGCGTCATCCGGCAGGCCTACGCGGTCGCAGCGACCGACCCCGACTTCCAGGCGACCGACGACTGCACCGTCGTTCTGCGCTACACCCCCGACGTCCCGATCTGGGTCGTCGCCGGGGAGGAGCGCAACATGAAGGTCACCGAGCCGATCGACGTCTACCTGGCCGACAAGCTCTTCCAGCTCACCACCAGCGACCTGCCGCCCTCGCGCAGCGAGGAGGAGTACCGCACGGCGCTCGAGGGCCGCACGATGGTGGTCTTCGGTGGCAGCTACGGCATCGGCGCCGACATCGCGGAGTTCGCCACCCAGCACGGCGCCGAGGTGCACAGCTTCAGCCGGTCCTCGACCGGCACCCACGTCGAGCGTCGCGCGGACCTCAAGGCCGCGATCGAGACCGTGCTGGAGAAGACCGACCGGATCGACTTCGTGGTCAACACCGCCGCGGTCCTCCCGCGCGGGCAGCTCACCGAGACCTCCGAGGAGACGGTGTACGCCGCCACCGAGATCAACTACCTGGCGCCGGTGATGATCGCCCAGGAGTTCCACCCCTACCTCGCCGCCAGCCGGGGCAGCCTGCTCAACTTCACCTCCAGCTCCTACACCCGCGGCCGGGGCGGCTACGCGCTGTACTCCTCGGCCAAGGCGGCCGTGGTCAACCTCACCCAGGCGCTGGCCGACGAGTGGTCACCGGCCGGGATCCGGGTGAACTGCATCAACCCCGAGCGCACCGGTACGCCGATGCGGACCAAGGCCTTCGGCGAGGAGCCGGCCGGAAGCCTGCTGGAATCGGCCGAGGTGGCGCGCCGCTCGGTCGACGTCCTGCTCTCCGAGGCGACCGGCCTGATCGTGGACATCCGTCGCGACGACCCGCTCTGACCCGCCCCTAGACTTCGCTTCGTGCCTGACGCCCCCTCGACCGCCCAGCGCCTCGTCGCCGCCGCCCGCCGGCGCGTCGGCGGCCGCGTCAAGCGGGGTGTCCGCAAGGTCGCCGGACGCCCGCTGGTGGCCCTCGAGCGACGGACCCAGCGCCCGGTGCTCAGCGTCGTCATGCCGGTCTACAACGTCGAGGAGTTCCTCCGCGAGGCGCTCGACAGCGCGCTGACCCAGAGCCTGCACAACCTGGAGCTGATCGCGGTCGACGACGGGTCGACCGACTCCTGCCTGGAGATCCTGCGCTCCTACGAGCGCCGCGACCCCCGGGTCCGGGTCTTCACCCAGACCAACTCCGGCCAGGGGGTCGCCCGCAACGTCGGCGTCCACCACGCCCGCGCCGAGTTCGTCACCTTCATGGACTCCGACGACACCATCCCACCGCAGGCCTTCGAGCACATGGTCGAGGTGCTGCGCCGCTCCGGCTCGGACTTCTGCGTCGGCGGCGTGCGCCGGTTCCGGCACCGGCAGTACATGCGCACCACCTGGCAGCGCACGGTGCACCAGACCGACCGGATCGGCACCACGATCGACGAGTTCCCGCCGGCGATGCAGGACATCATCGCCTGCAACCGGGTCTTCCGGACCGACTTCTGGCGGGAGCGCATCGGCGACTTCCGCGGCGGCATCGCCTATGAGGACCACGTGCCGATGCTCGCGGCGTACGTGCGGGCGAAGAAGTTCGACGTGCTGACCCAGGTCACCTACAACTGGCGGATCCGCGACAACTCCACCGGCATGCAGAAGGCCCGGCTGCAGAACCTGCTCGACCGCATCGAGGTCAAGCAGGAGGCGCACGAGATGCTCCGCGCCGAGGCCAGCGAGAAGACGTACGACGTGTGGGTGGCACGCTGCCTCGAGGTCGACTTCGCTCCGTTCGTCGCCCAGGCGCTCGACGCCGACGACACCTACCGCACGACCCTGACCGAGGCCTACCGCCTCTTCTGCGAGCGCGCCGACGCGCGCCCGGTCGAGCAGGTCTGGGACCGGGTCCGGGTCTTCCCCAAGGTCCGCGCGCACCTGGTCGCACAGGGCCGGTGGGACGACGTCGACGCCGCGACGTTGTGGTTCCTCGCCGCCCACCAGGTCCCGCCGACCGACGTCCGCACCGATGCCGACGGGACGGCCGTGCTGCTTGCGGTGCTGCCGGCCGACGAGCCGTGGGCGGCCGACCTGCCGGACCACCTGCGGCGGATGTCCTCGCTCGAGAGCCACTTCCAGGGCGCTGTCCAGCGGATCACCTGGCAGGGCGGCGACGACCCCCACCTCGAGCTCACCGGCTGGGTGCGCCACCGCGGCCTCGACGTCCTGGAGGCCCCCCGGCTCGCCCTGACGCTGTCCTCCGGCGAGCGGACCCTCGAGCTCGCGGTCACCCCGGAGACGTTCTTCGAGGCCGAGCAGTGGGCTCCCCTGCCCTACGCCGGCTGTGCCCGCGCCGGCTTCCGCACGCGGGTGCGCGTCGCCGACCTGCTCGGCGCGGACGCGCCCTGGCAGCTGCTCGGCGCTGCTGAGTACCGCGGCATCACCTCGGCGGGCAGCTTCCACGACCCCGTCCCGGGGTCCTCGGGCAACGAGCCGGTCGCGCGCGACGTGGTCGTCGGCGGGCAGAAGGTCGGCGTCCGCCCAGCCTGGCACCCGAGCCTAGGGTTCTCGATCAGCACCCGGCCCGGTGGGCTCAAGCACCCGCCGCGGCTCCCGAAGGGGCCCGTGGTCACCGACGTCTCCGTCACCGGTGCGGAGGTCGTGGTCCGCTTCGACGGCGCGAGCGACGCGCAGCTCGCGACCACCACGCTCAGCACCGCGCGCACCTCGCTGGAGCGGGTCAGCGCGAGCGACGGCGTGGTCCGGTTCTCCGTGCTCACCACTGAGTTCGGCTCCGCGCCGCACGTCGCACCGGCCGCCGACTACGTGCTCCGGCTCGGCGGTGCCGAGGTCGTCCCCGCCCCGGACCTGCACGACCGCCTTCCGGTGCGGTTGCTCGGCGAGGCCTTCGGCCTCAACGCCGGTGTCGGCCGCAACCGTCCGCTGCGGATCTCGCTGACCCCGCCGCTGCCCGACGAGGAGCAGGGCCGCTACAACCAGTTCCGGTTGCACGCTGCCTACCGCGCGAGCACCGCGCCGCTGGACGACTCGGTCCTGCTGGCCTCCTACCTCGGCGAGTTCGCGACCGACAGCCAGCTCGCGATGGACCGCCACCTCGCGACGCACCGACCGGACCTCGAGCGCATCTGGGGCGTGGCCGACTCCTCCACCCGGGTCCCCGAGGGCGCCCGGGCCGTCGTGATCGGCTCCTCGCAGTGGTACGAGGCGGTGGCGCGGAGCCGCTTCGTGAGCCGCAACATCGACTTCGGGCCGTGGTTCCGGCGCAAACCCGGCCAGGCCTACCTGCAGACCTTCCACGGCTATCCGTTCAAGTCGATGGGCATCGACTTCTGGCGCAGCAAGGCCT
Organism: Marmoricola sp.; assembly: GCA_045806765.1. GTDB lineage: Bacteria > Actinomycetota > Actinomycetes > Propionibacteriales > Nocardioidaceae > Marmoricola. The sequence goes on from JBJMIO010000107.1 coordinate 10,056, forward strand.
TCACGCCCGGACAGATCAACCACGCGGTCGCCAAGGCGAACGAGGAGTGGGACCTGATCCTGGTCCCGAGCGCCGAGTGCGAGGCCTACTACCGCGAGCAGTACCGCTTCACCGGGCCCGTCCTGGTGGCCGGCTACCCGCGCACCGATGCGCTCGTCAACAGCGACGCCGCAGCCGTGCGGACCGAGGTGCTGCGCCGCATCGGCGTCCCCGCGGAGAAGACGGTGGTGCTCTACGCCCCGACGTACCGCGACACCCTGACCACCAAGACGTACGCCGCCAGCCGGTTCGACGAGCTCGACCTGACCGGGCTCACCGACCTCCTCGGACCCGACTACGTCGTGCTGGTGCGCGGGCACAACAACAACCAGCGCGAGGACGAGCGGGTGCCGCGCGCAGGATCGGTGGTCGACGTGACCGACTACCCCGACATCAACGAGCTCACCCTGGCCGCCGACGTCGCGGTGCTCGACTACTCCTCGCTGCGCTTCGACTGGGCGATCACCGGCAAGCCGATGGTCTACTTCGTGCCCGACCACGACTCCTACTTCGGGTTGCGCCCGCCGCTGTTCTCCTTCGAGGACTCCGCACCGGGACCGTGGACCACGACGACCGCCGCGACGGCCGAGGCTCTGGCCGACCTACGCCGGCTGCGCGCGACGTACGCCGGTGCGATCACTGCGTTCAACGAGCGCTTCAACCAGCTGCACGACGGCCGCGCCACCGAGCGGGTCCTCGACGCCCTGCTCGACGAGTCCACCCCGTGGAGGAACGCGTGACCGACCCGAACCCGATCCCGACCGGTGCCCTGCTGCTGCACATCGGGCCGCAGAAGACCGGCTCGACCGCGATCCAGATGTCGATGCACGAGAACCGTGCGGACCTGGCCGCCCAGGGCGTCCTCTACCCCGGTCAGGAGATGCGTCCGCGCGAGGCCGGCTGGGCCGTCCTCGGCGGTGGGTCGGCCGTCGGACGACCGGCGCCGCGGATGCAGCGCTGGACCGAGCTGCTCGAGGAGCTCAGGGCCAGCTCGCTGCCGCGGGTCTGCGTGAGCAACGAGGACTTCGGCCGCGCCGACGAGGCCGCGATCGAGCGGATCATGTCCGGGCTGGGTTCGGAGAACACCCACCTGGTCCTGGTCGCCCGCCGGCTCGACAAGCTGCTGCCCTCGCACTGGCAGGAGCGCGTGAAGGCGCGGATGACGCTGGACTACGAGGCGTTCCTGCACCACGTGCTCGACGACCCCGACCGCGACTGGGAGTCGCGGGTGACGTGGGAGCCGCACGACATCCGGCTGCTGCTCAGCCGCTGGGGCGCCTACATCCCGCCCGAGAGGACGACGGTGATCGTCTCCGACGAGGCCGACCGGCAGCTGATCCCGCACGCCTTCGAGTCGCTGCTCGGGCTCGAGCCCGGGACCCTCAAGCCGCCGCGGGAGAACTCGAACACCTCGCTGACGTTCACCCAGACCGAGGCCGTCCGGGCGGTCAACGCGATGGCGCGTGCCGAGGAGTGGTCCCAGGAGCAGTACTGGCGCATCGTGCAGGCCGGCGTGGTCAAGGACCTGCGCTCGGCTCCCGACGAGGGCGGCCCGAGGATCACCGGCCTGCCCGCCTGGGCGCACGCGTTGGTGGCGGACCGCTCCGACGCGCAGGCGGACGCGATCCGCGATGCCGGTGTGAACGTGGTCGGGGACCCGGACCGGCTCCGGATCCGCGAGACCGTCGCGCCGGCTGACGTGCCGCCGCCGCTGACCTCGGTCCCGCTGGACCTGCTGGGCCGGGTCGTGCGGGGGGCGGTCGACGGTTCCGCCTCGCTGCACCGCCGCGAGCTGCGCGCCGCGGTCCGCCAGGCCCGCGCCGAGTCGCACCCGAGCGGGCGCGAGCTCGTGCGGATGCTCGGCGCGCGGGTGCTGCACCGCTTCCGCGGCTAGACGCTCGCGGCGACCTAGCTGAGCAGGTCGGCGAAGAACGCCGCGACCACGCGCTCGGCGGCGTGCCCGTCGTGAAGCGCGTTGTAGCGCGCGTTGAACGCGACCAGGTCCCCGGACCACCGGGCGCCCAGCGCGCCGAGGTCGCGCAGCTCCGCGACCACCTCCTCGGTCTTCGAAACCAGCGGGCCGGGCGCGGTCTCGCGGTAGTCCCAGAGGAATCCGCGGGTGCTTGAGGCGTAGCTGTCCAGGTCGGGGACCAGGAAGACCATCGGGCGCCCGGTGAGCGCGAAGTCGAAGCGCAGCGAGGAGTAGTCCAGGACCGCGGCATCCGCGGCGGCGATCAGGTGGTTGATCTCCGGGTAGCTCGTCACGTCGAGGACCCGGGCCGCAGAGCCTGCAGAGGGTGCGTGGAACCGGTGACCGCGCAGCAGCAGCACGTAGTCGTCACCGAGCGCGGCCGCGGCCCGGGTGACGTCGAGGTGGTGCACCGCCCGGGCTGCTCGGAAGTCGGTCGCCAGGTCGTCGCGCCACGTGGGTGCGTAGAGGACCGCGTGCTGGTCCTCGCCGATCCCCAGGCGCGAGCGCGTCGCGGTCCGCAGCTCGACGGACGCGGGCCCGACCAGGCTGTCGTTGCGCGGGTAGCCCAGGCTCAGGATCGTGCCGTCGTAGGCGTAGTCCCGACGGTAGTACTGGTCCATCTCCGGAGCCGGGGTGACCAGGTTGTTCCAC
>JBJMIO010000108.1:0-7146 GCA_045806765.1 Marmoricola sp.
CCGGCCGCCCCAGTCGGGGACCACGTCACCGACCGCGAGACGCTGCCACTGCGGGTCGACGTGGCGGATCGCGCGGTTGCCGCGCGGCAGGAACCGCTCGATGCGTCGCCGCAGGTACCACCCGGAGCGGTTCTTGCCGAGCTGCACCAGCCACGGCCAGAGCACCTCGGGGGTCGCCTCGAAGGTCGCGGCGCGGTCCATGACAACGTCCGCCGGCGCCACGACCTCGTCGCCCGGGCGCGGCGCGGAGCGCTCCGACCCGGTGACCGCGACGGAGGGGAACACCAGCGACTCAGAGGTCCGTGACGCCCTCGGCGACCAGCACCGCCGGTCCGGTCATGAGGATCCGGTCGTCCTCGGTCCAGAGGATCTCGAGCGTCCCGCCGGGCAGGTCGACCGTGTACGACGTACCGCGGTCGGCTCCGTCGGTCGTGGCCGCGGCCACCATCACCGCGCACGCACCGGTGCCGCACGAGCGGGTCTCGCCGCTCCCGCGCTCGTGCACGCGCATCGCGAGGTGGTGCTCGCCGCGGCGTACGACGAACTCGATGTTGACGCCCTCGGCGAACGCGCCGGGGTCGTACTCGGGCTCGCTCAGCAGCGGACCCGCGTCGTCGAGGTCCTCGACGAAGGCGACGGCGTGCGGGTTGCCCATGCTCACCTTGGTCGCCGCCCAGCTGCGGTCACCCACGCTCACCTTGGTCTCGCCCTGGAGCTGCGGGGCACCCATGTCGACGGTGATCCGGGCGGTGCCGTCGACGGGAGCCTCGAAGGTCAGCGTCTTGATGCCGGCGCGCGTCGCGATCGCCAGCGGCTCGCGCGGGTCGACGTCGGCGTGGGTGGCCAGGTAGAGGCCGAGGACGCGGATGCCGTTGCCGCACATCTCCGAGAGCGAGCCGTCGCTGTTGCGGTAGTCCATGAACCAGCGGGCCCGGTCGCGCGCCTCGACCGCGGCAGGGTCGTCGGTGGCGTCGGTGCGGACCACCCGGATGACGCCGTCGCCGCCGATGCCGGCCCGGCGGTCGCACAACCGAGCCACCTGCTCGGGGCTCAGCTCGTGCTTGCCGTTGGCGTCCGGGATCAGCACGAAGTCGTTCTCGGTGCCGTGTCCCTTGACGAAGGAGTAGTCCACAGCACGAGTCTACGGAGAGTTCTCCACAGGCCCACGACCGAGCGGTCGCGGACAGTGGTGCCGTTGTCTAGGTTGGACGCATGACGAAAGCCCCGAGCCTCGAGGCGCGCGTCGACAAGCTCGAGCAGGAAGACCTCCACCTCTACGACCTCATCGACGAACGGACGACGCAGCTCCTCAGCACCATCGACGCGGTTGAGGTCAGGTTGTCCGGGACCCTGGCCCACCACGGCGCCACCCTGGCCCAGCACGGCGCCACGCTGGCTGAGCACGGCACGATGCTGGCTGAGCACGGCACGATGCTGGCTGAGCACGGCACGGTGCTGGCTGAGCACAGCACGGTGCTGGCCGAACACAGCGCCACCCTCGCCGAGCACAGCACGATGCTCACCGAGATCCTCCGCCGGCTGCCTGAGCCGGCCTAGGGTCAGGTCGGGCGGCCGGCGGGGGCGCTGCGCGCGGTCAGGCCGGGATCCCTGACCACCACGTCACCGAGCACGTCGTCGATCTGCTTCATCGTCGCCTCGGGCAGCTTCACCCCGGCCGCCTTCACGTTCTCCGCGACCTGCTCGGGGCGCGAGGCGCCGACGAGGGCGGAGGCCACGTTCGGGTTCTGCAGCACCCACGCCACCGCGAGCTGGGCCAGCGTCAGGTCGACCTCCGCGGCGACCGGCTTGAGCCGCTGGACCGCCTCGAGGATCTCCTCGGCCATCAGTCGCTGGATGAAGTCGGCGCCGCCGTTGGTGTCGGTCGCACGCGATCCGGCCGGCGGCGGCTGCCCGGGCAGGTACTTGCCGCTCAGCACGCCCTGCGCGATGGGCGACCAGACGATCTGGGACAGCCCGAGCTCCTCGCAGGCCGGCACCACCTCGGGCTCGATGACGCGCCACAGCATCGAGTACTGCGGCTGGCTGGAGATGAGCTGGACGTTCAGCTCCCTCGCCAGCTCGGCACCCGCCCGGATCTGGTCAGCGGTCCACTCGCTGACTCCGATGTAGAGCGCCTTGCCCTGCCGCACCACGTCGGCGAAGGCTTGCATCGTCTCCTCCAGCGGCGTCTCGGTGTCGAACCGGTGCGCCTGGTAGAGGTCGACGTAGTCGGTCCTGAGCCGGCGCAACGAGCCGTTGATCGACTCCAGGACGTGCTTGCGCGACAGCCCGCTGTCGTTCGGGCCGCCGGGGCCGGTGGGCCAGTAGACCTTCGTGAAGATCTCCAGCGACTCGCGCCGCTCGCCGGCCAGTGCGTCGCCGAGGACGGTCTCGGCGGCGGTGTTCGCATAGACGTCGGCGGTGTCGAAGGTCGTGATGCCGGCGTCGAGCGCCGCGCGCACGCACTGGTTCGCGGTGTCGTTCTCGACCTGGGAGCCGTGGGTGATCCAGTTGCCGTAGGTGATCTCGGAGATCTTCAGGCCGCTGTTGCCGAGGTATCGGAAGTCCATGGCGCCGACGCTAGCCGAGCCCGTCAACGCAGGCCCGTCAACGCAGGCCCGTCAAGGCAGACCCGTCAACGCAGGACGCGGAGCCTGCGGCAGGCGAACTCCCCGTTGGAGTCCAGGGCGATCTCCTCCAGCTCGATGCGCCGCGGCAGCAGCGGTGCGCCCGCACCGAGGCTGACCGGCGCGTACTGCACCCAGATCTCGTCGAGCAGACCGTGGTCGTGGAACTGCCCGACCAGGTCACCGCCGCCGCACAGCCAGACGTTCTTCCCTCCCGCCGCCGCGACCATCTCGCCGTGCACCTCGGGCACCGGGTCGCGCGTGAAGCGGATGTCGCGCCCGGCCGGCGGGTCGGGGAACGTGCGGTGGGTGAAGACCCAGCACGGCATGTCGTAGTACCACTCGTCGGGTGCGTGGGTCAGCAGCCACTGGTACGTCGAGGCGCCCATCGCGATCGCGCCGATCCCGGCGATGAACCCGTTGTAACCCTGCGGACCGTCGGCGTCGGCATCGCGGGTCAGCAACCAGGCCAGGCCGTCCTCGGGCTCGGCGGCGATGAACCCGTCGATGCTGCAGGCGGTGAAGTACTGGGTCAGCATGGTCCCGAGCGTGCCACCGAGCGCCGACAAGCCGCAGAAAACCTGGCCATCCGGGATGTGTCGGGCCCTGGGGCGAGGCTGCGGGCATGGACACTCAACACATGGAGAACCTGCTGATGCTCCACGGCGATACGCGACACTGCGGCGACTGCGGGACCGAGACCGTCTTCCTGCCCGTCGAGGGCCAGGAGTGGGTCTGCACGGCCTGCGACGCAGCGGTGCTCCTCACGCCGTGGGACGCGGCCGCCTGAGCTCCCCGGTCGCGACGGCCTCGACCAGCGCGGTCGCGGCCTGCACGCGCGCCGGGTCGTCGTACCCGACCCACGCGACGCGCGCGTCCTTGCGGAACCAGCTGTCCTGGCGGCGCGCGAACCGCCGGGTGCCGGTGATCGTCTGCTCCCGGGCCTGCGCCTCGGTGATCTCGCCGTCGAGGTGGGCCAGCACCTGGCGGTAGCCGATCGCCCGCGATGCGGTCAGGCCCTCACGCAGACCTGCCGCATCGAGCCGCCGGACCTCCTCGACGAACCCGGCCGCGAACATCGCCTCGACCCGCACCGCGATCCGCTCGTCGAGCGTGGGGCGGTCGATGTCGACCCCGATCTGGATCGTGTCCGGGTCGACGTACGTCGCCTCCGGCAGCGTCGGGGTGAAGTCCCCGGTCAGCTCGACGACCTCGAGTGCCCGCACGATCCGTCGGCCGTTGCTGGGCAGGATGTCCTTCGCGACCTCGGGCGCCCGAGCGGCCAGCTCGGCGTGCAGGGCGCCCGCCCCCTCGGAAGCCAACCGCGCCTCGTAGCGGGCTCGCACCTGGGCGTCGGTGCCGGGGAAGTCGAAGACGTCGAGGATCGCCCGGGTGTAGAGCGCCGAGCCGCCCACCAGCACCGGCACCACCTCGCGGCTGCGGCAGTCCGCGACCACTGCGCGCGCCCACTGCTGGAACTGCGCGACCGAGGCGGGCTCGGTCACCTCCTGCCGGTCGAGCAGGTGGTGCGGGATGCCGCGGCGCTCGGTGACCGCCAGCTTCGCCGTGCCGATGTCCATGCCGCGGTAGACCTGCATCGCGTCGGTGTTGACCACCTCACCGCCCAGCTGCTCGGCGAGGTCAAGCGCGAGGTCGCTCTTGCCCGACGCGGTCGCGCCGACCACGGCGACGATCGGCAGGTTTGGCATGGGCCTAGTCTGCCCATGATGGGAACGACCAGGCACGTCCGGTGCCGGTCGCGAGGCAAAGGGAGATCAGCATGGGGTTCCTCGATGACGCCAAGGACAAGCTCGAGAAGGCGGTCGACAGCCAGGGCGAAAAGATCGGTGAGGGCCTGGACAAGGCCGGCGACCTGATCGAGCAGCGCACCGGCGGCAAGTTCGACGACAAGATCGACGCCGGTGTCGACAAGGCCAAGGACGCCCTCGACGGGCTCGACGGCCAGGACGACGACATCAAGTAGCGGCCACCGATCAACGGCCGAGCACCGATGCCCGTTCCCCCCGCGGTTTGCCGCGAGCAGGAACGGGCATCTGCGTGCCATGAGTGATCACGACGTGGCGCCGGCACCCGAGCCGACCATCGACGGGGACCCCGACGAGGGCAACGCCGCCGGCGGCGTGGACGCCGTGGAGGAACCGGTGGTCCCGGACCCGGTGACCCCGGACTCCCCACTCAACGCGCAGCTCGACGAGGAGGCGCACGTCCCGGACGCGATCAGCGAGCCCGAGGAACCCGACTCCGACGCCAACACCGCCGACCCGAGCGCGGAGCCCTCTGCCTGACCAGGGTCGTGTGCCCGAGCACACGATCGGTCACTGACCCTCGCTGACCTCGAAGATGTGGTCGGCGACGAGGCCGTGGGCCTCGCGGTGCACCGTGTTGGCCGCCTCGGCGTCGGGCGCCTCGACGAGGCAGAAGATCTTGCCCGCCGCCTCGTCGACCCAGTAGCTCTTGTAGTTGACGCCGTACTTGTCCTGGATCTTGAGGTCCTCGGCGTGCGCGCCGGCGACGTCGGCCGCGGTCGCGCCCTCGGGCATGCTGTCGTGGACGTCCATGAAAAGGGGCATGGGAACCATTCCTTCAGTCGGTGGAGTGCTGTCAGACTCAGCCTCGTGACCGGTTCGGTTGCTGACCATGACTCTGCGCCCGCCGTGGATGACCAGGACCCCGCGGACGGTCTGACCGACGCCCTGAACCGGTTGCAGATCACCGGTGCGCTGTTCCTCTTCGCCCACTACACCGAGGGCTGGGCCTACTCGGCCGCACCCCGGCACGCGATGACCGAGATGCTCGCCCCCCACGCCCGCAGCGTGGTGCCCTTCCACATCATCACCGCAGGACGCTGCTGGATCGAGGTCGACGGGGAGCGTTTCTGGGCGGATGCCGGGGACGTCGTGGTGATCCCGTACGCGCGCGACCACAGCATGGGTGGCACCGAGGACGCCGAGCTGATCCCGGTCGGCTCGCTGCTCTCACCGCCCCCGTGGACCACGATGCCCTACATCGACTACGGCCAGGGCGGCGACGTCACGGAGATCGTGTGCGGCTACGTCGTGGCGGAGACCCCGCTCTTCGACCCGGACCTGCGAGCGCTCCCTCCGGTGGTCGTGGTGACACCGACCGGGGCTGCGGCCGAGTGGGTCCGGGCCAGCGGCGAGTACGCCCTCGCGCAGACGAGGCTGAGCTCGCCTGAGTCCGCCGAGACGCCGGCGGTCCTGGTGCAGGCGCTCTTCGTGGAGGCGCTGCGGTTGCACCTGAGCAACAAGCCGTCCACCTCGGCCGCTGGCTTCCTGGGAGCGCTGCACGACCCCGTCCTGGCGCCCGCGGTCGCGCGGATCCACGGTGAGCCCGAGCGGAAGTGGACCGTCGCCGACCTCGCCAGCGCCGCACTGGTCTCGCCCTCGCTGCTCGACGAGCGCTTCCGCACCGTGCTCGGGATGCCCCCGATCCGCTACCTGACCGCCTGGCGGATGCACCTGGCCCAGGACCTGCTCAGCACCAGCGACCTGGGGGTCGCGACCGTGGCGCGACGCGTCGGCTACGAGTCCGAGGAGGCGTTCAGCCGGGCGTTCAAGCGCAAGCACGGCGTCGCGCCGAGCGTGTGGCGCAAGACCCCCGCCTGACTCAGCCGCAGGCAGGCGCGTCCGGCAGCGGTGCGGGTACGCCGATGCTCGGCATGCCGAGCCCGACCCCGGCCGGCTTCGCGGTCGTGCGGTTCTCCCACGCGTCTCCGGCACGGGTACGCCGTACCGAGAGGACCGGACCGTCGGCGACCAGGTAGGTCGGCGAGCCGTAGGTCACGCGCACCTCGACCATGTCACCGGGACGGACCTCGAGGTCGCCACCGTCGGGCGCGACCGGGGTGAAGTGGACCAGGCGGTTGTCGCGCGCACGACCGGAGAGCCGGTGCGTCGCGGCGTCCTTGCGGCCCTCGCCCTCGGCCACCATCAGCTCGACGACCGCGCCCTCGAACTTCCGGTTCTCCGACCAGGAGACCTCCTGGACCAGCGCGCTCAGCCGCTGGTAGCGCTCGCCGACGACCTTCGGGTCGACCTGGTCGGGCAGGTCGGCGGCCGGGGTGCCGGGGCGCTTGGAGTACTGGAAGGTGAAGCAGTTGGCGAAGCGTGCCCGGCGGACCACGTCCAGGGTGGCCCGAAAGTCCTCCTCGGTCTCGCCCGGGAAGCCGACGATGATGTCGGTGCTGATCGCGGCGTCCGGCATCGCGGCGCGGACCCGGTCGATGATGCCGAGGAACCGGTCGGCGCGGTAGGAGCGGCGCATGTCCCGCAGCACCTTGTCCGAGCCGGACTGCAGCGGCATGTGCAGCTGGTGCATCACGTTCGGCGTCTCAGCCATCGCCGCGATCACGTCGTCGGTGAAGGACGCCGGGTGCGGGGAGGTGAAGCGGACCCGCTCGAGCCCGGGGATCTGACCACACGCCCGCAGCAGCTGCGAGAAGGCGAGCTTGTCGCCGAACTCGACGCCGTAGGTGTTC
>JBJMIO010000109.1:0-8762 GCA_045806765.1 Marmoricola sp.
CGGAGACCCGTCGGGCAACCCGACACTCTACGACGCCATCCAGAAGGCCAAGAAGTCCTCGGTCCCCAACGACAACATCGACCGCGCGGTCAAGCGCGGCTCGGGCGCCGAGGCCGGCGGCTCGGACTACACCACGATCATGTACGAGGGCTACGGCCCCAACGGCGTCGCGATGCTCATCGAGTGCCTGACCGACAACAAGAACCGCGCCGCGATGGAGGTCCGTACGGCGACCTCCCGCAACGGCGGCTCGCTGGCCGACCCCGGTTCGGTCGCCTACCTCTTCCACCGCAAGGGCGTCGTCGTGCTGCCCAAGGCGCAGGAGGGCAAGGACATCTCCGAGGACGACGTGCTCGAGGCCACGCTGGACGCCGGCGCCGAGGACGTCAACGACCTGGGTGAGGCCTTCGAGGTCGTCAGCGAGGCGACCGACCTGGTCGCCGTACGGTCAGCGCTGCAGGACGCCGGCCTGGACTACGACTCGGCCGAGGCCTCGTTCGTGCCCTCGATGCAGGTCGAGCTGGACGCGGAGGGCGCCACCAAGATCTTCCGGCTCATCGACGCCCTCGAGGACCTGGACGACGTCCAGAGCGTCTTCGCGAACTTCGACGTCTCCGACGACGTGATGGCTGAGCTCGACGCCTGAGGTCGGTCAGACCCAGTAGTTGTCGTGGCGCAGGTAGAACGCCGCCTTCTCCTCCTCGCTCATGCCGCCGGTGCCGCCGGCGAAGAGCGTCTCGAAGTACTCCTCGCGCGCAGCGCCCGGGGTGAAGAGCAGCAGCATCGAGGCCGGTTCGCCGGACTCGTTGCGAAAACCGTGGACCCCGCCGGGCGGCACGTGCACGAAGTCGCCGGTCGTGGTGGTGCGCCACTCCTGACCGTCGTGGATCTGCAGGCTGCCCGAGAGGATGTAGAACGACTCCGAGATGGTGCGGTGGAAGTGCGGGTCGGGACCGCTGACGTGCGGTCCGAAGTTCCAGCGGTAGAGCCCGAACGCACCCGAGGTCGCACTGTGCGTTGCCAGGTAGTCCACGGTGTTGCCGGGCAGGAACCCGAGCTCCGGGGGAGTACGGTCCGGCCGCACGAACGCGGTGACCTCGCCGTCGCCGTCGTAGACGGGCTCCGGGTAGCCGAGCCTCGGGTCGTAGGACATGGCTCCATCGTCCCACCGGCGCGTCGCAGTTACTCCTCCCGCGACCGAGGAGATAGCGTGCTGGTTTAGAACAGGTGTTCGTACGACGGAGAGGTCACCATGCGCGTGCTCGGCATCGATCCCGGACTGACCCGGTGCGGGGTCGGCGTGGTCGAGGGCGGGATCGGCCGTCCGCTGACGCTCGTCGAGGTCGGCGTCCTGCGCACCACCCCCGAGCTCCCGGTCGAGGAACGGCTGCTGCTGGTCGCCCAGGGCCTCGAGCGCTGGATCGATGCGACTGCCCCGGACGCGATCGCGGTCGAGCGGGTCTTCGCCCAGGCCAACGTCCGCACGGTGATGGGGACCGCCCAGGTCAGCGGTCTGGCGCTGGTGGCCGCCGCGAGCCGCGGCCTCCCGGTCACCATGCACACCCCGAGCGAGGTCAAGGCGGCCGTGACGGGCAGCGGGCGCGCCGACAAGGCGCAGGTGGGTGCCATGGTCACCCGGTTGCTGCGCCTCGAGGTCGCCCCGAAGCCGGCGGACGCCGCCGACGCACTGGCCCTGGCGATCTGCCACATCTGGCGCGGCCCTGCCACCAACCGGCTCCAGGCAGCCGTGGCCGCCCACGCCGCAGCAGGAGGAGCACGCCGTTGATCGCCTTCGTCCGCGGGCGGGTCGCCGCAGTCGGCCTGACCTCTGCCGTCCTCGAGATCGGCGGGGTCGGCCTGGAGCTCCAGTGCACCCCCAACACGCTGGCTGAGCTGCGCACCGGCGCCGAGGCGACGCTGCCGTCCTCGCTGGTGGTCCGCGAGGACTCCCTGACCCTCTTCGGTTTCGCCGACGAGGACGAGAAGCAGATGTTCGAGCTCGTCCAGACCGCCAGCGGGGTCGGTCCCAAGCTCGCCCAGGCCATGCTCGCCGTGCTCAGCCCCGAGGCGCTGAGGCGTGCGGTGAGCAGCGAGGACGTCAAGACGCTCACCGCCGTGCCGGGCATCGGGCAGAAGGGCGCGCAGCGGATCATCCTGGAGCTGCGCGACCGCATCGGTGCGCCCGGTGCCACGCTCACCAGCGGCGTGATCACCCCGGGAGCCGCCGGCTGGCAGAGCCAGGTCCACGGGGGCCTGGTCGGTCTGGGCTGGTCGGGCAAGGAGGCAGACCACGCGGTCGCTGCCGTCGCTCCGCAGGCCGAGGCCATGGAGACCCCCGAGGTCGCCCAGCTGCTCCGTCTCGCGCTGCAGACCCTGAGCAGGGCGTGATGGAGGATCAGGATCACCTGCACTCCTCGGCCGAGGCGGCGCTGGAGCAAGCCGAGCTGGCCTTCCTCGCGCAGCGCTCCCCGTTGACCGGGACCGAGGCCGACCCCGACGAGCGCGCCGTCGAGGCGGCGCTCCGGCCGCGCTCGATGGACCAGGTCATCGGCCAGGAGCGGGTCCGCGAGCAGCTCTCGCTGGTGCTGCAGGCGGCCATCTCGCGCGGGCGGACCGCGGACCACGTGCTGCTCTCCGGGCCCCCGGGTCTGGGCAAGACCACGCTGGCGATGATCATCGCCGCCGAGATGGGCGCGCCGCTGCGCCTGACCAGCGGGCCGGCGATCACCCACGCCGGCGACCTCGCCGCGATCCTCTCGGGCCTCAACGAGGGCGACGTGCTCTTCGTCGACGAGATCCACCGGATGTCGCGCCCGGCCGAGGAGATGCTCTACCTGGCGATGGAGGACTTCCGCGTCGACGTCGTGATCGGCAAGGGTCCGGGTGCCACCGCGATCCCCTTGGAGATCCCGCCGTTCACGCTGGTCGGTGCCACCACCCGGGCAGGTCTGCTTCCGGGACCGCTGCGCGACCGCTTCGGCTTCACCGGGCACCTGGAGTTCTACGCCCCCGAGGAGCTCGACCAGATCGTGCGGCGCTCCGCCGGGCTGCTCGAGGTCGAGACCCTCACCGAGGGGACCGCCGAGATCGCGCTGCGCTCGCGCGGCACACCCCGGATCGCCAACCGGCTGCTGCGCCGGGTCCGTGACTACGCCCAGGTCCGCGCCGACGGAGTGGTGACCCGTGAGATCGCCCGCCGGGCCCTGGAGCTCTTCGAGGTCGACGAGTCCGGGCTCGACCGGCTGGACCGTGCGGTGCTCGGCGCCCTGTGCCGCAGCTTCGGCGGGGGACCGGTGGGTCTGAGCACCCTCGCGGTCGCTGTCGGGGAGGAGCGCGAGACCGTCGAGGAGGTCGCCGAACCCTTCCTGGTGCGCTTGGGGATGCTTGCCCGGACCCCGCGCGGGCGGGTCGCGACACCCGCTGCGTGGGCCCACCTCGGCCTGCCGGTGCCGCCGGCCTCGCCGTTCTCCGACGACGGGACGCTGTTCGAGGGCTGATCGCCTCCCGGCGTCCGTGGCACGGTGTGGCGGCGGTTACACTTCCTCGTCGTGGCCGCTGCCGCGTGCTGGTGCATGCGCAGCACCCGAACCTGATCCCGACACCGAGAGTCCTCCCCGTGCCTCCAGAGCTGCAGTTCCTGGTGTTCCTGGTCGCCCTCGTGGCTCTCTGGTTCGTGATGACCCGCCCGACGCGCCAGTCCCAGCGCCGGGTCGCTCAGCTGCAGCAGGAGATCGGCGTCGGCGACGAGGTGATCCTGTCCGCGGGTATCTTCGGCACCGTTCGTTCGATCGAGGACGACCGCGTCCGCCTGGAGATCGCTGAGGACACGGTCATCACCGTGGCCCGGCAGGTCGTCGTACGACGTGCACCCGAGCCTGCAGCAAGCCCCACCGACGAGCACCACCCCGAAGACTGAGGAGACGCTGGACCGTGGCAAAGAAGACGTCCCGACCCGGACGCACCCTGCTGATCTTCTTCATGACAGTGGCGGTGCTCTACGGTCTCGCTGCCCTCGGCGGCACCTTCAAGCCGCGCCTCGGCCTCGACCTCGAGGGCGGTACGCGGATCACGCTGACCGCCGACGGCAGCAACATCAGCCAGACCAAGCTGAAGCAGGCCAAGGACATCATCGAGTCCCGGGTCAACGGCAGCGGTGTCGTCGAGCCCGACGTGACCACCCAGGGCGGCCGCAACATCATCGTCGAGGTGCCGGGCAAGAACGAGAGCGGCCTGGTCGAATCGGTCGAGCGGACCGCGCAGCTGCGCTTCCGCCTGGTCGCGGACTGCGGTGGCAACCCGTGCGAGACCTCGGGCACCCCGGTGACCTCGACCTCGACGGCCAGCCCGACCGCGACGCCCACGGGCACGGCCACCAGCACGCCGACGCCGAGCTCGAAGGTCAGCCCGTCCAAGGGGAGCCCGTCCAAGGGCAGCACGGCGACCCCGAACCCGCGGCCCGCACCGCTGTTCGCCGGGGCGGCTCACCAGCCGGTCGCCAAGGCGACCGCCAAGCCGAAGAAGCCGACCTCCTCGCCGAGCGGCACCCCGAGCGGCACCCCGAGCGGCACCCCGACAGGTGCGCCGACCGCTGACGGCGCCTCGGTCGACGACCCCCTGGCCTGGGCCTCGAACCCGGGCACCACCTGGACCACGAAGTTCGCGCAGTACGTCTGCCCGGCCGACACCGGTTCGACCGCCCCGGTCGACGACAACCCCGACCAGCCGCTGGTGACCTGCGACCAGTCGGGCAACAAGCTGCTGCTCTCCAAGGCCGTCATCGAGGGCACCTCGCTCAAGGGTGCCTCGGCCGGCATCCCTCAGGGCCAGGCCGCCTGGGTCGTCAACCTGACGCTCAAGGGCAAGGCCGTGAAGACCTTCGCCGACATCAGCCGGGCGCTGTTCGCGAACAAGGGCCTCTTCGCGATCGTGCTGGACGGCAAGGTCATCTCCGCGCCGGGCTTCACCGGCATCATCACCGACGGCTCGGCGCAGATCACCGGCAACTTCGACTCCAAGTCGTCGAGCTCGCTGGCCAACTCGCTGAAGTACGGCGCGCTGCCGATCAAGTTCAAGGGCGACCCGAGCGTCGAGTTCGTCGGCCCCTCGCTCGCCGGCGACCAGCTCTCCGCGGGTCTTCTCGCGGGCGTGATCGGCCTGCTGATCGTGATGATCTACTGCCTCTTCTACTACCGCGGGCTCGGCCTGGTGGTGATCGCGTCGCTGATCGTGGCCGCGGGCGTCACCTACGCGATGGTCCTCGTGCTGGCCAAGGCGGCCGGCTTCACCCTGACCCTGCCCGGTATCGCCGGTCTGATCGTGGCGGTCGGTATCACCGCGGACTCGTTCATCGTCTACTTCGAACGCATCCGTGACGAGATGCGCGCGGGCAAGTCGATGCGGGTGGCGGTCGAGGCCGGCTGGATCCGGGCGCGGAACACCTGCCTGGCCGCGGACGGCGTCTCGCTGCTCGCCGCGGTCGTGCTCTACATCTTCGCGATCGGCGTGGTCCGCGGCTTCGCCTTCGCACTCGGGGTGAGCACCCTGATCGACATCGCGGTGTTCTTCTGGTTCACCAAGCCGACCGTGACGCTGCTGGCGCGCCGGGAGTTCTTCAACGGTCAGCACTCGCTCTCGGGGCTCTCGCCCGAGACTCTCGGCATCGACGAGGACCCGCGCCTCGTGGGAGGGAACGTCTGATGGGCAAGTTCAGCCGCCTCGGCAACGCGCTCTACGAGGGCCGCACCTCGGTCGACTTCGTCGGACGCAAGTGGCTCTGGTACGCGATCTCCGGAGTGATCCTGATCGCCTCGATCAGCGGCCTGCTCTTCCGCGGGCTCAACCTCGGCATCGAGTTCAAGGGCGGTGTGGAGTACTCGGTGACCCTGCCCGCCTCGCAGGTGACGCAGGCCAACGCCGACCACCTGGTCAACCTGGTCTCCGACTCCGGTCTTCCCGGTAGCGAGGCGGCCACCGCCGTCACGGTCAAGACCTCCCTCGCCGGCACCAAGCCGTCGATCAAGGTCCAGACCGAGGAGATGTCGAACGCCGACCGGACCAAGGTCTCCGACCTCATCGCCCAGGACATGAAGGTCGCGAACCCGGCCTCCGACATCTCCGTGGAGGCGATCGGCGCGAGCTGGGGCAAGCAGGTCGCCAACCGTGCGATCGAGGGCCTGATCGTCTTCCTCTTCCTGGTGACCCTCTTCATCTGGGGTTACTTCCGGGAGTGGAAGATGTCGGTCGCGGCCCTGGTCGCGCTCGTCCACGACGTCTCGATCACGGTCGGTGTCTACGCGCTCTCGGGCTTCGAGGTCACCCCGGCCACCGTCACCGGCGTGCTCACCATCCTCGGTTTCTCGCTCTACGACACCGTGGTGGTCTTCGACAAGGTGCGCGAGAACACCAAGGACCTGCGCAGCAGCCGCCGGACGTACGCCGAGCTGGCCAACCTCGCGGTCAACCAGACCCTGGTGCGCTCGGTGAACACCTCGATCGTCGCGCTGCTGCCCGTCGGTGCCCTGCTCTACGTCGGCCAGTTCGTGCTCGGCTCGGGCACGCTGAAGGATCTCGCGCTCGCGCTCTTCGTCGGCATGGCCGTCGGTGCCTACTCCTCGATCTTCATCGCGACCCCGCTGCTCGCGCAGCTGAAGTCGCGGGAGGCGGCGGTCAGCGAGCAGGACCGCCGCGCCAAGGCCCGCCAGCGCCGCGACGCGGACCGCTACGCCAACGTGCCGTCCTTCACCGAGGACATGCCCGTCGCCGAGGAGCCGGCCGAGCTCGACGAGGACGCTCCCGCCCGCGTCACGATCGTCGCGCCCGCCCCGCCGCGACGACCCGAGGCCACCGGCAGCGGCCGCGTGGTGCCGGAGAAGAAGGCCCCGGTCGAGCAGTCGGGCGCCGCGCACCGTCCGCAGCCCAACCGCCAGTCCCGGTCCAAGCGCGGCAAGTGAACCTCGACGCGCTGATCCGGGACGTCCCGGACTTTCCGAAGCCCGGCGTGATGTTCAAGGACATCACGCCGCTGCTCGCCGACCACGACGGATTCACGGCCGTCGTCCAGGCGCTCGCCGACGCCGGCCGCGACGCGGACGGGCGACCGTGCGTGGACAAGGTGCTGGGCATGGAGGCCCGCGGGTTCATCCTGGCCGCACCGGTCGCCCTGGCGCTCGGCGCCGGTTTCGTGCCGGTGCGCAAGGCGGGCAAGCTGCCCTCGGCGACGTACGCGGTCAGCTACGCGCTGGAGTACGGCGAGGCGACGCTGGAGATGCACCAGGACGCGCTGGCCCCTGGCGAGCGGGTCTTGCTGGTCGACGACGTGCTGGCCACCGGCGGCACCGCGGCGGCGACCCGCGAGCTGGTCGAGCGCGCCGGTGCGCAGGTGCACGCGCTCGCGGTGCTGATGGAGCTCTCGTTCCTCGACGGTCGCAGTGCGATCGGCGACACCCCGCTGATCTCGCTGCAGATCGTCTGACCCCTCGGTCCCCGCCTCCTGCCGCACCCCGGCCCGCCCGCGTGCGCCACGCCCTAGACTTGGTGCATGGCAGAGGAGCGGGTGATCTCGGACACGGCTCCGGGCACGCCTGCGCCCGCCGAGCCGCCCGTCGCCGAGCCCCCTGCGGCACCTGCGTCCGGATCTGCCCCCGCTCCGTCGGTGCCGGCCGGTCCAGCATCCGGTCCTCCGCCCGAGCCGGTCCTCTCGGGTGGTCGCGGCGTGCGCGCCCGGCTCGCCCGGATCGGGACGAGCAAGCAGGTCGGCAACCCCGAGCTCGAACCGCTCTTCCGCGCGGTGCGCGCCAACCACCCGAAGGCTGACCTGGCGCTCCTCGAGCGTGCGTACACCACCGCCGAGCTCCACCACCGCGGGCAGATGCGCAAGAGCGGCGACCCGTACATCACCCATCCGCTCGCGGTGACCACGATCCTGGCCGACATCGGCATGACCGAGCCGACCCTGGTCGCCTCGCTGCTGCACGACACGGTCGAGGACACGGCGTACACCCTCGACCAGCTCCGCAAGGACTTCGGCGACGAGGTCGCGATCCTCGTCGACGGCGTCACCAAGCTCGACAAGGTCAAGTACGGCGACTCCGCGCAGTCGGAGACCATCCGCAAGATGATCGTCGCGATGAGCCGGGACATCCGGGTCCTGGTCATCAAGCTCGCCGACCGGCTGCACAACATGCGCACGCTGCGCTACGTCAAGGCCGAGACGCAGGAGCGCAAGTCGCGCGAGACCCTCGAGATCTTCGCGCCGCTGGCCCACCGCCTCGGCATGAACACGATCAAGTGGGAGCTCGAGGACCTCGCGTTCGCGACCCTGCACCCCAAGATCTACGACGAGATCGTCCGGATGGTCGCCGAGCGCTCGCCCTCGCGCGACCAGTTCATGCGCCAGGTGATCTCCGTTGTCGAGACCGACCTGAAGGCCGCGAAGATCAAGGCACGGGTCACCGGGCGGCCGAAGCACTACTACTCGATCTACCAGAAGATGATCCACGGCGGCCGCGAGTTCACCGACATCTACGACCTCGTCGGGATCCGGATCCTGGTCGAGACCGACCCCGACTGCTACGGCGTCCTCGGCGTGCTGCACAACCGCTGGAACCCGATCCCTGGCCGGTTCAAGGACTTCGTCGCGATGCCGAAGTTCAACATGTACCAGTCGCTGCACACCACGGTGATCGGCCCGTCCGGCAAGGCCGTGGAGATGCAGATCCGCACCTTTGCGATGCACCGCCGGGCCGAGTACGGCGTTGCCGCGC
>JBJMIO010000110.1:0-6140 GCA_045806765.1 Marmoricola sp.
AGGAGTACCTCGTCGAAGCGCGGCTGCTGCCGTTGGCGCGCGAGGCCGGATTCGCCGACGTGGACAGCTACGTCGTCCGGCTGCGCACCGACCTGGCCGAGCAGGCGAAGGTGCTCGACGCGCTCACCATCAACGAGACCTCCTGGTTCCGCGACATGGCGCCGTACCACGCCTTCACCGACGTGATGCTGCCGGCGATGATCGCCGCGCGCTCGCACGTGCGGCACCTCTCCATCTGGTCCGCGGCCTGCTCGAGCGGGCAGGAGGCCTACAGCCTGGCGATGCTGCTCGACCAGCACCTGCCGAGCGGCTGGACCGCGCAGATCCTGGCCACCGACGTCTCGGCCAAGATGCTCGAGCGGGTCGACGCCGGTCGTTACAGCCAGGTGGAGATGAACCGCGGGATGCCGGCCACCTCGCTGGTCAGGTACTTCACCCGCACCGGCACGGAGTGGGAGGTCAGCGAGGAGCTGAAGAAGACGGTGCGCACCCAGCACCTGAACCTCTCGACCAGCTTCCCGCCGCTGCCGACCTTCGACATCGTCTTCATCCGCAACGTGCTCATCTACTTCGACCTGGAGATGAAGCGCGACATCCTGCGCCGCGTCCACCAGGTCATCTCGCCCGACGGCTTCATGCTGCTGGGCTCCGCCGAGACCACCCTCGACCTGGACGACCACTGGGGCCGCGAGGCCCACGGCCGTGTCCAGGTCCACCGACCGGCCGGCTACCGGCCCGCGCCGGCCCTCGCACCCGCTGCAATGACAGGAGCCTGAGGAATGTACGCGCTGATCATCGACGACTCCCGCGCGATGCGGAGCATCTTGCGCCGCACCGTGACGGACCTCGGTTTCGAGACCCTGGAGGCCGGCAACGGCCAGGAGGCGCTCGACCACCTGGAGGCCGGCCGGGTCCCCGACCTGTGCCTGATCGACTGGAACATGCCGGTGATGGACGGCTACACGTTCATCACCCGCGTGCGCGAGAACCCCGACTGGCGCGACATCACCTTGATGATGGTCACCACCGAGAGCGAGCACGGTCAGATCGTGCGCGCGCTGGCCGCCGGCGCCCACGAGTACGTCATCAAGCCGTTCACCCCCGACGCCATCGCCGAGAAGCTCGAGCTGCTGGGCCTGGTCGCGCTGAGCTCCACAGGTTCGGCGGTGCCGGCATGAGCGCCTCGGTCCTGGAGCCGTCGCTGACCGACGTGCACATGGTCGTCGAGGAGGTCTGGACGACGTTCCTGGGGCCCGAGCAGCCGCTGCTGCCCGCGACGCCGGGCGACCTCGCCGTCGGCTGGTCCGCGGCCGTCACGGTCTCCGGTGAGTGGGAGGGCATGGTCAGCGTCGAGCTGCCGACCTCCCTGGCCGAGGAGGTCACGTGCAAGATGCTGGGCCTGGTCGACGGCCTGGACCAGCCGGCCGACGAGGACGTCGCCGACGCGGTCGGCGAGCTGGTCAACATGATCGGCGGCAACGTCAAGAGCCTGATGCCGGGACCGAGCGTGCTCTCGCTCCCGGTGGTCGCCGCCGGACGCGTCGCGCGCCCCTCGGACGTCACCGAGGTCTGCCGGCTGGACGCGGTCTGGGGCGGCGCCCCGCTCCTGGTCAGCGTGCACGTGCACCGACCTGCCTGAGCACCTGCCTGAACACCTGCCTGAACACCTGCCTGAACACCTGCGAGAACCTGACACCGGACAAGGAAGTTACGTGCCATGAAGATCCTGGTCGCCGACGACAGCCGCGTGATGCGGCAGATCGTGATCCGCACCCTGCGCCAGGCCGGCTACGCCGGTCACGACATCGTCGAGGCGGAGAACGGCCGCGAGGCCCTGGAGAAGGTGCACAGCGAGGCGCCCGACCTGGTCCTCTCGGACTGGAACATGCCCGAGATGAACGGCATCGACCTGCTCGCCGCGCTGCGCTCGGCCGGTTCGGCCGTACCGTTCGGCTTCGTCACCTCCGAGGGCTCCCCCGACATGCGCGCCCGCGCATCGGCGGGCGGGGCGCTCTTCCTGATCGCCAAGCCGTTCACGCCCGAGGCCTTCGACGAGGCGCTCGCACCGGTGCTGCGGGGCTAGCCGTGCCGGTCACCACCTCCTACCTGCCGGTGGTCAAGGAGATCCGCGACCTGCTCGGCGACCTGCTCGGTCGCGACATCACGGTCTCCCCCACCTCGCCGCTCGCACCCACGCCGGTGAACCCCTGCACGATCGGGGTCTACGTCGACGACTCGTTGCGCGTCGTGGCGGTGGTCGCCTTCGACCTGAGGCTCTCGGCGTACGCCGGCACGGCGATCGGCCTGGTCCCGGTCGCCGGCGCCGAGGACGCGATCGAGGCCAAGGCGCTCGAGCAGGGGTTGCGCGAGAACCTCTACGAGGTGCTCAACATCGCGGCCTCGTTGTTCAACCCCGAGGGCGCCACCCACCTGCGCCTCTACGACGTGCACCACGTCGGCGACCCGCTCCCGGGCGACGTGCTGGTGAAGTCGCTGACGCTGGGCCGTCGCGAAGACCTCAGCGTCGACATCGCCGGCTACGGCGCGGGCAAGCTCGCCTTCGTGCTCGTGGCCTAGTCCCTACGAGGGCAAGGACCTTCGTCCCGCTCCCACTCTTATATGTCCGTTTTGTCTTAACTCCCCCGCTGCAACGCCGAACAACCTCCCGAGCACGGATCGCTCACCCCCTGCGCCACGGATCGGCGACGCCCCTGAGCTCCTCGGAGCACAGCGCTTTTCGGAGGCTTCCGTGTCGTTCGCAGTGTCCGACTCCGTCAGCCAGGTCCTGGCCACGGCGCTCGACGGCGTCGCCGAACGTCAGCGCGTGATCGCCGACAACATCGCCAACGTCGACACCCCCGGCTTCCGGGCGACCAGCGTCGACTTCGAGAGCCAACTCAAGGCAGCGATCGCCGACGGCGACTTCTCCGCCGGCACGCCGGTCTTCACCGGGATCTCCGAGACCCCGACCGACACCCCGGTCGGCGCGAACGGCAACAACGTCGACCTGCGCAAGGAGACGATGGCCGCGATCCAGAGCCAGTTCCAGTACCAGATCCTGACGCGGGCGGTCTCGGACCGCTTCAACCTCCTCAAGACCGCGGCGACGGGATCCTGAGATGGGCGCCTTCGACATGCTCAGCATCGCCAACTCCGCGCTGGGGATGCACCAGACCTGGCTCGACGCGCTGGCCAACAACATCGCCAACGTCAACACCGTCATGCCGACCAGCGGCAAGGCCTTCCAGGGCCAGATGGTCATCGCCGGCGCCCGGCCCGGCGGCGGTGTCGACGTGGCCGGCATCGCCTACTCCGACCCCACCGGTCGCGTGGTGAACGACCCCGAGTCCGCACTGGCCGACGCCGACGGGAACGTCCGCATGCCCGACATCGATCTGGCCAGCCAGATGAGCCAGCTGGTGATGGCCCAGCGCGGCTTCCAGGCCTCGGTCCAGGTCACCAAGAACGCCCAGGACACCTACACCGCAGCCCTCCAGATCGGACGATGACGATGTCAGTCAGCGGAATCGAGAGCGCCGGCTTCACGCCGTACGTCGCTCCCTCGGTCTCCTCGACCAGCTCCACCGGCGCCGCGAGCGCGGCCTCGGGCCAGAACTTCGGCAACCTGGTGCTCGACGGCATCGACAAGCTCCAGGGGATGCAGGACAAGAGCGACCAGCTCGCCGTGAAGGCCGCCACCGGTGACCTGACCAGCATCCACGACTACACGATCGCCGCCTCCGAGGCGAACGTCGCGACGCAGCTGACCGTTGCGGTGCGCAACAAGGCCGTCGACGCGTTCAACGAGATCATGCGGATGCAGGTCTGATGAAGGACTCACTGAGCCGCGCGTTCACGCGGTACCAGCGCACGTTCCTGGCCTTCACCACTGGCCAGAAGCTCGTGGCCGTCCTCGGCACCGGCGCCCTGCTCCTGGCGGGCTTCCTGGTCTTCCGCTGGGCCTCGACCCCCAGCTACGCGCCGCTCTACTCCAACCTCTCGGCCAAGGACGCCTCCGCGGTCGTCGACAAGCTGACCACCGACGGGGTCGCCTACAAGCTCTCCAACGGCGGCAACACCGTGATGGTGCCCAAGGACAAGGTCTACTCCTCGCGGATCGCGCTGGCCGGCGCCGGCTTGCCGACCAGCGGCGGGGACGGTGGCTACTCGCTGCTCGACAAGCACAGCCTGGGTGACTCCCAGTTCCAGGAGCAGACGAACTTCAAGCGCGCGATGGAGGGCGAGCTCGCCAAGACCATCGAGGCCGTGGACGGCGTGCAGACCGCGGTCGTGCACCTGGCGATCCCGCAGAAGCAGGTCTTCGCCGACACCCAGGATCCGGCCACCGCCTCGGTGCTGCTGGAGACCAGGCCCGGGGTCACCCTCGGCGCCGACCAGGTCCAGGGCATCACCAGCCTGATCGCCTCCAGCATCGACGGGCTCGACCCGAGCAAGGTCAGCGTGACCGACCAGTCCGGGCGGTTGCTCTCCTCCACCGACGGCACCGACGGTGCTGGCGCCAGCACCCGCGACCAGCAGGTCGACGACTACCAGACCTCGCTGACCACCCGGATCCAGCAGATGCTCGACCGGGTCGTGGGAGCCGGCAACGCCAGCGTCGCGGTCACCGCCAACCTCGACTTCGACAAGTCGGTCACCGACACCAAGACCTACAACTACAACCCGAAGAACGTGCCGCTCTCGGAGTCCAAGACGATCGAGAAGTACAAGGGCGCCGGCACCTCGGGCCTGACCGGGGTCGTCGGCCCCGACGGGCAGATGGACACCTCGGGGACCGCGAACGGCACCCCGGGAACCATGGACAAGGAGTCCCAGACCTCCGACAACGCCGTGGACACCACCATCGAGCACCGCGAGAACGCGCCCGGCTCGGTGCGCAACCTGCACGTCGGCGTCGTCCTGGACGCCGCCACCGCCCGCACCGTGGACCCGAACGTCATCCAGGGTCTGATCACCAACGCGATCGGCATCGACCCCAGGCGCGGCGACACCGTGCAGGTCTCCTCGCTGCCCTTCGACCGCACCGCCGAGAAAGCCGCCAAGGCCGAGCTCGCGGCCGCCGACAAGGCGGATGCGAAGTCCAAGCAGATGGGCCTGATCCGCAACAGCGGGCTGGTCGTGCTCATCGCGATCATCGTCCTCCTCGCCTGGTTCAAGGGCCGCAAGAAGGCCAGGGCCCGGGCCACCGCGACCGAGTACGTCGTCGAGCAGCTGCGCCTCGAGGCACTCGAGCGCCAGGCCGCCGTCCCCCTCGAGACACCCGCCGCTCTGCTGGCCCTGGAGGCCACCGAGCACTCCGAGACCGACGACATGCTCGACGAGCTCGCCGCCCTGGTCGAGCGCCAGCCCGAGGACGTCGCCTCGCTGCTCCGCGGCTGGCTGGTGGAGCGACCGTGAGCACGGGGACCCTCGCCGGGATCGGCGTCCGCAAGGCCGCGATCCTGCTCATCCAGATGGGCCGCGACCGCGCGTCGGCCGTGCTCGCCCACCTCTCCGACTCCGAGGTCGAGGCGATCTCGGCCGAGATCGCCCGGCTCGAGTCGATCAGCTCGGCCGAGACCCAGCAGGTGATCTCGGAGTTCCGCGACATGATGACCGCGCGGGCGCACATCGCCCAGGGCGGCCTCTCCTTCGCCCAGCAGCTCCTCGAGCAGTCGCTCGGCGCCGACCGGGCCGCGGAGATCATCGAGCGGGTCAAGGCCGCGGCGGTCCAGATGCCGTTCCAGTTCCTGCACCGCGCCGACCCGGCCCAGCTGCGCTCCTTCATCGTCGACGAGCACCCGCAGGTGATCGCGCTGGTGCTGGCCCACATGACCCCGGACAAGGCCTCGCTGCTGCTCTCCGGCCTCGCGCCCGAGCAGCAGGCGCAGGTCGCCCACAGGATCGCGGTGATGGACCGGACCTCACCGGAGATCATCCGCGCCGTCGAGAGCACCCTGGAGCGCAAGCTCTCCTCGATGCTCCAGCCGGCGGAGATGTCGCGCGTCGGTGGAGTCGACCCGCTGGTCAACATCATCAACCGCTCCGACCGCTCGACCGAACGTCAGATCGTGGATGGCCTCGAAGCTCTTGATGCGGCGTTGGCCGACGAGGTGAAGAGCAGGATGTTCATGTTCGAG
>JBJMIO010000111.1:0-6030 GCA_045806765.1 Marmoricola sp.
ACCTTGATCGCGGTCGCGCCGGCGACGACGTGGTGGTTGGTCACGACCGTGCCGTCGGAGGTCCAGATGATCCCGGTGCCGCGGGCGGTCCCGTCGCTCAGCGTGGAGGAGATCTCGACCAGGCCCGTGGACTGCCTCGTGCTGGCGTCGCCGTAGGACTCCGGGGAGTACGCCGCGCTCGACACGCTGCCCTGACCCTGCTGGCTGACCGAGGGTGGACCACCGAATCCGAAGGACGGCGCGCCCTGGGCCGAGGGCACCTGGGTCCCGGCGGTCCCCGAGGTCCCGGCGCCTCCCTGCTCCACGGCGTAGACCCCGCCGACGACGAGCCCGGCGGTCAGCAGCGCCCCGGCGCCGGCGAACGCCAGGCGACGCCGGCCCGGGCGACCCAGGGCCGGCGGGAGCGGCGCCGTGGCGAGGTGGGTGCCCGGGTCGGTGGCCGGGTCGGTGCTCGGGTCGGTGCTCGGGTCGGTGGGGTCGATGGTCGGGTCGTGGTCGGGCACGGTGCTCAGCTCCCGGGATCGGTGGTGGAGCACCCACGCTGCTGCGCGGTCCTGTGCGGTGCCTGTGACGATGCCCTGGAGTCGGCAAGAACTCAGCGGGCGGCCGCACGCACCTGGCGGTCGGTGCGGAGCAGCAGCACGAGCGCGACGACCTGGACGGCCACGACCAGGATCGCCAGGACGTGCAGGTGGTGGGTCACGAGCAGGCCGGCGACCCCACCCCCGGCCAGCGCGCCGAGGCCCTGGACGCCCGCGAACACGCCGTACGCCGTGGCTCGCCGCTGCTGCGGCACCAGGTCCGCGACGTACGCCTTGACCGTGGAGTCCTGGATCCCCGTGGCCGCACCCCAGACCGCGACCCCGAGCAGCACCGGCAGCAGGTGGTGGGCGAAGACGAGCAGCGGGACCGCGGCCACCAGCACCGGGACCACGACCAGCACCCGGCCGCCCCAGCGGTCGAACAGGTCGCCGGTCGCGAGGGCCGCGACCGCCTCGGTCGCCATCGCCCCGGCGTAGACGAGCGGGACCGCGGCTGCGCCGAGAAGACCGTTGCCGACGAGCTGGAAGGAGATGATGCCGAAGGTCATCAGCCCGGCGGTGGTCAGCGCGGTCGACACCGAGAACAGGTAGAACACCCGCGGCAGCTCGCTGCCCAGGACGGCGGCGCGCACCTTGGCCAGGGCGGCGGCGGGACGGCGGGCGGCGGGGTCGACCGGGTCGTCGGCGTCGATCGGCGCCCGGCGGCGCAGCAGCGCCAGGAGGTAGAGCGAGATCGCGCCGGGGACCGCGAGGAGGGCGAATCCGGGCCAGTAGACCCCGGTCACCGCGGCCGCTCCGGCGAGCAGCAGCGGCCCCGCGAAGGCGCCCACCTGGTCGAGCGCCTTGTGCACCGCGAAGCCACGCCCGCGTCCGGTCTCGGTGGCCATCCGGGCCAGCAGCGCCGACTTCGCGGGGCTGCGGATCGCCTTGCCGGTGCGCTCGGCGAGGATCAGGAAGGAGGCGAGCCCGAGGCCGGCGGCGCCGACGAACGGAGCGACCGCGAGCAGCGGGACGGCGACCGCGGTGAGCGCGTAGCCGATGAACGTCAGCCGCCAGTACCGCTTGCCCTGGTCCGCCCAGGCGCCGGTGACGAGCCGGAGCACCAGCGCGACCGCCTCGCCGGCTCCGGTGACCAGGCCGACCGTGAACGCGGAGGCGCCGAGGGATCCGAGGAACGGACCGGCCATCGCCCGCATGCCCTCGTAGACCATGTCGGCCGCGAGGCTCACCAGGCCGAAGACCACCACCGAGCGCCACGGCGACCAGGCGCCTGCGTCCGGTGGCGTGGCGGACGTCGGGGTTGTCATCGCGCTCGAAGCCTACGCGTCGGGAACGACGAAGGCCCCGACGTGATCGTCAGGGCCCTCTTCTCGGAGCCGCCTGTCGGAATCGAACCGACGACCTAGTCATTACGAGTGACTCGCTCTACCGACTGAGCTAAGGCGGCGCGGTGACCGGCCGTTCAGCCGGGCACGCCGCACGAGTATAGGGGCGGTGTCGCACCCCGGCGAAACCGAGTCGGGGCCCGCCTCAGCACATCAGGTTCGCGCGCGGGACCGTGCCGGAGACGAGCCAGTTCTCGACCGCGTCGTCGACGCAGCTGTTGCCCCGCTGGAAACCCGTGTGCCCGTCGCCGTCGCGGGTGACCAGGCGTCCGGAGTCGAGCTCGCGGGCCAGCGCCTGGGCCCAGGCGAGCGGGGTGGCGGGGTCGCGGGTGGTGCCGACGACCACGATCGGCGGCGCGCCCTTGGCGTGCAGGGCGACCGTGTGCTTGCCGCTGCGCACCGGCCACGCCGAGCACGTCGAGAGCCCGAAGGCGAAGAACCGGCCGAAGGTCGGCGATGCCTTCAAGAACTCGGCGAAGTGCTGCGGGACGTCCTTGGTCAGGATGTAGTCGTCGTGGTCGAGGCAGTTGACCGCGTACAGGGCTTCCATCGAGTTGTCCTTGTAACCGTTCGAGCCGCGGCTGGCGTACTGGTCGGCCAGCGCCATCATCTTCGATCCGTCGCCACGGAACGCCGCCTGGAGCGCGCTGGTCAGCATCGGCCAGTAGTCCTTGACGTAGAGCGGGAAGAAGATGCCGAGCGTGGCCCAGCCGTCGGTCAGCGTGCGGGACTGCCCGGTCGGCAGCGGGTGCGCGCCGACCTGGTCGAGGAAGGCGCGGATGCGCTGCTCGCCGGCCTTCACGCTGCCGCCGAGGAAGCAGCCGCCCTTGCCGACGCAGTCGGAGATATAGGCGTCGAGCGCGGTCTGGAAACCGCCGGCCTGCTCGAGGGCGAGCTTCTCGTTGGAGAGCGCCGGGTCGATCGCGCCGTCCAGGACGAAGCGGCCGACGTGCTTGGGGAACAGGTTGGCGTAGGTCGCACCGAGGAACGTGCCGTAGGAGGAGCCGAGGTAGTCCAGCTTCGCCTCACCGAGAGCCGCCCGCAGGATGTCCATGTCCCGGGCGGCCTCCTGGGTCGACATGTGCCGGGCCAGCTCTCCGCTGCGGCTCAGGCAACCGTCCCCCACCACCCGGGTGAGGTGGTCGAGCTCGTTGCGCTCGGCCGCGTTGTCCGGGTCGGGGTCGTAGCCGAGCAGCGCGTCGAGCTGCTCGGTCGTCGCGCACTTGAGCGGATCGCTGTTGGCCACGCCGCGCGGGTCGAACCCGACGATGTCGAAGTGGTCGGCCAGCGTCGAGCCGAACTGCAGGGCGCCGTACGACGCGAACTCGGTGCCCGATCCGCCGGGTCCCCCCGGGTTCACCACCAGCGAGCCGACCCGCTCGGAGGGACGCGCGGCGGGCACCTTCAGGATCGCGATCCGGATCTCCTGCCCGGCCGGCTGTGCGTAGTCGAGCGGGACCGCCATGGTCGCGCACTTGTCGGATCCGCACGACCCCCACTGCAGCTTCTGGTGGTAGTACCTCGCCAAGGTCGGGGCCGTCGAGGGCAGCGGCGTGCTCGGCTCTGCGGACGGGGTCGGTTTCTCGCTCGAGCCCGACGAGGAGGAGCTGGTGTCGTCGCTGTTGTCGCGGATCGCGGAGACCGCGGCGAACCCGGCGCCCGCGACCGCGAAGAGCAGCACGCCCACCAGGAGCCCGATCAGGACCGGGCTGCGAGGAGCCCGGGGCGGCCCCGGCGGCGGACCGGGCTGCGAACCTGGCTGCGAACCTGGCTGCGGTCCGGGCGGCGGTCCGGGAGGGGGCGGCGGCATCGACATGGGACAACCCTAGGCCGGTGGGCTCAGGAGGGTGGGCTGACCCGCAGTCCCATCATCAGCGACTCCAGCGCCAGGATCGGTTGCACGTTGAACTCCAGCATCTGCTCGCGCGCGGCGAAGACGGCGTCGATGCGGCGCAGGTTGTCCTCCGGCGTGGTGGTCCTGGCCAGGTCCTCGACGTCGGTGCGGACCTCCTCGTTGACGACCTCGGTCCTCGCACCGAGCTGCAGGGTGAGCGCGTCGCGGTAGACCGAGACCAGGTCCATCAGGCCGCGGTCGACCACGTCGAGGTGGCGGCGCTTGGCACGCGTCTTCTGCGACTTCTCCAGGTCACGCAGCGCCGGGGCGTACTCGCGGGGCCGCCGGCCACGCTCGACGACGCCGTAGGCACGGTCGAGCTCCTCGCGCTCCCGGGCGTCGTGCACCCCCGTCATCGCGTCGGCCTCCTCCTTGGCGAGGTCGTGCAGCGCGGTGGCCGCCCTCATGCACGCACCGAGGGTGGTCAGCCGGGTCGGGAGCTGCACCACCTGGCGTCGTCGTGCACGGGTGTCCTCCTCGCGGGCGAGGGCCCGTGCCCGACCGATGTGGCCCTGGCTGGCTCGCGCCGCGTGCAGCGCGGTCTGCTCGTCGACCCCGTCGCGCCGGACCAGGAACGCAGCCACGTCGGCACTGCTCGGGGTGGCGAGCACGACCAGCCGCGTACGCGAGCGGATGGTGGGCAGCACGTCCTCGACCGTCGGTGCGCAGAGCAGCCAGACCGTGCGCGGGGTCGGCTCCTCGATCGCCTTGAGCAGGGCGTTGGCGGCCTGCTCGGTGAGCCGGTCTGCGTCCTCGACGATCATGATCTGGTAGCGCCGACCGGACGGGGCGAGCGCCGCCGAGCGGACCAGCTCGCGCACCTCGTCGACGCCGATGGAGAGCTTCTCGGTCCGGGTCACGCGTACGTCGGGGTGCGAGCCGACGTCGACGCCGTGGCAGGAGTGGCAGGTGCCGCAGCCGCCCTCCTCGCACTGCAGCGCCGCCGCGAAGGCGATGGCCGCATTCGAGCGACCTGATCCCGGCGGACCGGTGAACAACCAGGCGTGGGTCATGTCCCCGGCCACGGCGAGCCGCAGCCGCTCGATGACCGCCTGCTGGCCGACGAGGTCGCCGAAGACGTCACCGCCGCCCTGAGGAGGCGCGCCAGCGCTGTCACGAAGGGTCACAGCAGGCCCTCGACGTGCTCCTGGATCGCGGTGGCGATCTCCTCGACCGAGCCGCGGGCATCCAGCACGAGGTAGTGACCGGCATCGGCCGCAGCCAGGTCGAGGAAGGCTTCGCGCACCCGGTGGTGGAAGTCCAGCGGCTCGCCCTCGATCCGGTCGCGCCCGGCGACCAGCTCGTCGACGCGGGTCAGCCCGGCGCTCGGCTCGACGTCGAGCAGGATCGTGAGGTGCGGGCGCAGGTCGGAGGTGGCCCAGCGCAGCATCTCCTCGAGCTCGCCGGCATCCAGCGAACGGCCCGCCCCCTGGTAGGCCAGCGAGGAGTCGACGTACCGGTCGGTGATGACCACGGCGTCGCGCTCCAGCGCCGGGCGCACGACCTTGTCGAGGTGCTCGGCCTTGTCGGCGGCGTACAGCAGGGCCTCGGTGCGGTCGTCGAGGTGACCGGTCTCCGGGCTCAGCACGATCTGGCGGACCTTGCGGCCCACCTCGGTGGCCCCGGGTTCGTGGGTGAGCACGACCTCGCGTCCGCGACCCTCCAGCCAGGCCGCCAGGAGCTTGGCCTGCGTCGACTTGCCACCGCCCTCGCCACCCTCGAAGCAGAGGAAGAGGCCGCGCTCGGCGTAGACGGGGGTGGACACGGGGTCAGCCTAGTAGCGGGTGCCGACGCGGGATCTCAAGGCTCGCTACGCTCCCACCTCGGTCGGCAGGACCGGTCAGGCCTTCTTGGCCGGAGCCTTCTTCGCGGTCTTCTTCGCGGCGGTCTTCTTGGTGGTCTTCTTCGCCGCCGACTTCTTCGCGCCCTTCTTGGCCGCCTTCTTCGCCGGGCCCTTCTCACGACGCTCGGCGAGCAGCTCGGCGGCGCGCTCGAGGGTGATCGCCTCGACCGTGTCGTCCTTGCGCAGGGTGGCGTTGTACTCGCCGTCGGTCACGTACTCACCGAAACGGCCCGCCTTCACGACCACCGGCTGTCCGGAGACCGGGTCGTTGCCGAGCTCCTTGAGGGGCGGCTGCGCGGCACCGCGGCCGCGCTGCTTGGGCTGGGCGTAGATCGCGAGCGCCTCGTCGACGGTGATCTCGAAGAG
>JBJMIO010000112.1:0-4184 GCA_045806765.1 Marmoricola sp.
CCCCCACCCCTCGACGACGCACTGCAGCGCCGTGACGCTGCCGTACCAGGTCCCCGAGGACGGCTCGAGCTCGCTGGTGTCCCCGACCGTGGGTCTGGCGGTGCTGTTCGCCGGACCGGGGCAGATGACGCCCGAGGGCATCGGCCTCGGCTCGAGCCTCGCCGACGTCAAGAAGGCCTACCCGCACGGCCACCCGACCACCGACTCCAGCTGGGTGACCCCGCTGCCCGGCAACACCGAGTACCAGTTCCTGGTCGACCGCACCACGCACGAGGTCTACGAGATGGACATGATCACCGACCAGCAGGACTGCGTCGGGTGATGTGATCCAGGTCACTGGTCAGACCACTTGACCACATGACCAGATCGGGGTCAGAGTCGTTCCATGGCTCTGACCCCGATCATCAAGCGCCTGGTCCCCGACGACGTCTTCGACCAGCTGCTCAGCGAGGTCGTGGACGGCAGCCTCTCGGCCGGGGACACGCTCCCCAGCGAGAGGCGGCTCTCCGAGCTTCTCGGGGTCTCCCGGCCCGCGGTCCGGGAGGCACTCCAGCGGATGTCGGCCACGCGGCTGGTCGAGGTCCGCCACGGCGGCGCGACCACGGTGCGGGACTTCCAGCGGTACGCCGGCCTGGACCTGCTGCCCCGGATGCTGGTGCGCGACGGCCAGCTGGACCCGGCCGTGGCGCGCAGCATCATCGAGGCCCGGTTCGCGATCGCGCCGAGCGTGGCCCGGATGGCAGCCGAGCGCTCACGTCGTGCGGACCAGGTTCTCCGCGGTGCCCTCGAGGGCGCCGTGGGGACCCTGGCCGCCGCCGAGGACCCGGTGGCCCGCCAGCACGCCGCCCTGGCGTTCTGGGACGCGATCGTCGACATCGCCGACTCGATCGTCTTCCGGATGATGTTCAACAACCTGCGGCTTGCCTACGAGCCCGCGATCGAGGCCCTCGCTCCCCTGCTCGAGGGCGAGGTCAGCAACACCGAGGGCTACCGGGAGATCGCCGGCGCCGTGCTCGGCGGGCACCCGACGAGCGCGCAGGGCGCGGCCGACGCACTCCTGCGCCCGGCCACCGAAGCCATGGTCGACTTCCTCGACGCCTTCTGTGACGACGAGGACATCGTTGAAGGAGAAGGCGGATGACGCAGAGCAACCCGATCAAGGCGTCGCCCGAGATCGAGGCGCTGGCCCAGGAGCGCCTGGCGGCCGAGGAGGCCCG
Organism: Marmoricola sp.; assembly: GCA_045806765.1. Lineage (GTDB taxonomy): Bacteria > Actinomycetota > Actinomycetes > Propionibacteriales > Nocardioidaceae > Marmoricola. The sequence continues at coordinate 1,218 of JBJMIO010000112.1, forward strand.
GATCACCGGCGCCTCGCGCCGTACGACGGTCAGCCTCGGCACCACCGGCCGTGAGTTCTGGAAGCACCCGAGCCCCTACATGATCGCGGCGACCATCGTGGTCGCCCTGGTCTGGCGGATCGCCGAGGGCGACTGGCGCGTGAGCGACCTGTGGGCCCCGGTGATCTGGGTGGCGATGTTCCCGGTGCTCGAGTGGGTCATCCACGTGTTCATCCTGCACTGGAAGCCGCGCAAGGTCGTCGGCGTCAAGATCGACAGCGAGTTGGCCCGCGACCACCGTCGCCACCATGCCGACCCGCGCGACATCCCGCTGGTCTTCATCCCCTGGCGCTCGCTGGTCCTGGTCGTTGCCGGCGACTTCGCGATCGCCCTCCTCGCGTTCCCACGGCTGGGCCAGGGCCTGACGTTCCTGTTCGTCGTCGGCGTGACCGGGCTGGCCTACGAGTGGTCGCACTACCTGATCCACAGCGACTACAAGCCGCGGACGAAGGTCTACAAGGCGGTCTGGCGCAACCACCGCCTGCACCACTACAAGAACGAGCACTACTGGTTCACCGTGACCAGCACCGCGACCGCGGACCGGCTCTTCGGGACCTACCCCGACCCGGGTGAGGTCAAGGCCTCAGCGACCGCGAAGAACCTGCACGGAATCGACGCCTGAGCTCCCACGCGCCGACGTCGGCAGGTCAGAGGCCTGCGCTCTGGGCGTACTCCTTGAACGGCAGGTTCCAGTCGCCGATGCCGTTGCTCAGGGTCATCGGCTTGTCGGTGCCGGTGTACTCCACCGGGTCGCCGATCATCGAGCTGTTGTAGAGCCAGCCGGCGTTGGCGGTGCTCATGCCGGTGCAGCCGTGGCTGACGTTCGAGTGACCCTGGGAGGCCACCGACCACGGCGCTGCGTGGAGGAACTCCCCGGAGTAGGTCAGCCGCATCGCGAACTCGACGCCCTTGAGGTTGTAGCCGTTCGGGCCGTTCGGGTCGATGCCGATGGTCTCGGAGTTCATGTCGTGGCGGCGGTCCTTCTCGATGATGACCTTGATGCCCGACCGGGTGGTGAACTCCGGCTGCTGGCCGGTGGTCACCGGGAGGGTGCGGATCACCTTGCCGTCACGGACGACCTTCATCTGGTCGGTCTTCGTGTTGACCTTGAGGACCTGCGAGCGACCGATCGTGAAGTGGTTGGTCCGGCTCTTCTGGCCGTAGACGCCGTTGCCGGCGGGGACGCTGTCGACGTCGGCGTTGACCGTCACCTGGGTGCCGGCCTTCCAGTACTTCGCCGGACGCCAGTGCAGCTCGGTGTCGGAGATCCAGTGGAAGCCACCGGCCTGAGCGGGCTTGCTGGTCACGGTGATGTGCTTCTGGAACGACGCGTGGTCGGTGACCGGCACGTCGAAGTGGATGATCACCGGCAGGCCGACACCGACGGTCGCGCCCTCGGTCGGGAAGAAGCTCGGGAACGTCTGGTGGTCCAGCGCCAGGGCCTGGGTGTGGAACCTGGAGGAGTAGACCGCTTCCTTGCCCTTCGCGTCGTTCGCGGCGCCGCGGACCGTGTAGGTCACGCCCGGCTGGAGACGCCCGGTGCTCTGCCAGCTGGTCTTGTCCCCGGAGAGCGTCCCGGCGACCTCGCCGGTCTTGCTGCTCAGGCTGACCGAGGTGAAGGCGCCGTCGCTGACGTCGAGACGCACGCTGCGGTTGATCTTCACGTGCTTGGCGCCGGCGGCGATGCTCGAGGTGATCTGGGCACCGGAGCCGTCGGAGGCCGCGGTGGTGGTCGGTGAGCCGTTCGGGCCCGCAGCCCCGTTGTCGCCACCCTTGGCTGCGTTGCTGCACGCAGCAGTGGTGGCCAGCAGGACGGCGAAGGAGATCGCCACCCAGGTACGTCGCGCGTGCAATGGAGCTCCCGAAATCAGGCGGGTCAGGTCCTCACCAGGGTAACAAGGCCCCACAGCCCAGATGACCAGGAAACCGCGTGCCGAACGTCACCAGTCCGGCGTGCAACCAAACAGGCTCAGTGCGCGTGCTCTCCGCGGTAGTACTCGAAGACCAGCCCGGAGAGGGCCACGAAGCCCAGGATCGCTCCGATGATCACGAGCCACCAGCCGATCACCACACCCAGCACGATCGTGGCCAGGCACAGCGTGCACCACAGCGGCCACCAGCTGTACGGCGGGAAGAAGCCCAGCTCGCCCGCACCGTCGGCGATCTCGCCGTCCTTGCGGTCCTCGGGCCGGGGCTCCATCTTGCTGGCGTGGAAGCCCAGGTAGAAGCTGACCAGCAGGGTCAGCAGCGCGGTCATGACCAGCGCCGAGGTCCCGGTCGGGTCGGAGGTGATCAGCCAGTAGGCCGGGGCCACCAGCACGAAGAAGAACGTGCAGATCGCGAAGATCAGGGTCTCGGACTTCATCAGGCGTCACTCCCATCGGCGCCGGCGTCGCCGAGCTGCTCCTTGCGGCCGTCCATCTGCGGGGCGTCGGCGAAGCCGGAGCCCTCCAGGTTGTCGTTGTCCTCGTACTCCAGCGCCGCGATCTCCGGGTGGTGGAGGTCGAAGGCCGGCGACTCCGAGCGGATCCGCGGGATCGAGACGAAGTTGTGCCGCGGCGGCGGGCAGCTGGTCGCCCACTCCAGCGAGCGGCCCCAGCCCCACGGGTCGTCCACGGTGACCTTCGGACCGCGCCGCGACTTGTAGACGTTCCAGAGGAACGGCAGCGTCGAAGAGGCGAGCAGGAAGGCGCCGATCGTCGAGATCTGGTTCAGCGTGGTGAAGCCGTCCGAAGCCGAGTAGTCGGCGTACCGGCGCGGGAAGCCCTCGACGCCGAGCCAGTGCTGGACCAGGAAGGTGGTGTGGAAACCGATGAACAGCAGCCAGAAGTGGATCTTGCCCAGGCGCTCGTCGAGCATCCGGCCGGTCATCTTCGGCCACCAGAAGTAGAAGCCCGCGAACATCGCGAACACGACCGTGCCGAAGAC
>JBJMIO010000113.1:0-4804 GCA_045806765.1 Marmoricola sp.
TCGCGGGGACGGCCGTCGCGTCGCGCCGGCGCTCGAGCAGTCGGTGGAGCGCTAGTCCGGGTAGGCGGCTGTGAGGATGTCGCCCGCGAGGCGCACCCACTGCCCCAGCGCATTCGGCACCAGCAGCTCGTGGTCGGCCGAGACCGCCTGGGGCCCCAGCGCGGGGTCGGGGGTGACCAGCAGCGAGATCAGCTGCTGCGGGATCGCGTCCGGGGTCGAGCGGCCGAAGCCGGGTGCGCCGTCGAGCTGGACCGGGAGGATCCTCCGGGTCCCCGAGGGGGTCCGGGTCAGCACGGCGATCGTGGTGCCGCTGTCCTGCCCGACGTCGAGGACGGGTCCCGCCTCCAGCCCGTCGGTGTCCAGCGTCTCGGCGCGCAGCACCCGGACGACCCGACCGCGGTCTGCGCGCAGGATGCCGGAGACGACCACCGAGGTCTGCGGGGAGGAGGCGCCGGCCACCAGGCGGGCACCGTCGCGGGTCACGGTGAAGGAGCTGATCCGCCGACCGGAGATGCCGTCGACCCGGACGACGCGGTCGTGCCCGCCGCTGATGAGGTGCACCACCGCCCCCGAACGGGTCGCGTCGAGGACCCAGAGGTCGCCGAAGCGGTCGTAGACCGGGCGCAGCAGGTTCGACGCACCGGACAGGACGGTGCGCACGGTGCCGGTCGCGCCGCCGATGTAGTCGCTGGCCTCGAAGAGCCGGGCACCGTTGCCCGAGACCGCGGCGTACTGGTGCTCGGTGATGCTGTGCGCGACCGAGCGCATCGAGTAGCCGACGCCACCGAGCGGTCCGGCGACCGGGCGCACCGAGCCGTCGGAGGCGACCGTGACGAGCTTGCCGCCCGAGATCGCGACCACGTCGCTCGACGGCGCGGAGACCGGGTCGTAGTCGAGGTGCCCGACCAGGCTGATGTCGCTGCGCCCGCCGGAGATCGCGACCGGAACGCCGTCGGCGGTCAGCCGCAGCCGGGTGATCCCGGGGACCTGGCTCAGCGTCCACGCCAGCTGCATCACGAGGCGGTGCAGGTCGGTGCGCGAGAGCCGCTGGATCTCGGGGCTGAACGGCACCTCGGCCACGGCCTCGTCGTTGGTGACCACCGGTCCGACCAGGCCACCGCTGGGACGCACCGCTCGCCCGGTGATCCGGCCCAGGTCGGAGCCCGGTCCGTCCAGGAGCCCGCGCACCAGGTTCGAGGCGACCTGCTCGCCGCGCGGCAGGTAGATCTGCGTCGGCACCAGCACGGTCCCGGTGCGGTCGTAGAAGTAGAGCGTGTACGGCGCGTACAGGCTGCGGAAGTACGACGCGAGCACCGGCAGCGAGGCGGGCGGGTTGGCGATCCGCCACTGCCCGTGCTGCTGGACCAGGTGGAAGGAGAGGTCGAGTGCCGAGCTCGTGGAGCCTCCGCGCCAGCCGCCGCTCGGGTCGAGCCGGTGGGCTCCGGCCAACCGGGCCTGCACCTGCGTGCCGTGCGCGGTCAGGGTGGAGCTGTCGTAGACGATGGTGCCGGCGGCCGGCTTCCAGGTCGCCTTGGCGTCGTCGACCAGGAACGAGCGCGCGACCGCGGTGCTCGGCGGGTTCGCCTGGATCGCGAGCAGGAACCCCTCGACGATCGCCGACGGGTCGGCTCCCGCGGCCGGGCCGGGCGGGGTGAAGTAGGGCGCCTGGTTGACCGAGTCCGAGGAGTCCCCGGTCCGGGTGTGCACCGATCCCGAGGTCGGCAGCGTCGTGCACCCGGTGACCACGAGAGCCGCGAGGAACGCGGTCAGCGCGGCCAGGCCACCACGGCGGTGGGTCATCGGACCTCCTCCTCGATCTCGGTCGCGACCTCGCCGGCCGCCGGAGCGTCGGCGGGGACCAGCGGCAGCGGGCTGTGCCCCAGCGGGTCGCCGGCACGCCGCGGCACGGTGACGCGGAACTGGGCTCCGGCCCCGGGCGCCCCCCAGACCTCCAGCCAGCCGCCGTGCAGCTGGGCGTCCTCGAGCGAGATCGCCAGCCCCAGGCCGGTGCCGCCGGTCGAGCGCGCACGGGCGGGGTCGGCCCGCCAGAACCGGTTGAAGACCATCTGCAGCTGGTTGGGAGACAGGCCGACCCCGTGGTCGCGCACGGTGATCGCAGCCGCGTGGCCGTCGCTGCCGACCGTGACCACGACGCGTGCCTCGCCCGGCGCACCTGCGTGGTCGATCGCGTTGCCGACCAGGTTGCGCAGCACCCGCTCGATGCGGCGCTCGTCGACCTCGGCCACGCACGCCCGCGGCGCGTCGATGACCAGGCGGACGCCGCGGGTCCGTGCCACCGGGTCGCAGGCCGCGACGACCCGGTGGGCGACGTCGGCAAGGTTCACCTCGGCCAGCTCCAGGCCGGCCGCGCCGGCATCGAACCGGCTGATCTCCAGCAGGTCGGCGAGCAGGTTCTCGAACCGGTCCAGCTCGGTCTGCAGCAGCTCGGCGGCGCGTGCGGTGACCGGATCGAAGGAGGCGCGCGAGTCGTGCAGCACGTCGCCGGCCATCCGTACCGTGGTCAGCGGCGTGCGCAGCTCGTGGGAGACGTCGGAGACGAATTGGCGCTGTGCCTGGGAGAGGTCGACGAGCTGGCGGATCTGCTGCTGGAGCGCGTCGGTCATCTGGTTGAAGGAGGTCGCCAGGCGGGCGATGTCGTCCTCGCCGTGCACGTGCATCCGCTCCTCCAGGCGCCCCGAGGCGATCCGCTCGGCCACCCGGCGGGCGAGGCGGACCGGGGTGATCACCTGGCGGGTCACCAGCAGCACCACGCCCGCGGTCAGGACCAGCAGCAGGATCGCGGAGGTCAGCAGGGAGCGGCGTACGAGGTCGAGGGTGCGCTGCTCGCTGCGCATGTCGAAGAGGTAGAAGACGGTGTAGGTGCCACCGTCGCTGGGCAGCACGACCCGCGAGCCGACGACGACCGCGGGGACCCCGCGGGTGCGCGTGTAGGTCCACGACGTACCCGCCCTCGAGTCGACCCTTCTGCGCAGCGACTGGGGCACGTCGCCGACCGAGACTCCCGGGGAGGTCCGGATCCCGGCGTCGAGCGCCGGCGAGGACTTCACGCCCACCGGGCCGAGCACGACGACGTCGAAGCCGCGCACCTCACCGCGGGCCACCAGCGACTCCACCAGCTGGCGCAGCTGCGTGGTCGGGTCGAAGTCGCTGCTGCCGGCCGAGGCGAGCTGGTCGCGCGCGTTGTCGGTCTCGCTGACCGCCTCGGCCACCGAGGCCGTCACGCGGCTGCGGACCAGACCGTCGGTGATCTGCTGCATCAGCAGCAGCCCGACTCCCCCGGCGACCAGGGCGCCGAGGAGGACGATGGCCACCAGGACGCGGGTGCGGATCGAGCGACGCCAGAAGGTGAAGACCAGCGCCGCCGCGTGCCGGGTCCGCTCAGTCCGAGACTGCCCCACCGGGTCCGCCCTCGGCACTCGCGCCCGCCTTGTAGCCGACGCCGCGCACGGTCAGCACGATCGCCGGGACCTCCGGATCGTGCTCGACCTTGGCGCGCAGGCGCTGCACGTGCACGTTGACCAGGCGGGTGTCGGCGGCGTGGCGGTATCCCCACACCTGCTCGAGCAGCATCTCGCGGGTGAAGACCTGCCAGGGCCGTCGGGCCAGGCAGACCAGGAGGTCGAACTCCAGCGGGGTCAGCGCGATCGCGCCGCCTGCCGCGCCGATGCGTTGCACGCTGTGCCCGGCCACGTCGATGCGCAGGTCGCCGATGCTGAGCACCTCGGGCGCCGGGGCCTCGAAGTGGCGCATCCGGGCGCGGATGCGGGCGATCAGCTCCTTGGGCTTGAACGGCTTGGAGACGTAGTCGTCCGCGCCGGACTCCAGCCCGACCACGACGTCGATGGTGTCGGTCTTCGCGGTCAGCATCACGATCGGCACCCCGGAGGTGGCCCTGATCTGGCGGCACACCTCGATGCCGTCGGTGCCGGGGAGCATGAGGTCCAGCAGGACCAGGTCGGGTCGGTAGTCGGAGAACGCGGCGTACGCCTCGTCCCCCCGCGCCACGATGCGGCTCTCGAATCCCTCGTTGGCGAGGACGAGTGTCAGCATCTCCGCGAGCGCCGCATCGTCGTCGACGACGAGGATGCGGGCCCGTCCGGCCTGGTCCAGCTGGGTCACTCCTGGTTCGTCCCGGTCAGTACCGGTAGTGGTCGGACTTGAACGGTCCGCCGACCGGCACGCCGAGGTAGTCGGCCTGCGCCTGGTTCAGCTCGGTCAGCTCGACACCGATGGCGTCGAGGTGCAGGCGTGCGACCTCCTCGTCGAGGTGCTTCGGCAGCACGTACACGCCGATCGGGTACTCCTCGAGCTTGGTGTAGAGCTCGATCTGCGCCAGCACCTGGTTGGTGAAGGAGTTCGACATCACGAATGACGGGTGGCCGGTCGCGTTGCCGAGGTTGAGCAGACGGCCCTCGGAGAGCACGATGACCTTCTTGCCGTCGGGGAAGATCCACTGGTGGACCTGCGGCTTGATCTCGTCCTTCACGATGCCCGGGATCTTGGCCAGGCCGGCCATGTCGATCTCGTTGTCGAAGTGACCGATGTTGCCGACGATCGCCTGGTGCTTCATCTTCTCGAAGTGCTCGACCTTGATGATGTCGAAGTTGCCCGTGGTGGTGATGAAGATGTCGGCGTACTCGACGACCGTCTCGAGGCGCTTGACCTCGTAGCCGTCCATGGCCGCCTGCAGCGCGCAGATCGGGTCGATCTCGGTGACGATGACGCGGGCGCCCTGGCCGCGCAGCGACTCCGCGCAGCCCTTGCCGACGTCGCCGTAGCCGCA
>JBJMIO010000114.1:0-12097 GCA_045806765.1 Marmoricola sp.
AAATCGAGAACCCGAACAAGCTCAAGCGGGGCATCACCAACAGCCCGCTCTCCCCCGACCTGACCAACCTGAAGGACCAGGGCCAGGGCACGCCGATCGCGATCCGCGACGAGGCCCTGAAGTACCTCGTCGACAGGCTCAACGCGGCCGCCGGTTCCAAGGTCTGGGGCTACGGGAAGTCGCCGGAGGAGGCGACCGACGCCACCTCGATGGTCCACATGTGCTCGATCCTCCGCGGCGACGGCGTCACCCCGATCGACGGCAACGCGGCCTCGCGCGCCAACGCGAGCTGCTCCTACGCCTCGGGCCAGGACGTCATCCGCTCCGCCTTCATCTACAAGCTGGCCACGGTCGTGCCGGTCGGCCCGGCCGACCTGGACTTCCCGGCCAACCCGCAGAGCCCCGACAACCCGGGCAACCACGCGCAGCCGACCTACAACGGCGCCTCGCCGTTCGACAACGCCCGCGAGCCCCTGGCGCAGTACTTCAAGCCGGTCGGCACCCCGAACTCCGCCGGCTTCGCGGTCATCGTGAACCACTTCAAGTCCAAGGGCGGCACCAGCACCTCCGACGATCCGAACATCACCATCACCGGTGACAACAAGTCCGACCCGCTGGTGGGTGCCTACAACCAGGCACGCATCAAGCAGGGCCAGGAGCTCGTCCGGTTCGCCAACGAATTCGCCGCGAAGTGGAAGACCGACAAGGTGCTCATCCTCGGCGACTTCAACTCCTACACCGAGGAGGACCCGATCAAGGCGATCCTCGCGGCCTCCCAGAGCAACGACACCGGCCGCGACCCGCTGGCCTTCTCGCTGCTGGAGTCGAACGACCCGAAGGACATCACCTACAACTTCACCTCGAACGTCAACGTCGGCACCGACGCCGCCGGCGCGGTGAAGGTCGCGACCCCGAACACCGCCGCCACCACCGGCACCGACCAGGTCGGCTACGGCACGGTCGGGTCGATCGACCACGAGTTCATGTCGGCCGGGTTCACCTCGGCGTTCACCGGCGCCGACGTGTGGGAGATCAACGCCAACGAGACCGACGCCTACGACTACGGGCGCTACGACGACAACGCCACGAACTTCTACTACGGCACCAGCCAGGGCAACGGGATCCCGACGGACGTCTCGTACGCGACCGACCTCGCCGGGGCGACCCCGTTCCGCAGCTCGGACCACAACCCGATGGTCATCGGCCTCGACCTGCCCTCGGTGGCGGCTGCGGACAAGGTCACCGACGTCCAGATCGTGGGGGTCAACGACTTCCACGGCCGCCTCGTCGCCGACTCCTCCGACGGCGGCGCGGCTGCGCTGGGTGGAGCGGTCAACGAGCTGCGCGAGCAGTACGGCGCGGACAAGACGATCTTCGCCTCGGGTGGCGACAACGTGGGCGCCTCGACGTTCGAGTCGTTCACCGCGCACGACAAGCCGTCCCTGGACGCGCTGTCGCAGATCGGCCTGGACGTCTCGACGGTCGGCAACCACGAGTTCGACGGCCAGCCGTCGCTCGGCGCCGCGCACGTCGGGTGGAAGGACCTCGTCAACCGCCTGATGAAGAAGTACGACGCCGGCACCAACCCGTTCGGGGCGGACCCGAGCGCGAAGGACCCCGACGGACTGCCCTACCTGGCGGCGAACGTCACCTACTCGGTCGACCCCGACGGTGCCGGTCCGCTGCAGGTCGGTGACCCGATCGCACCGGCGACCAAGACGATCCCGGTCACCCTGGACTCGGGCCAGACGATCAAGATCGGCTTCGTCGGCACGGTGACCCCTGACCTCGACTCGCTGGAGAGCCCGGCGAACCTGGCCGGCGTCCACGTCGACGACGAGGCCGACACGATCACCGCGATCAACCACTACTCCGACCAGCTGAAAGCTGATGGCGCCAAGGTCGTCGTGCTGCTGACCCACGAGGGTGCGGCGTCGACCGACTGCTCGAGCATGCTCGGCAGCGGCTCGTCGTTCGCCACCGAGCTGAACGGCATCAACGACAACGTCGATGCGGTCATCTCGGGCCACACACACCTGGAGTACAGCTGCTCGTTCCCGGTCGGCGGGTGGTCGGGCCGGAGCATCACCTCCCGCCCGGTCATGCAGGCCGGTTCGTACGCCGTGGCGCTGGACCAGCTCGTCTACTCCTTCGACGCCGCGGGCAACCCCGTCGACGTGACCTCGAACCTGGTCGGCGTCAAGGGTCCGGTCAGCACGCTGTTCAGCGCGCCGAACGACCCCGACGTCGCCTCGATCGTCTCCGACGCGGTCTCCGCCTCGCAGGCGGTCGGCGCCCAGACGCTCGGGAAGCTCGGCGGACCGTTCGACCGCGCGCGCCTCTCGGACGGCACCGAGAACCGTGGTGGTGAGTCCACGCTGGGCAACCAGATCGCGGAGATCCAGCGCTGGGCGACCTCGACCGAGGACCCCAGCGGCTACGTCTCCGGGGCGAACGGCTCGGCGCAGATCGCGTTCATGAACCCCGGCGGCCTGCGCGCGGACCTCGAGGGCCAGAACGCCGACGGCTCCGGTGACCTCACCTACCGCACCGCCGCCGACGTGCAGCCGTTCGCCAACGAGCTGACCAACATGACGCTCACCGGTGCGCAGATCAAGAAGGTGCTCGAGGAGCAGTGGTCGCGCGACAACATCGACAACGCGAGCGCGAACATCCCGGCCCGCCCGTTCCTCAAGCTGGGGATCAGCAAGGGCTTCAGCTACACCTACCACGAGGTCCCGGACCCGGTGCACGCCGGCGCGACGCTCGGGGTCGTGGACCAGATGTGGCTCGAGGGGCACCCGATCGACCTGGCCGCGGACTACAGCGTCACGGTCAACTCGTTCCTCGCCAGCGGCGGTGACAACTTCTGGGAGCTGGCCAACGGCACCCACCAGGAGGACACCGAGCAGACCGACCTGGCTGCCCAGGTCGACTACATGAAGCAGTACCAGGTCGACCCGCTGCCGGTGGACTACAACCAGCACGGCGTCCGGGTCACCTTCCCGGGCGGTGCGCCCGCGACGTACAGCGCCGGCGACACGGTCACCTTCACGCTGAGCTCGCTGCTGATGACCGGTCCGCACGACACCCAGGACACGTCGCTGACGATCAAGGACGGCAGCACGGTGCTGGCGGCCGCGGTCCCGGTGACCGCGTCGAACAGCACGCAGCCCTACGACGACCGCGGCAGTGCCTCGGTCAGCGTGACGCTGCCGGCCGGCGTCGCGGGCGACCAGGTGCTCACGGTCTACGGCAACCAGGCCGGCGACGGCACCCCGGAGGCCTACATCAAGCTGCCGGGCGTCAAGGTCGACTCGAGCGTCACGGCCGGGGACCAGACGGCCACCTACGGTTCGGCCGGCTCGCTGACCGCGAGCGTCTCCGGAGCGACCGACCCCGGGGGCGACGTCACGTTCTCCGAGGGCGGCACCGTGCTCGGCTCGGCCGACGTGGCCGCTGACGGGACCGCCACGCTGGACCTCGCCGAGGTCACGCTCGGGGCCGGGGCGCACACCATCACGGCGTCCTTCGCCAACAGCACCGCGCTCAACGACTCCTCGACGACCTTCACCCTCACGGTGGGCCAGGCTGCGACCACCGTCGTTGCCAGCGACGCGAGCGGCAACGTCGGCGGCACGGCGTCGGTGCCGGTCACCGTCACCTCGTCCGCCACGGCGAAGCCTGACGGCACGGTCACGGTGCTCGCCGGCTCGACGCAGGTCGGCACGGGGACGCTGTCCGGCGGCTCGGTCACGGTCTCGGTGGACACCACCGGGCTGGCCCTCGGCGACAACACCCTGACGGTGAAGTACGGCGGCGGCGACAACTTCTCGGCGTCGCAGAAGGACATCACGCTGACGCTGAGCAAGAAGTCCTCGAGCGTCACGGCAGGCGACCAGACGGCCACCTACGGCTCGGCCGGGTCGCTGAGCGCCACGGTGTCCCCGGCGGATGCCAGCGGAAAGGTGACGTTCTCCGAGGGTGGTACCGAGCTGGGCCAGGCGGACGTCGGGTCCGGCGGCACCGCGACGCTGCCCCTGACCGAGGTCACCCTCGGCGCCGGGACGCACACCATCACGGCGTCCTTCGCCGGCAGCAACACCGTCGCAACGTCCTCGACCACGTTCACCCTCACGGTGAGCAAGGCCGCGACGTCGGTGGCGGCGGCCAACGCCAGCGGCAAGGTCGGTGCAGTCGTTCCGGTGCCGGTCACGGTGACCTCCTCGGCCACCGCGAAGCCGGACGGCACGGTCACGGTGCTCGCCGGGTCGACCCAGGTCGGCACGGGGACGCTGTCCGCCGGCTCGGTCACGGTCTCGGTGGACACCACCGGGCTGGCTGCGGGCGACACGACGCTGAGCGTCAAGTACGGCGGCGGCGGCAACTTCTCGGCGTCGCAGAAGGACATCACGCTGAGCCTCTCGACGACGTCGACGACCACGACGGCCGGCAACCAGTCGGCCACGTACGGCTCGCCGGGTTCGCTCACCGCCACGGTCACCTCCAGCGGGACCGTGACGGGCTCGGTCACCTTCTCCGAGGGCGCGGCCACGATCGGGCAGGCGGCCGTCGGCTCGGGCGGGACAGCCACGCTGGCCCTGACCGAAGTCACGCTCGGCGCGGGGACGCACACGATCACCGCGACGTACGGCGGCACCGCAGCCCTCGCGACATCGTCGACGACGTTCACCCTGAGCGTCGCGAAGGCGGCCACGACGCTGACCTCCAGCAACGTGATCGCCCCCGAGGGCAGCGTGACCAGTGTCCCGGCGACGGTCTCCTCGAGTGCGACCGCGAAGCCGGACGGCACGGTCGAGGCCCGCGACGCCGGCAACCACCTGCTGGGCAGCGCCACGCTGACCGGCGGTGCGGCCACGGTGCCGGTCGACACCTCCGGCCTGGCCGTCGGTGCCAACACGGTGACGGTCTCGTACCTCGGCGGGACCAACTTCGCGACGTCGCAGAAGAGCGTCACGCTGACGATCACCGTGAAGCCGTCGGCGACCGTGACCGCACCGAACGTCTCGGTGGCCTACGGGCAGAAGGTGGCGCTGCCGATCAGCGTGCACGGTTCGGACGGCACGCCGACCGGGCAGGTGCAGGTGTTCTACGGCACCACCCTGCTCGGGACGGTGAACCTGGCCGCGGGCAAGGCCACGCTGACCTTGCAGCCCAGGTCGCTGGCCCCGGGCGGTCGGGCGCTGTCGCTGCTCTACGGCGGGGACGGCACCTATGCCAGGAGCACCGGGACGACCCAGGTGACCGTGACGCACGCGGTCGCGCGGATCTCCGCACGGATCCTCGACGGTCCGGTCAGGGCCAGGACGCGTGGCGCCAAGCTGGCGGTCACGGTCTCGGCGACCGGTGTGGTGCCGACCGGCAAGGTCATCGTCACGGTGGGCAGCCGCTCGCACGTCGGCTACCTGGCCAACGGGCACGTGACCATCGCGCTGCCGCTCTTCGCCGCAGCGGGGAGGGGCAGGGTCACCGTCAAGTACGCCGGCAACGCCTACGTGTACGCGACGAGGGCGGTCTACACGCTGACCGTCCGGCCCCACAGGTAGGAGCAGGACCGGCAGCAGACCGGCAGCAGACCGGCAGCAGACCGGCAGCAGACCGGCAGCAGAACCGGGTCGGCCGGCCTGACGCGCGAGCGATCAGGCCGGCCGGAGCCCGGCCAGCGTGATCTCGAGCTGGCGGCGCCAGTCGCCGGGCTCGTGCATGAAGTACATGGTGGCGGTGATCGCGCACATCATCGTCCCGAAGTCGTCGGCCTTCAGGTCCGCGCGCACGGCGCCGGCCTCCTGGCCGCGGGCGATGATCCGGGTGACGATCTCGTGGAGGACCACCTTGACCTCCTCGATGCCCGCCCAGTCGAAGCTGTCGATGCTCATCATCGCGAGCTGGAACGCCGCGTCGTTCTCGACGGCCTCGCACTGGCGCCGCACCAGGGTCTCGAGCGCGACGTCGGGGGAGCAGGTGTTCTCGACGTCGGCGCCGATCTCCGCGAACTCCGCGAAGCGCTCGCGCACCAGGGAGGTCATCAGCGACTCCTTGGTCGGGAAGCGGCGGTACAGCGTGCCGACCCCGACACCGGCGTGCGCCGCGATGTCCTCCATCTGGGCCTTCGCCCCGCGCTCGGCGAACAGCGTCCGCGCCGAGGCGCAGATGCGCTCCAGGTTGCGCTGCGCGTCGGCCCGCAGGGGGCGCTGCTCGGTGGTCACGTCTGCCTTCCGCTGGCGAGGAGAACTTGTCGGTGCGAGGTGCTAGTCATCCGGAATCTTACCTCCGCATAAACGGTTGACAAGCGGAACGGCGCTTCCGTAACGTTCTAAGCGGAAGAGGAACTACGGTTCCGCATAGACATTATCAGGAGCTCCCATGAGCCAGCCCGACCTCAGCACGTCACGCGCGAAGAACCTCGCGCTCGCGCTTCTCGCCATGACCCAGTTCGTCGTGGTGATCGACGCCTCCATCGTCAACGTCGCCCTTCCCTCCATCGGCGACGCACTGCACTTCTCCCAGGCCGACCTCTCGTGGGTCGTCAACTCCTACACCCTGACCTTCGGCGGCTTCCTGCTGCTCGGCGGCCGGCTGGCCGACTACCTCGGGCGCCGGCGCATCTTCATGATCGGCATCGCGTTGTTCGCGGTGGCCTCGCTCGCCGGCGGTCTCGCCCAGACCGAGTCGTGGTTGATCAGCGCTCGGGCGGTCCAGGGCCTCGGCGCCGCGATCGCCTCCCCGGCAGCGCTCTCCATCATCACGACCACCTTCGCCGAAGGCCAGGACCGCAACCGCGCGCTCGGCATCTGGGGCGCCGTGGCCGGAGCCGGCGGCGCCGCAGGTGTGCTGCTGGGCGGCGTGCTGACGCAGTGGGCCGGCTGGGAGTGGGTGCTGTTCGTGAACGTCCCGATCGGTGCGTTCATCTTCTGGCAGGCGCCGAAGCGACTCGTGGAGTCGACGGCCGACGAGGAGAGCGACCGCACCCTCGACCTGCCCGGTGCCGTCACGGTCTCAGCGGGTCTCGCGCTCGGCGTCTACGGGATGGTCGATGCCACCAAGGTCGGCTGGTCCTCGGCCGACACCATCTGGAAGCTGGCCGGCGCGGTCGCCCTGCTGGTCGCCTTCGTGGTCATCGAGCTGCGCACGAGCAAGCCGCTCGTCCCGTTCTCGATCTTCCGGCAGCGCACCCTGCGCGGCGCGAACATCGTGGGCGTGCTGATCGGCATGTCGCTGTTCTCGATGTTCTTCCTGATCACCCTCTACCTCCAGCAGGTCCTCGGTGACGACGCGCTCCAGGCGGGGCTGTCCTACCTCCCGCTCGCGATCGCGATCATCCTCACTGCCGGCGCTGCGAGCGCCCTGGTGACCCGCATCGGCTTCAAGACCGTGCTGATCGTCGGGATGCTCTTCGTGGCCGCCGGGCTGACCTGGTTCGCCCAGATCCAGCCGGACGGCTCGTACGCCGTCAGCGTCCTCGGGCCCTCGATCCTGGCCGGCATCGGGCTGGGTGCCTCGTTCGTGCCGGTGACGATCGCCGCGGTGACCGGGACCGAGCCTCACGAGGCGGGACTGGCCTCGGGACTGATCAACACCGCTCAGCAGGTCGGCGGCGCCCTCGGGCTGGCCATCCTGGCGACGATCGCGAACTCGAAGACCGTCGATGCCTTCGGCGCCGGGGCGGACAAGGCGACCGCGCTGACCCAGGGCTTCTCGCACGCCTTCGCGGTCGGAGCCGGATTCGCCGTGCTCGGGGCCGTCCTGGCCGCGGTGCTCATCTCGAGCCGCGACAGCCGGGAGCACTCCGAGGCGGCGCGGGCCGGCGAGGTCGCGGTGGTGGCCGCCTGAGGACGGCTGCTCGAGCCCTGTCGACGCCGGCCCTGGTGAACGGGCCGGCGTCGGCGGATACTCGGGTCATGACGACCGATCGCGGGATCCACGACCAGATCTCGGCCCTGGTGGCCTCCGAGCGGGACCTGCGGGCCCGGCTCCAGGCGCACGAGGTCGAGCCCACCGAGGAGCACGCCCGGCTCCGCGAGCTCGAGGAGCAGCTCGACCAGTGCTGGGACCTGCTGCGCCAGCGGCAGGCCCTGCGCGACGCCGGCGGGGACCCGGACGCCGCAAGCGTCCGGCCGGTGCGCGAGGTGGAGGGCTACCTCGGCTGATCAGCGGGAACCGTGCCGCTGCGGCCCGGCGAACATCAGGACCACGATGACCAGCATCAGCACGACACCGACCGCCGAGACGACCTTCACGGCTGCGGGCAGGTCGAGGAAGATCGCCGGGAGCGCGGTCAGCGTGATGACGATCAGGCTGGCCGCCGTCAGACGCGCGGCCTGGCGGCTGCCGTTGCGCCAGGCGACGACGCCCGCGGCGGCAGCGACCACGCCCAGCAGCGTGCAGATCAGGCCGATGGCGAACGGCGGGCCGTCGCCGTTGTCCACGGGGATGAACACGGTCGGGATGTTGAGCACGGCGTAGAGCACGGCCAGGCCGAGGCCGACCTTGTTCTTCGTCGTCCAGGCGCTCTGCGCCGTGCTCGGTGCGGTGGTCTCGGTCATGGTGTCTCCTCGGGTTGGTGGTCGAGCTGCTTCCACCTTCGAGCCGGGCGCCTCACGAGCACATCGGCGCTCGTTCCTCATTGTGTCCCCGGATCTCCCGGCCCGACCAGGAAGCTGTTCCCGGGTCATTCGCGCTCCTGTGGCCCACCATGGACCCATGGAGCGGATCCGCGTCGTGCTCGCCGACGACCACCCGGTCGTGCTCGGTGGGCTGAGGGCGCTGCTGGAGTCCTTGGGCGGGTACGACGTCGTGGCCGAGGCCGTCGACGGCGAGGCCGCGGTCGGCGCGGTCGCCGAGCACGGTCCCGACGTGGTGGTGATGGACATCCGGATGCCCGGCGTCGACGGGCTCGCCGCGACCGCCCGGATCCGGGCGGAGCACCCGGGCACCGCCGTGCTGGTGCTGACCATGTTCGACGACGACGACACCGTGTTCGCGGCCATGCGGGCCGGCGCCCAGGGTTACCTGCTCAAGGGTGCGGACCAGGCCGAGATCGACCGGGCCCTGCGGGCGGTGGTCGCCGGCGAGGCGATCTTCAGCCCCGGGGTGGCGCAGCGGGTCCTGAGCTACTTCGCCTCACCCCCGCAGGTCGCCGATCCGTTCCCCGAGCTGACCGCTCGCGAGCGCGACGTCCTCGACCTGCTCGCCGCCGGGCACCGCAACCAGGCGATCGCCGAGCAGCTGTACCTCTCGCCCAAGACGGTGGCCAACCACATCTCCTCGATCTTCGTGAAGCTCGCGGTGGCCGACCGGTCGGCTGCCATCGTGCGGGCCCGGCAGGGCGGATTCGGCGGGTCGTGAACGCCGACGTCGTCTTCGCGGCCGTGCTCGGCGCGACCACCGCGGTGTCCGGCTGGTTCCTGGCTCACCACCGTCCGGCGCGACCCTCCGGCGCCCTGCTGGTGGCCGGCGGCGGGGCGCTGCTGCTCGGTGCGGCTGCGGCGTTCCTCGACCTCCACGGGGTGGGTGGGGTGCTCCTCCGGTCGGCGGGCTGCGCGCTGCTGCCGCTCGCGTTCGTCACCTACCCCGTGGCTCGGTGGCGTGACCCGGTCTCCTTCGTGCTCGTGACGACGACAGCTGCTGCAGGAGTCCTGTGCGTGGCGTGGCCGCCGTCGTTCGACGCCCTCGGCTACGTGCTCGGCAGCTGCCTGTTCGTGCACGTGTGGTGGAGCTACGAGCAGGGCGATGCCGCGCAGCGACGGTCCCTGGGCTGGTCCGTCCTGGGGTGGGGCGGCGCCGGTCTGGTCACCTTGTTCGTGCTGTTCCTCGGCGAGGCCACCACCAGCCCCGACTGGAACGACGTCGGGTTCGGGATCCTCGTAGCGGTCGTCGGCCCGCCGGCGATGGTGGTCGGCTCGCTGCGCCCCGAGGTGGTCGACGTGCGGGGGCTGGTCACGCGCACCGTGGTGGCGATCAGCGTGCTCGCAGCGTACGTCGCCGTGGCGGACGCGCTCGTCGCCGTCCTGGAGGACCAGCGGGGCAAGCCGCTGGAGCCGATCCCCACGATCGTGCTCTGCGCCGTGCTGGCCTTCGGCGTGCGACCGTTGCAGATCGCGCTGCGCGGGGTCGTCGACCAGCTGCTGTTCGGGGACCGTCCCGACCCCCTCGCGGCGGCGACCGTCCTCGCCGACCGGATCGGTGACGACCCGGTGCTGGCCCTCGACGCGATCCGCGAGGCGCTGGTGCTCCCGTACGCGAGCCTGCGCGTCGCTGAGCTCGAGCTCGCTGCTTCAGGCACCGAGGTCACGCACACCCGGGTGCTCCCGCTGCGCCTCGGCGACGACGAGATCGGTGAGTTCGTCATCGGCATGCGAGCCGGCGACCTGACGCTGTCGCCCGCGGATGCCGACGTGCTCCGCATCGTCGCGCCGCTGCTGGCCCAGACCTTGCGCGCCCAAGCGATGACCCGTGACCTGCAGCTCTCCCGCGAGGCGGTGGTCGCCGCGGTCGAGGAGGAGCGCCGCCGGCTGCGGCGCGACCTGCACGACGGCCTCGGGCCGACGCTGACCGGTGTCGCCTTCGCGGTCGACGCCGCGCGCAACCAGGTGCACTCCGACCCTGCGCGTGCCGAGCAGCTGCTCGCCTCGCTGCGCACCGACACCGCCGCCGCGATCACCGAGATCCGGCGCCTGGTCGAGGGGCTCCGACCGCCCGCGCTCGACCAGGTCGGTCTGCTCGGCTCGGTCCGTCAGTACGCCGCCACGCTGCACTCCGCGGACGGCTCACGGCTCGAGGTCGACGTCGAGGCGCCGACACCGCTGCCGGCCCTGTCAGCGGCGACCGAGGTGGCGGCGTACAGGATCCTGGTCGAGGCGCTGACCAACACCGCGCGGCACGCGGGCGCCCGGCGCGCGCGTGTGTCGGTGGAGGTCGGCGAGCACGACCTGGTGCTCCGCGTGCTTGACGACGGCGCGGGCACCACGACGTGGAAACCGGGCGTGGGCATCACCTCCATGCGCGAGCGGGCCCAGCAGGTCGGAGGCAGGCTGCACGTGTCCTCGCGTGCCGGCGGGCTGGTCGAGGCGTCGCTGCCGCTCGGGCGTTCCGCCGATCCACCTGGCTGATCCTGCTCCTGGCCGGTGGGGGACTGCGCACCCCGCTCGGTCGCGCAGATCTCCCGGGCTCGTCGTGATCCTGCGCGGTGCCGTGGTCGGGGTCGGCGGGCTGACGCTGGCCGGGACGCGCCCGGACCGTCCGGGCCCGAACGGGAGGTCCTCCGATGACCGAGAGCACCCTGCAGACCAGCACCGCCACGCAACCACCGACCGCCGCCGATCTGCGGCGCGCCACCCGGATCCTTGCCGCCGTCATCCTTCCTGTCGGGCCGGCGGCCGTCGCGGTGCTGCGCTTCGTCCTGCCGTACACGACGCTCGACAGCTCGACCGACATCGCCCGCGGGGTCGCAGCCCACCAGGGGCGGGAGAACCTCGTCGTGTGGCTCGGCTTCGTCGCCGCGCTCACCCTGGTGCCCGCCGTCGTCCTCGTCGCCCGGGTCACCGCCCGCTCGGCCCCGCGGCTGACCGCGGCTGCCGTGCTCCTCCTGGTCCCGGCGTACCTCTCCCTGGCCTTCCTGGTCAGCAGCGACGCCAGTGCCCTGTACGCCGCCAAGCACGGCCTGTCGACCGCGGTCGCCGCCGACATGTACAACGGCACGCACCCGGTCGTGATGATCGCCGGGCTCCTCTTCGTCGTCGGGCACGTGCTCGGAACGGTCCTGCTCGGCGTGGCGCTGCTGCGCTCGGGGGCGATCCCGGCGTGGGCGGCGTGGATCACCATCGCCGCCCAGCCGCTCCACTTCGTCGCAGCCGTCATCCTCGGCAGCCATCCGCTGGACCTGGTCGCCTGGGGCATGAACGCGGTCGGGTTCGCGGTGGTCTCGGTGGCGATCCTGCGGATGAGCGACGAGTCGTGGTCCCCGCGGCCGTCGCGCTGATGCTCAGGTGCCGAGCAGCCCGATGAACCGCTCGGCGAACAGGTAGGCATCGCCCGGCCACCGCGCGGAGACGTAGCGTCCGTCCTCGACGACGAAGGC
>JBJMIO010000115.1:0-8244 GCA_045806765.1 Marmoricola sp.
CGACGGTCCCCGGGACGAGGCTCTGGCTCCAGTCGAGCACCGAGCCCTCGGCGTACGTGGCTCCGACGGGAACCGTGGATCTCCTCATCGTCACAGTCCCCTGGCTCCGGCGTAGTCGACCGTGTTGAGGTACGCCCGGTGCAGCTCGGGCGAGCTGGTGAAGCGCACGTCGTCCGGGCCGGTGGGAGCACCCCTCCAGGCGTGCACGACCAGCGGTCCGACCTGGTAGTCCGACCGCGGGTCGAGCGGGTGGGCGACGTCGGCGACCAGGAGCAGCAGGGGCAGCTCGGCGACGAGCTCGACGTGGGTCCCTGGCCCGGAGCTGCCCTGCCACTCGAGCGCGCCGTCGGGACCGACCCGCACGCCCTGGAAGAACGAGATGCTCGGCGGCAGGTCCCGCCGACCCAGCCCGTGCTTGGCGGCGGCCTTGATCAGCAGGCCACGTCCCGAGGGTGACGGACCTTCGGGACGGGCGTCGCCGTACTTCTGCTCGTTCCACGCGTCGGTCGAGGTCCCGCAGAAGGCGTCGTGCTTCCCGGAGCTGTCGGCGGTCACGGTCGCCAGCACACGGCCGTCGCCCGAGAGCAGGGGGTGACCCTCTCCGAGGTACGCCTGCCACGGGATCTTCTGCGTGTCCGCCACGTTGAGCCGCTCGACGGGCTCGAGCGCGTTGTAGAGCACCAGGTGGGCACAGGCGTCGCCGGTCGGGTCGTCGAACCGGATCCGGGTGCCGCGGGCGAGCACCTTGTGGGCGTAGCCGCCGGGAGCGATGGTCTCGGCCCACACCAGCCCGACGGGATCGACCCCGGCCGGAACCACGGGGCTCGAGGAAGCCGGCAGGTAGGGCATCCAGTCGCTCGTCCGGTCACCTTGGGCACGCGCGTCCGTGCGCGCGTTCACGACGCTGTCGGTCGTGTGCTGCTCGCGGGGTGCAGACAGGGCCACGCGACTTCCTCCTCCACCGGTACCGGCTTTCTGTCGGCTGACAGATATTGCTCAGATACTCGCGACGCAATGCGTCCGGGGAGGGTCCCGCGTGTTAATTCCGTGTATCGAGCCCGCCCCCGCGACGAACCCCGCTACGAACCCCGCTACGGGTGCCGCGAACGTTCGCCGAGCACGGCGACGAGTGCGGTGATCGAGGCGGCCAGCGCCACTGCGGCACCGAGCTGCCAGCGCAGCAGGAGCGCACCCGTGCACGCGCCGAGCAGGATCAGGGCGACGGCAGAGCCCCGCCGCGGGACCTGCGCACCAGCCCGGTTGCCGAACCAGGACTCCGCAGCCAGGGCGGTGATCGTCGAGGTGACCACCACCGTGGTGACCTCCTTGACGGCCAGGTGCCGCGCGGTCCCCGCCTGGGCTCCCATCGCCGTGCCGAGCAGACCCGTGACCGTCAGCGCTGCCGCGTGCGGCGGGTGGTCGACGGCGAGCAGGTAGCCGCTGGTGGTCCCGAGGGCCACGGCGACGCAGGCGAAGATGGCGCTCGTCCGCTGCGACCAGCCCGCGGCCTCTCCGCGTAGTGCCGACCCCGCGATCGCTGCTCCGGCCAGGAAGCCCGAGAGTGCGACGACGGGACCGGCGACCGGGAGCCCGTCGGCGTGCGCGAGCGCCATCCCGAGGACGACGACGTTGCCGGTCATGTTGCCGGTGAAGACCCGGTCGAGGCCGAGGTAGCCGACCGCGTCGATGAGGCCGGTCGAGAAGGTCAGGGCGAGCATCAGGGGCAGGTGCACCCCTTCGGCTGCTCGCGACGACGCGGTGCTGAGGTTCGACATCAGGCCCTCCGTGCTGCACACTTGGTCGGACCAACATACCAATGACGAGGATCCCCGTGACCACCGCACCTCTGATCCGTCGTGGACGCGCCGTGAGCGGCGAGATCGGCGCCTACCTCGAGCGCCTGATCGCGACCGACCTGGCCCCCGGCGCCCGACTGCCGAGCGAGCGGGAGCTCGCCGAGCGCCTCGACGTGTCGCGGACCTCGGTCCGTGAAGCGATGCGCGAGCTGGAGCAGCGACGCGTCGTCGCCCGCAGTCCGGGACGAGGAACGACGGTGCTCCCGCCGTCGGAGGCCGCCCGCACGCTCGACGACCTGGGACGGAACGCGGCCGAGCACCGCGACGTGGCCGAGCTGCGGTTGGTGGTCGAGCCGCAGGTCGCCGGCCTGGCCGCGCTCAGGGCCACCGACACCGACCTGGTCGTGCTCGAGCAGACCCTGGCCGCCTCGCACGCCGGTCTCACGCCCACCGAGTCGCTCGAGCTCGACGTGCGCTTCCACCTCCAGCTCGCGGCCGCCGCGCACAACCCCTTGCTGGTCTCGCTGTGCGGGCTGACCAGCACCTGGGTGCGCGACGTACGTGCCCGTTCGCACGCCACCCGGGCCGGTCGCCGATCCTCGGTGGAGTGGCACCGGCGCCTCTACGAAGCCGTGCTGGCGGGCGACAGCGATGCCGCGACGCGGGCGATGACCGATCACCTCGGTGCGGTCGCCCGGCTGGTCGCGCAGGCGTCGTCGTGACGGTGCTGGCCACTGGGACCGGCCCGATCACCGGCGACGACTACCTGCCGTGCCGTGCCGACGAGGTCTTCTGGGGACGGCTCCCCTGCGCCGGGGACCAGGCCGTGGTGAGCGTCGAGCCCGGTCGCACCCTGACGGTCGACTCGCTGAGCCACGAAGGCGTGATGGAGGACCAGGGCCGCGACCCGCTGAACTTCTTCGCCCGGTACGACGTCGACCCGGAGCTGGTCCTCCCCGAGAGCGTCGCGCTCGCGGGCTCCGCCCGACCGCACCCCGCCGAGGACGGTCCGCACGTGGTGACCGGGCCGATCGAGGTCCGCGGCGCGCGGCCCGGGGACCTCCTGGCGATCACGGTCCTCGAGACGATCCGGCGGGTCCCCTACGGCATCATCTCCAGCCGGCACGGGCGCGGCGCGCTGCCGGGCGAGCTGCCCGCGTCCGCCGGCCCGTACCACGCCTTCGCCTCGGTCCAGGAGGTCGACGGGACGGCGTACGGCGTGCTGCCCCTGTCCCCCCACGTCGAGGCCACCGTCCGGTTCGAGCTGCACCCCTTCCTCGGCATCATGGGCGTCGCCGTGGCCGGCGGCACCCGACCGCATTCCGTGCCCCCGGGTCCGCACGGTGGCAACCTCGACATCAACCTGCTCACCGTCGGCAGCACCTTGTACCTCCCGGTGCAGGTTCCGGGCGCGTTGGCCTACGTCGGCGATCCGCACTTCGCCCAGGGTGACGGCGAGGTGGCGCTGACCGCGCTGGAGGCGTCGCTGCGCGCGACCTTGCGCTTCGACGTGGTGGCCGCCGGCGACGTCGCCGCGCTCTTCGGCGAGGGCGTGGGACCGATCGCGGAGACGGCGGAGTTCCTGGTGCCCACCGGCCTGGACGCCGACCTCGACACCGCCACCCAGAACTGCGTCCGCGCGGCCCTCGGCCTGCTCGAGGCGCGCTACGGGATGGATCGCGGGCAGGCCTACGCCTACCTGAGCGCAGCGACGGACTTCAACATCTCCCAGGTCGTCGACCTGGTCAAAGGCGTGCACGCGCGCATCCGGAAGTCGGACTTCGACCGATGAGGGAGGAGCCGCCCGAAGGACTGCTCGACGCGTTCTGGGCCTACGAGCGCGCCCTCGCCGCCGACGACCTGGCGGCTCTGGACGGGTTCTTCGCCCCGGGTGGGGAGACGTTGCGCGGGGACCCTGGCGGCCTCCTGGTCGGGCACGACCAGATCCAGGCCTTCCGCGCGGTCCGCGGCGGCGCTCCGGCCCGCGACATCGCCGAGCTACGGGTACAGGTGCTCGGCGCCGACGCGGCAGCGGTCGTGGCAGTGACGGCGCCGCGTACGGGCGGGCACGGTCTCCAGACCCAGGTCTGGAAGCGGCTGGGGACGAGCTGGCAGATCTCCGCGGCACACGTGAGTCCGCCGCCCTCCACCTTCGACCCGAGGGTGTGGCGCGTGGTCGGCAACCCCCTCGTTCCCTCGTCCGGCGCCGGGGCGCTCGTGGGTGAGACCGTCGCGGTCAAGGACGTGTTCGCCGTCGCCGGGTACGCCGTTGGTGCCGGCGTGCCGGCGTACCTGGCCGAGCAGGAACCTGCGACGGAGCACTCACCGGCCCTCGCGCGTCTGCTGGCGGCAGGGGCTGCCATCCGCGGGATCGCGCAGACCGACCAGTTCGCGTACTCCTTGGCCGGCGACAACCCGCACTACGGGACTCCGGTCAACGCCCTCGTGCCCGCCGCGCTACCGGGTGGGTCGTCCAACGGTCCGGCCACCGCGGTCGCACTCGGGGCCGCCACGATCGGACTGGCCACCGACACCGCGGGATCGGTGCGTGTCCCGGCGTCCTACCAAGGGCTCTGGGGGCTGCGCACCACCCACGGATCGGTGCCGGTCGACGGCATGGTGCCCCTCTCGCGCGACTTCGACGCGGTGGGCCTGCTGACCCGGACCCCGGAGCTCCTGCTCGCAACGACGCGGGCGCTTCTTCCCTCGGTCGACCCGGTACCGCTCGGAGAGATGATCGGCCTCGACGACCTCGGTCCCCTCGACCTGCCGGCCCTCGCCGAGGCGTTCCGCACGCGCCAGGGCTTCCAGATATGGACCGAGCACGGTGCCTGGATCACGGCGCACCCGGGTGCCGTCACCGGCGCACCCGCCGAGCGCTTCGCCGCTGCGTCCCGCGTGACGGCCTCGCAGAACCGCCGGGCGCTCGCAGCACTGGCGAGCTTCCGGTCCGTGCTCGAGACGCGGCTGGATGATGCGGTCCTCAGCCTGCCGAGCGCGTCCTCGGCCGCACCTCGGCTGTGGGCAACGCCGGCGGAGCACGAGGCCGTCCGCACCGCTACGTTCGCGCTGACCTGCATCGCCGGCGTCACCGGCCGGCCCGTGGTCGCCTACCGGAGACGCTCACACCGCAGGGCCCGGTCGGACGGTCGTACGTCGGCCCGCGCGGAAGTGACGCGGTTCTCGTGGCGTGGGCCGGTGAGCGCTACGACGCGTAGCCGAGCAGCCGCGCCGCCAGGTCCGCGAGCACCTCGGTAGCACCACCGCCGATCGGCAGGATGCGCGAGTCGCGGTAGTGCCGCTCGACCTCGGTGCCGTGCATGTAGCCGGTGCCGCCGTGCAGCTGCACGGCCATGTCGACGACCGCCTCGCAGGCCTCGACCGCGGTCTGCTTGGCCAGGCAGGCCTCCGCGATCACGTTCTCGCCGGCACCCTGCTGGTGAAGGACGTGCCGCTCGATGACCTCGTGGGTGTAGGCGCGCGAGATCTCCACCAGGCGCCGCATCTCGACCAGCTTGTGCCGCACGACCTGGTTGGTGATCAGCGGCTTTCCGAAGGTCTGCCGGTCGCGGCAGTACTGCGCGGTCAGGTCGAGCGCCCGCCCGGCGATGCCGTAGCCGTGCACGGCGAGCCCGATCCGCTCGACGACGAACTGCTCGGCGATCTGGTAGAAGCCGCTGTTCTCCTCCCCGACGAGGTTGCTCGCCGGCACCCGCACGTCGACGTAGGCGAGCTCGGCGGTGTCCGAGCAGTGCCAGCCCATCTTCTTCAGGGACCGGTCGACGGTGAACCCGGGCGTGCCCTTGTCCACCACGATCAGCGAGATGCCGGCGTGCCCCGGTCCGCCGGTGCGCACCGCCGTCGTGACGAAGTCCGCGCGCACCCCGGAGGTGATGAACGTCTTCGCGCCGTTGATGACGTAGTGGTCGCCGTCGCGCACCGCGGTGGTGGTGATGCCCGCGACGTCGGAACCGCCGTTCGGCTCGGTGACGGCGAGCGACCCGATCAGGTCACCGGCCAGGGTCGGGCGCACGTAGCGGTCCACGAGGTCGGCACTGCCGTTCGCGATGATGTGCGGCAGCGCGATGCCGTGGGTGAAGAGCCCGGCCGCCAGGCCGGAGGACCCGCCGGCGGCGAAGAACGCCTCCTGCATCGCGGTCGCGTCGAGCAGGTCCCCGCCGTCACCGCCCACCTCCTCGGGGAAGCCGAGGGCGAGGATCCCCGCCTTCGCCGCGACCTGGTGCAGCGAGCGCGGGATCTCCCCGGCGTCCTCCCACTCCTGGAGGTAGGGCGTGATCTCCCGCTCGACGAAGGTGCGGGTGCTCGCCTGCAGCGCCCGGCGGTCCTCGTTGTAGAAGGTCATGAGAGCAGCTCCTCGGGGATGTTCACGACGCGCGACCGCAGCCACTCGCCGACGGCCTTGGCCTGGGGATCGAAACGGGTGCTGGCGGCGACCCCATCGCCGAGCAGGCCGCGGATCAGGACGTTCACGCCGCCGAGGTTCGGCAGCGGGTAGACCTCGACGGGCTTGCCCGCGGCCTCGGGCAGCAGCAGGCGGACGTGGCCCGGGGTGATCGTGCGCAGCAGCCAGTCGACCCGGCGCTGGCGCTTCTCGTCGCGCTCCCCGCCGACCCAGAGGCCGACGTTGGCATCCCCGCCCTTGTCGCCCGAGCGGGCGTGCACGAACGTGCCGAGCGGGTGGCGCGCGGTCGGTGCGTCGTCGGGAGAGGTCGCGACCGCGAGCTCGGGGGCCGGCGCGTCGGGAGCCTCGAGCTCGGTCGGCGGCGCGATCACCTCGCTCGTGCCGTCGGGCAGGTGCACGGTCTCGGTGACCTGGTCGCGGTCGACGTACTCCGGGCGGTAGATCCCGTACGGCGAGGGGCGACCCGGTGGCGCGGTCAGCGTGAAGCCCGGGTAGGAGGCGAGGGCGAGCTCGACCGCCGCGGCGGTGAACGGCTTGCCGACCGGGTCCATCGAGGGGTCCTTCACGGTGACCCTCAGCAGGCAGGACGCGCCCTCCTCGGTCTCGGCGTCCGGGGCCGGGCGGGTGCCCAGCGACCAGCTCACCTCGGCCGGAGGGCGGGCCGCGAGGCGGGCGTCGAGCTGGGTGCGGATCCAGTCCGCCTTGGCGTCGACGTCGAGCCCGGTGATCACGAACTCCATCTGGTTGCGGAAACCGCCCAGCTCGTTGACGCACACCTTGAGCCGCTCGGGCGGAGGGGTGCCGCGCACGCCGCTGACCCGGACCCGGTCGGGCCCGTCCCCGGCGAGCTCGATCGAGGCCAGGTCGGTGGTCACGTCGGGGCCGAGGTAGCGCGTGGTCTGGATCTCGTAGACCAGCTGCGCGGTGACGGTGTCGAGGGAGACCAGGCCACCCGTGCCCGCGTGCTTGGTGACCACGAACGACCCGTCCACGGCGACCTCGGCGAGCGGGAAGCCGAGCGGCTCGGCGGTGCGCGGCAGGTCGAGGAAGCCGGAGAAGTTGCCGCCGGTCGCCTGGGTGCCGCACTCGATCACGTGCCCGGCAACCACGGCTCCGGCCAGCTCGTCGCAGGAGGTCCGCGACCAGCCGTGGTGCGCGATCGCCGGCCCCACGACCACCGAGGCGTCGGTGACCCGGCCGGTGACCACGACGTCGGCGCCGGCCTCGAGCGCGCGGGCGATGCCGAAGGCGCCGAGGTAGGCGTTGGCCGTCAGCGCGTTGCCGAGGCCCAGCTCGGCGGCGCGCGGCGCGAGGTTGTCGCCGTCGACCCACGCGACCTTGGCCTCCAGCCCGAGCGAGCGCGAGACCGCGGTGAGGCGTTCGGCCAGACCGGCGGGGTTGAGGCCGCCGGCGTTCGCGACGATCTTCACGCCCTTCTCCAGCGCGAGGCCCAGGGAGTCCTCGACCTGGGTGACGAACGTGCGCGCGTACCCGAGCGAGGCGTCCTTGAGCTGGTCCTTGCCGAGGATGAGCATCGTCAGCTCGGCGAGGTAGTCACCGGTGAGGTAGTCGAGCTCGCCGCCGGTGAGCATCTCGCGCATCGCCGAGAGCCGGTCGCCGTAGAAGCCCGAGCAGTTCCCGATCCTGGCGGGCCCGGTGCGCGCGAGGCTCACGCGCTCGCCTCGCGACCCTTGCCCGAAGGTCCGGCGAACGCCTGCGCGATGGAGAGCCAGTGCTCGGCCTGGTCGCCGGCCGCGACCAGGTCGGTGTCGTCGCGGTGGGCGCGCTGGGTGACCAGCAGGCAGAAGTCGTACGCCGAGCCGCGCACCGACTGCGTCGCGTCCTCGGGTCCCCACGTCCACGTCTCACCCGACGGCGCGACCAGCTCGACGCGGAACTCCTCTGCGGGCGCCTCGAGACCCTGTACGGAGAACGCGAAGTCCCGGGTGCGTACGCCGAGGTGCGTCACGTGGCGGATCCGGTCGGTGACCTCGGGGACCACCTCGAGCGCGTCGTACACGTCGA
>JBJMIO010000116.1:0-50733 GCA_045806765.1 Marmoricola sp.
ATGTCGAGCGAGGGGGTGCCCCAGCTGGTCGTCGCGACCGCCTCGGGCACCAGCGCACCGACCTCGGCCTGCATCTCGGCGGGCACCTCGTAGCAGGCACCGCACACGTGCGGGCCGATCCACGCGGTGATGGCGCCGGCCCCGAGGTCGCGCATCGCGGCCACCGTCGCGGGCACCACGCCGGCGGCCAGGCCGGGCCGGCCCGCGTGCGCCGCGCCGATCACGCCGGCGGCGGGGTCGGCGAGCAGGACCGGCACGCAGTCCGCGGCACGCACCATCAGGGTGAGACCCGGTTCGGTGCTCACCACGCCGTCGGCGTCCGGCGGGGTCGCGAACCCCGAAGCCTCGGCGCGCACGACGGTGGATCCGTGCACCTGGTGCAACCCGACGAGCACGTCACCGGGCCCGAAGGCATCGAGGAGCCGTCGGTGGTTCTCGGCGAGCGCGGCGGGGTCGTCGGCGCTCTCCAGCGCGAGGTTGAGCTCGTCGTACGGAACGACGCTGACCCCGCCGTACCTGTCCGTGAAGGCCAGGTCGACGGGGTC
Source organism: Marmoricola sp. (assembly GCA_045806765.1). Taxonomy (GTDB): domain Bacteria; phylum Actinomycetota; class Actinomycetes; order Propionibacteriales; family Nocardioidaceae; genus Marmoricola. The sequence goes on from JBJMIO010000116.1 coordinate 546, forward strand.
GAACGTCGAGCGGAGCAGGAACACCGAGCAGCGGTGCTTACTTCAGGAAGTCGGGAACGTCGAGGTCGTCCTCGAAGTCGGCCGACCGGTTGACCGAGGGGGTCGCCCCGACGGTGACCGGCTCCCGGGTGACCGGGGTGCTGCCGGCACGGCGCTCCTCCACGAGGGCCTGGGCCGCGGCGCGGGTCTCCTCCTGGGTCTGGACCGGAGCAGAGGTGGCGGGACGACGCAGCGCACCGCCGTCCTCGCGACGCTTGGGACGGCCGCCCTCGAAACCGGCGGCGATCACGGTGACGCGCACCTCGTCGCCGAGGGCGTCGTCGATGGTGGCGCCGAAGATGATGTTCGCCTCGGGGTGCACGGCGTCGGCGACCATCGCGGCGGCCTCGTTGATCTCGAAGAGACCCAGGTCCGACCCGCCGGCGATGGAGAGCAGCACGCCCTGCGCACCGTCGATCGACTCCTCGAGCAGCGGCGAGGAGACGGCCAGCTCGGCAGCCTCGACCGCGCGGTTCTCACCACGCGCCGAGCCGATGCCCATCAGGGCGGAGCCGGCGTTCGACATCACCGACTTCACGTCCGCGAAGTCGAGGTTGATCAGGCCCGGGGTGGTGATCAGGTCGGTGATGCCCGAGACGCCCTGGAGCAGCACCTGGTCGGCCTGCTTGAAGGCGTCGAGCATGCTGACGTTGCGGTCCGCGATCGAGAGCAGCTTGTCGTTCGGGATCACGATGAGGGTGTCGACCTCCTCGCGCAGGTTGGCGATGCCCTCCTCCGCGGAGTTCGAGCGACGGCGACCCTCGAAGGCGAACGGGCGGGTGACCACACCGATCGTCAGGGCGCCCAGCGAGCGCGCGATCTTGGCGACCACGGGGGCGCCACCGGTCCCGGTGCCACCACCCTCGCCGGCCGTCACGAACACCATGTCGGCGCCCTTGATGACCTCTTCGATCTCATCGGCGTGGTCCTCGGCGGCGCGCGCACCCACGTCGGGGTTGGCACCGGCGCCGAGTCCACGGGTGAGCTCGCGGCCGATGTCGAGCTTGACGTCGGCGTCACTCATCAGGAGGGCCTGCGCATCGGTGTTGATCGCGATGAACTCAACGCCCCGCAGACCGACCTCGATCATCCGGTTGACTGCGTTGACGCCACCTCCACCGATACCCACGACCTTGATCACGGCCAGGTAGTTCTGCGGTGCTGCCACGGCGGGTGCCTCTCGTCTGCTCGTCGCCCTGCCTGACTGCAGAGCGGCTCCGGTTTGCCTGCTCGCGACCCTGGCCGATGAACCCTAACCCTCTACTGGAGAGTTAATGTTATGTCAACCTGGGGTCGTGGAACCAAGGTAGGCAGCGACCCCGGTGGATCCGTGGCGACACGCCCGTGCCGAGAAGAGTTTTCGGTCAGCGGGTGGTCGGTCAGCGGGTGGTCGGGCGGCCCGGGACGCTGACGTCGATCGTGCTGACCGGGTTCTTCTTCGTCACGTGCGCGAGCAGCGCGCCGAGCACCTCGGCCTTCGACGCGGAGTCCTGTGCGCTCCCCCACACCACGGTGATGGCACCGCTGAGGTGCAGGGTGATCTGGTCGACCGACTCGGCGTCGACGTGGTCGACGCGGCCTGCGATCGCCTCCGGCAGCGAGACCACGACCTCGGCGGCCTGGGCCAGCGCCGCCGCGGTCACGTTCGGCTCGGTGCGCAGCACCGGCAGGTCCGCGGGTGCGTGCGCGTAGGTGCCGAACAGCACGCCGTGCTCGTCGACCGCCTGCAGCCCGGTGCCGCGGTCGACGATCGCGATCGGCACCCGCGGGGTCACGTGGATGGTGATCGCGTGGGGCCAGGACCGCGAGACCGCTGCGGACTCGACGGCCGGGATCGACTCCACCCGTGCCTGGATCGCGGCCAGGTCGACATGGATCAGCTGCTCGTCCATCGGCACCTGCGCGGCACGCTCGATCCTCCCCGCTCCGATCGTGCCGTTGCCGGTCACCTTCACCGAGCGCACGGTGAGCACCGAGGAGAAGAACACCAACCAGGTCAGCGTCACTGCGAGGACCAGCGCGAGGGCGGCGTACAGGAACGGGCGCAGACGCTTGATGCGCGCGCGCAGCTGGCGACGCGCGAAGTCGCGGCCGGCCACGACCACGGTGACCTCGGTCACCTCGGGCTTGGGCTGGGGGGCGACGGGCCCGGTCTCGTCGGTCATCGTCACTCGCCGGCCTCCTGCGCTGCGGCGCGCTGCTCGAGCAGCGCCAGCACGGAGGGCCCGAGCAGCGTGACGTCGCCGGCTCCCAGGGTCAGCACCACGTCGCCGGGACGGGCCCGCTCGACGAGGTGGTCCGCGGTCGCGACCCACGACGGCTCGAGGACCACGTGCTCAGCCGGCAGCGGCACGGCGTCGGCGACCAGCGCCGAGGTGACGCCGGGCTCGGGGTCCTCGCGGGCGACGTAGATGTCCATCACCACGACCTCGTCCGCGGCGCCCAGCGCCTGTCCCATCTCGGCGCCGAAGATCCGGGTGCGCGAGACCATGTGCGGCTGGAAGGCCACCACGATGCGCCCCGAACCGGCCAGCGACCGCGCGGCCTCGAGGTCACCGGCGATCTCGCGCGGGTGGTGGGCGTAGCTGTCGTAGACCCGGATCCCGCCGACCTCGCCCTTCAGCTCCATCCGGCGACGGGTCCCGCTGTAGGCGCCCAGCCCGCGCGCGAGGTCGGCGAACGGCTGCCCGAGCCGCAGCCCGCAGGCCAGGGCGGCGAGCGCGTCGAGAACGTAGTGCTTGCCCGGTACGGCGAGCCGGACCTCGCCGAGACGGCGGCCGCGGTCGACGACGTCGAAGGTCGAGGTCGGGCCCAGCTGGCGCAGGTTCTCCGCGCGCACCTCGGCCTCCGGGCCGGTGCCGACCGCGACCGTGTGCATCCCGCGCCGGTTCGCCTCGGCCAGCAGCGCGGCCGCACCCGGGTCGTCGACGCAGCCGACCAGGAAGCCGCGCTCCTCGATGCGGTCCAGGAACTCGGTGAAGGCCGCGCGGTAGGCCTCCTCGGTGCCGTAGTTGTCGAGGTGGTCGGCCTCCACGTTGGTCACCAGCGCGGCGTACGGCGAGTAGACCAGGAAGGCACCGTCGGACTCGTCGGCCTCGGCCACGAACAGCTCGCCGGTGCCGTCGTGGGCGTTCGACCCGGACTCGTTGAGGTCACCGCCGATCGCGAAGGACGGATCGGCGCCGCAGTGCTGGAGCGCGACGGTGAGCATCGAGGTCGTCGTCGTCTTGCCGTGGGTGCCGGCGACCGCGACCACCCGGCGTCCCTGCATCACCGACTCCAGGGCGGCCGAGCGCGGCAGCAGCCGGAGGCCGAGCCGTCCGGCCTCGACGACCTCGGGGTTCTCGGCACGCACCGCGGTGGAGACCACGACCGTGTCGGCGCCCGCCACCTGCTCGGCAGCATGGCCGACGAAGACCTGGGCGCCGAGCGCACGCAGCGCCTCCAGCGTGGCCGAGGACTTGGCGTCGCTGCCGGAGACCTCGATGCCCCGGGCGAGCATGATGCGGGCGATGCCGGAGAGCCCGGCGCCGCCGATGCCGACGAAGTGCACGCGGCCCAGCTCCTCGGCCGGCAGCAGCACGTCGGGGACGGGGACCCTCATCGCGCACCTCCGGCGGCCTGCTCGACCAGGTCGGCGAGCTTCTCGTCGGCGTCCAGCGGGATCACCCCGGCAGCAGCGCGACCCATCGCCTCGCGGCGCTCGGTGTCGGTGACCAGGCCCGGCACGTTGGCGCGCACCCACTCGGGGGTGAACGCGGCATCGGCGACCAGCAGGGCACCGCCGGCGTCGACCACCGGGCGTGCGTTCAGCGCCTGCTCCCCGTTGCCGATCGGCAGCGGCACGAAGACGGCCGGCAGGCCGACCCCGGAGACCTCGGTGACGGTGTTGGAACCGGAGCGGCACACGACCAGGTCGGCTGCGGCGTAGGCGAGGTCCATCCGGTCCACGTAGCGCTCCACGACGTACGGCGTGCTCCCGGCCGCGTGCGCCACCTCGACCTCGTTCTTCGGACCGACGATGTGCAGCACCTGGACACCGGCCGCACCCAGTGCCTCGGCAGCGGCGAGCACCGAGCCGTTGATCCGCTGGGCGCCCTGCGAGCCGCCGGTGACCAGCAGGGTCGGCAGGTCGGCTGCGAGGCCGAAGAACTCTCGCGCCTCGTCGCGCAGTGCGGCGCGGTCCAGGGTCGCGATCATCCGCCGGATCGGCAGACCCGTGCACACCGCGTGCGGGAGCTTCGTGCCGGGGAAGCTGGTCGCGACCCGGGTGGCGAAGCGCGCGCCGAGCTTGTTGGCGATGCCGGGCAGTGCGTTGCCCTCGTGGACCACCAGCGGCAGCTTGCGCCGCCGGGCGGCCAGGTAGGCCGGCACCGAGACGTAGCCGCCGAAGCCGACCACGACGTCGGGGCGGATCCTGTCCAGCACCGCGACCGCCTCGTTGACCGAGGCGCGCAGCCGGCCCGGGGTGCGCAGCAGGTCGGCGTTCAGGGAGCGCGAGAGCGGCACCGGGGAGACCAGCTCGAGGGGGTAGCCGGCCGCCGGGATCACCGTGGTCTCCAGGCCGCGTGCGGTGCCGAGGCAGGTGATCGCCAGGTCGGGGTGACGGCGGCGCAGCGCGTCCGCGGTGGCGAGCAGCGGCGAGGTGTGGCCGGCGGTGCCACCGCCGGCCAGCAGGACGCGTTCCATCGCTCCGGCCCTCACGACCAGCGGCGCGGCACCGCGCCGGCGTTGACCGCCCGGCTCGTGCCCCGACGCTCGTTGCGACGCCGGCGCAGCTCGCCGGCGGCGTTCGGCTCCGAGCGCGCGAACCCGATGACCAGCCCGAGCGCGACCAGCTCGGGCACCAGCGAGGACCCGCCGTAGGAGACCAGCGGCAAGGGGATGCCGATGACCGGCAGCAGCGCGAGCACCATCCCGATGTTGATGATCATGTGCGCGGTCAGCCAGATCACGATGCCGGCGGTGGAGTACCGCACGAAGAGGTTCTGGGCCTGCATCGCGATCCGCAGGCCGGCATAGGCGATGACCAGGAAGAGGCCGAGCACCAGCAGCGTGCCGACCAGGCCGAGCTCCTCGCCCAGGACGGCGAAGATGAAGTCGGTGTGCGCCTCGGGAAGGCTGCCCCACTTCTGCTGGCTGGCGCCGATGCCCTTGCCGAAGAAGCCGCCGCTGGCCATGCCGAGGATGCCGTGGCCGGCCTGCCAGCCGGAGTTCTGGTAGTCCGCGCCGAACGGGTTGGTGAAGGAGGTGATCCGGTTCAGGCGCTCGGGGCTGCTGGCGGCGAGGTAGAGGGCGGCGACCGAGACGAGGCTGACCGCGCCGACGAAGATCCGGGCCGGCACGCCGACCACCCACAACATCCCCAGCGTGATCGCGAAGAGGACGAGCGCGGTCCCGAGGTCACCGCCGACGAGGACCAGGCCGGTGATGACGGCGGCCACCGGGAGCACCGGGACCGCGATGTGACGCCAGGTGTCGAGCAGGCGGTCCTTGCGGGCGTAGACGTCAGCGCACCACAGGACCATCGCGAACTTGGCGATCTCCGAGGGCTGGATCTGGAACGGGCCGAGCCCGAGCCAGTTCTGGTTGCCGTTGACCGAGACGCCCAGCGAGGTCTGCGTCAGCGCCAGGAGCACCACCGCGACCATCAGCATCGGCCAGGCCGAGGCGCGCAGGACGCGCAGCGGGAGCCGGGTCGCGATCCAGGCGCACGGCAGCGCCACGATGACCCACATCAGCTGCTTGAGGGCCCAGTAGTAGCTGTTGCCGTGGTGCTCGAAGCCGTCGACGCTGGAGGCGCTGAGCACCATCACCAGGCCGATGGCGAGCAGCAGGCTGGTCGCACCCAGGAGCAGGTAGTAGGGCGTGAGCGGCCGGTCCAGGGTGCGCCGCACGCTCGCCACCCAGGTCGCGAACGCGGACCTCCCGGCGGGTCGGGCGAACGCCTGCCTCCCGGGCTCAGCGGTCGTGCTCACGCAACCTCCTCCTGGTGCCTCGCACCGCGGTGCGATCAGTCCTCGTGCGTCCCCCGCCTGCGCAGCACGGCCTCGGCGAACGCATCACCGCGGGCGGCGTAGTTGGTGAACATGTCCATGGACGCACAACCCGGGGCGAGTAGCACGGTGTCCCCGGGCCGGGCGTACGCCGCGGCCTGGGCCACGACGCGCTCCATGGGAGAAGTCTCGCCGCCGGGCAGGTGGAAGACCGGCACATCCGGCGCGTGTCGGGCCAGCGCCTCGGCGATCAGCGGGGCGTCGGCACCGAGCAGCACCACTGCACGCAGCCGGTCGCGGACCCGGGTGACCAGGTCGTCGAAGCGCGCACCCTTGGCCAGTCCCCCGGCGATCCAGACGACCGGGTCGTAGGCCTGCAGCGAGGCGAGTGCAGCAGGGGGGTTGGTGGCCTTGGAGTCGTCGATCCAGGTGACCCCGTCGAAGGTGGCCACGTGCGCGATCCGGTGGCCGTCGGCGGTGAAGGTGCGCAACGCGTCGCGGACCGCGACCGGCGGTACGTCGAAGGAGCGGGCCAGTGCGGCCGCGGCCAGCGCGTTGGCCACGAAGTGCGGCGCCGGAGTGGCCAGGTCGGCCAGCGTGCAGAGCTCGGCCGCCGCGTCGTGCCGGTTGTCGACGAACGCCCGGTCGACCAGCACGTCGTCGACCAGACCGAGCATGCCGACCCCCGGGGTGCCGAGGGTGAAGCCGATCGCGCGGGCGCCCTCGGTCACGTCGGCCTCGCGCACGAGCTGCTCGGTCACCGGGTCGGCGAGGTTGTAGACGCAGGCGTGCTCGGCGCCGGTGTAGATGCGGCCCTTGTCGGCCGTGTAGGCGGCCATGTCCGGGTACCAGTCGAGGTGGTCCTCGGCGACGTTGAGCACCGCGGCGGAGTGCGCGCGCATCGAGGAGGTGTAGTGCAGCTGGAAGCTGGAGAGCTCCACGGCCAGGACGTCGTACGCCGAGCGCCCCTGCTCGTCGACGGTCATCACCGCCTCCACGATCGGCAGCCCGACGTTCCCGCAGGCCACCGCCCGCAGGCCCGCGGTGCTCAGCATCCGCTCGAGCATCTGCACGGTGGTGGTCTTGCCGTTCGTCCCGGTGATCGCCAGCCACGGCGCGGGGTCGTCCTGGTCGCGCAGCCGCCAGGCCAGCTCGACCTCGCCCCAGACCGGGATGCCCCGGGCGACGGCCTGGGCCAGCAGCGGCGCATCGGGGCGCCAGCCGGGCGAGGTGACCAGGACGTCGACGTCCTCGGGCAGCTGCGCCGTCGAGCCGGGGCCCAGGCGCACGGTCGCGCCGAGGATCTCCAGCAGGGTGGCCTTCTCGCTGCGGGTCGCGTCCTCGGCGTCGTCGAGGGCGGTCACGTTCGCGCCGAGGTGGTTCAGGTTGTCGGCCGCGGCGAATCCCGAGACCCCCATCCCGGCGACGACGGCGTTGACGCCCTCCCACGAGTCCCCGCGGCGCAGCGCGTCGAGGTCCTCGCCCCTCACCGGGTGCTCACCCGCCGACCACCCACTCGGCGTAGAAGACGCCGAGTCCCGCGGCGACGAAGACCGCACCGATCAGCCAGAAGCGGATCACCACCGTGATCTCCTCCCAGCCCAGCAGCTCGAAGTGGTGGTGCAGCGGAGCCATCCGGAAGAGCCGCTTGCCCTTGGTCGCCTTGAAGTAGCCGACCTGGAGGATCACCGACATCGTCTGGATCACGAACAGCCCGCCCAGCAGGCCCAGAAGCAGCTCGGTGCGGGTCATCACCGCCATCCCGGCCACCGCACCGCCGAGGGCCAGCGAACCCGTGTCGCCCATGAAGATCTGGGCCGGCGAGGCGTTGTACCAGAGGAAGCCGAAGCAGGCGCCGGTCAGCGCCCCGGCCACCACGGCCAGGTCGAGGGGGTCGCGGACGTGGTAGCAGGAACCGATCGCGCCGGAGACCGCGACCCGGGTGCCGCCGCACGCCTGGTTGTTCTGCCAGATGCACATCAGGGTGTAGGCACCGAAGACCATCATCGAGGCGCCGGCTGCGAGGCCGTCGAGGCCGTCGGTGAGGTTGACCGCGTTGCTGCTGCCGGCGATGAGCAGCACGATGAAGATGATCATCACCACCAGCGGCACCTTGAGGGAGTCGATGTCGCGGGTGAACGAGATCGCGCGGCTGGCCGGCGTGGTCCCGTGGCTGTCCTCCAGCGGGCTGACCTTCCACAGCACCAGCCAGCCGAAGATCACCGCGACCAGGGTCTGGCCCACGAACTTGGCCTTGCTGCGCAGGCCGAGGTTGCGCTGCTTGTAGATCTTGATGAAGTCGTCGAGGAAACCGACGAATCCCAGACCGGCGAAGAGGAAGAGCAGCAGCAGCGTCGAGGCCGAGGGTTCGGTGCCGGTGACCAGCTTGGCGATGAAGTAGGAGACGACGGTGGCCAGCACGATCACCAGGCCGCCCATGGTCGGGGTCCCGCGCTTGGTGTGGTGGGTGGTCGGCCCGTCGTCGCGGATCAGCTGGCCGTACCCCTTCGCGGCGAAGACCCTGATGGCGACCCTGGTGCCGATGATCGTGAGGATCAGGGACAGCCCGCCGGCGAGCAGGATGGCTCTCACTGACCCTCCTCCGACCTCGTTGCGACCAGGGCCTCGGCGACCTGCTCGAGCCCTGCGGCCCGGGACGCCTTGACGAGCACGACCTCCGTGCCGTCGACATTGTTCCGCACGACCTCGACGGCATCGAGCACCGAGGAGCAGAAGAACGCTGTGTCGTCGGTCTCCCTCAGCGTTTCGTGGATGGCGCGGGCGCCCTCCCCGACCACGAAGACCCGGTCGATGCCGAGCTCGTGGGCATGGCGCCCGATGCCCACGTGCTGCGCCCGAGCGGACTCCCCGAGCTCGCGCATCTCCCCCAGCACCGCGACGGTGGGGCGACCGGTGCGCTCACCGATCCCGGCCAGGGTGTCCAGCGCCGCGCGGACCGACTCGGGGTTGGCGTTGTAGGCGTCGTTGACCACGATCAGGCCGTCGTCCCGCTCGTGCAGCTCCATGCGCCACTTCGAGAGCGCCGTGAGGGCCTCCAGCGAGGCACCGATCGAGGCGAGGTCGAGCCCGGCCGCGAGCGCTGCGGTGGCCGCGGCGGCGGCGTTGGTCGCCTGGTGGGCACCGAGCAGGTTCAGGCGGACCCGCACGCGCTCGGCACCGGACTGCAGGTCGAAGACGGGCCGGCCCAGGTCGTCGACCTCGAGGGCCTCGAGCCGGACCGCCGCGCCGCCCTCGCGGCCGAAGGTGCGCACCCGCCCCCGGGTGCGCGGTGCCATCGCGGCCACCAGCGGGTCGTCGAGGTTGAGCACCGCGGTGCCCTGGGGGCCGAGGGCCTCGACGAGCTCCCCCTTGGCGACCGCGATCGCCTCGCGCGATCCGAACTCACCGAGGTGGGCGGTGCCGACGTTGAGCACGACGCTGATGTCCGGCGGCGCGATCGTGCACAGCAGCGCGATGTGGCCGATCCCCCGCGCCCCCATCTCGAGCACCAGGTACCGCGTCTCCCGGGTCGCCCGCAGCGCCGTGATGGGCAGGCCGAGCTCGTTGTTGAACGACCCGTACGTCGCCACCGTCGGCCCGGCGTCACCCAGGACGGCGCCGAGCATGTCCTTGACCGAGGTCTTGCCCTGCGACCCCGTCACGGCGAGGACCGTCAGCGCCGGGTTCGCCGCCCGCAGCGCGCGCAGCACGTGGGTCGCGAGCGCCTGGACCGCGAGCTCGACGTCGGCCACGACCACGGTCGGTACGTCGGTCGCGCGGCTGCCGAGCACCGCGGCCGCCCCGCCGGCCACCGCTCCGACGGCGTAGTCGTGCCCGTCGACGTGCTCGCCGGCGATCGCCAGGAACAACCCGCCCGGCTCGGGGGCGCGGCTGTCGAGGAAGGCAGGACCGCTCACCACGACCCCCTCGGCGGGGCCCTCACCGGCGTCGGACCCGGCAACGCTTCCGCCGACGATCGCGGCGATCTCGCCCAGCGTCATCGCTATCACGAGGCGAGCCCCCGCAGCGCCGCCCGGGCTTCGTCGCGGTCGTCGAAGGGATGCACGACCTTGTCCGGACCGCTGCCGATCTCCTGGCCGGTCTCGTGCCCCTTGCCGGCGATCAGCACGGTGTCCCCGGCGCGGGCCAGCGCGACCGCCGTGCGGATGGCGTCCGCACGGGCGCCGACCTCGTGTACTTCGGCGGCACGGTCGGAAGCGGCGCCCGTCGCGCCGGTCAGGATCGCGGCGCGGATCGCGGCCGGGTCCTCGCTGCGCGGGTTGTCGTCGGTGACCACCAGGACGTCGGCGAGGCGGGCGCCGATCTCGCCCATCAGCGGGCGCTTGCCGGTGTCGCGGTCGCCACCGGCCCCGATCACCAGGACCAGGCGACCCGTGGTGAGCGGACGCAGGGCGCCGAGCGCAGCCTCGAGGGCATCGGGCTTGTGGGCGTAGTCGACGACGACCAGGAAGTCCTGGCCCTCCTCGATCCGCTCGAGCCGTCCGGGAACCCCGCCCGAGGCGGCGATGCCGGCAGCGACCTGGGCCGGGTCGAACCCTGCCTCGGCGGCGAGCGCAACCGCGCACAGGGCGTTGGCGACGTTGAACGCCCCGGTCAGCGGTACCCCGGCCGCGATCCGCTGCCCGTCCGGCGCCACGATCGTGAAGCGCGAACCCTCGGGCCGCAGGTCGGTCTCCACCGCACGCCAGTCCGCCTCGGCTCCGGAGGCCGAGAACGTGCGCATCGGGATCGCGGCGTCCAGCAGCCGCCGGCCGTAGGCGTCGTCGACGTTGGTCAGGCCCCGCTTCGCGCGCTGCGGGGTGAACAGCGAGGCCTTCGCGGCGAAGTAGTCCTCCACGTCGGCGTGGAAGTCGAGGTGGTCGCGGCCGAGGTTGACGAACGCGGCGACGTCGAAGACCACCCCGTCGACCCTGCCCATCACCAGCGCGTGGCTGGAGACCTCCATCGCGCAGCCGCGCACACCGGCCTCGCGCATCACCGCGAACAGCGCGTGCAAGTCGGGCGCCTCCGGCGTGGTGAGCGCGGTCGGCACGTCCTGGCCGGCGATCCGGGTCCCGACGGTGCCCACGACCGCAGCGGGGATCCCTGCCTGCTCGAGGCCGGCCTCGAGCAGCCGGGTGGTGGTGGTCTTGCCCTGCGTGCCGGTGACGGCCATCAACGTGAGCGCCTCGGCGGGGTGGCCGTAGACGAGCGCAGCGGCTGCGCCGAGTACCGGGCGCGGCTCGTCCAGGACCAGCACCGGCACCTCGGCGCCGAGGTGCTCGGCACCCGCGGGATCGGTGAGCACGGCGACCGCGCCGGCGGCGATCGCCTGCCCGGCGTACGTCGCTCCGTGCACGCTGGCGCCCGGCAGCGCGGCGTACAGGTCCCCGGGGAAGATGCGCTGGGAGCTCAGCGAGAGGCCGGTGACCACGACGCCGTCGGCCGTGCCGTGCACGCTCGCGCCGAGGGCTGAGGCGAGGTCGGTCAGCGGGACTGCCGGTGCTCGCGAAGGCCGGGTCAGGCCGGGGCTGCGGGTCGGGTCCTCCTCAGCAGCCGGCACCACGCCAACCTATCTGCTCACCACTCGACGGGGAGAGCCGCCGGGGGCGTGTTGGTGGGCGGCACCGAGTACTTCTGCAGCAGGTAGCTCATGATCTTGCGGAACACCGGTCCGGCCGTGCCGCCACCGCTGCCGCCGTGCGCGGGCTTCTGGATCACGACGTAGACGGTGAAGCGCGGGTTGTCGGCCGGGGCGAAGCCGGCGAAGGAGACCGCGAGCGAGCCGTCGTAGCACCTGCACTTCGAGCCGACCTGCTGGGCCGTTCCGGTCTTGCCCGCCACCCGGTAGCCGGCGATCCCGGCGGCCGGCGCGGTGCCGGCGCCCTCGGTGACGACCATCTCCATCATCTTGGCCTCGGCCGAGGCCGCGGAGGGGCTGATGACGCGGTGGCGCGCGGAGGTGTCGGAGCCGACCACCTCGCCGGTCGTGGTGGTCGCGCTGCCCTTGATCAGGCTGGGGGTGATCAGCTCGCCCCGGTTGGCCACCGCGTTGATCGCGGTGGCCATCTGCAGCGCGTTGACCGAGAGGCCCTGGCCGAAGGCGATCGTGGACTGGGTCAGCTCGGTCCAGTCGGCCACCGGCGGCAGCAGGCCGCGGGTCTCGCCGGACACGCCGATGTCGGTGCGGTGCCCGAGCCCGAACTTGTCCAGGTAGCTCCACAGCTGGGAGTGGCTGAACTGGCGCGAGGCGATCACGGTGCCGATGTTGGAGGACTTCGCGATCACGCCGGCCAGCGTCAGCTTGATGGTCTCGTGCTGGAAGTAGTCGTGGATGACCCGGTCCATCACCGGCAGGTCGTGCGGGACCCGGATCCGGGTGCGCGGGTTGACCTTGCCCGCGTCGATCAGCGAGGAGGTCGTGAGCACCTTCTCCACCGAGCCCGGTTCGTAGACGTTCGAGAGCGCGCGGCTGCCGCGGTCGGCCTTCGGCGCGGCGCCGGGATCGTTCGCGTCGTAGGAGGGGTAGTCGGCGAGCGCGAGGATCTCACCGGTCTTGGTGTCGAGCGCGACCGCGGTGCCCGACTCCGCATCGGTGCTGTCGACCGTGCTGCGCAGCAGCCGCTGCGCGTACCACTGCACGTCGCGGTCGATGGTCAAGGTGAGGTCCTTGCCGTTGACCGGCTTGATCTCGCTGTTCTCACCGAGCGGGATCTTGTTGCCACCGCCGACCTCGTAGGTCTCCGTGCCGTCCTTGCCGGCCAGCGACTTCTCGAACGACATCTCCAAGCCGGCCAGCGGCTTGCCGTCGCTGCCCAGGAAGCCGAGCAGGTTCGCCGCGACGTCCTTCGAGGGGTAGTAGCGCAGCGGGTCGGGCCGGGTGTCCAGGCCCTGGTAGCCGGCCTTCGTCACCGCCGCGACCGCCTCGGTCGCCTGCGAGGCGGGCACCCGCCGGGCGACGTAGGCGAACCGGACGTCGGGCTTGCCCGGCCCGTTGCTCTTGCGCAGCGCGTCGAGGGTGTCGAAGTAGTCCAGGTGCAGCCGGCTGCTCAGGATCCGCGCGATGTTCTCGGCGTTGTCGCGGGTGCGCTGCGGGTCCGCGACGATCATCATGCCGCTGACGCTCTCGGCCAGCGGTACGCCGTTGCGGTCGGTGATCTCGCCCCGGGTGGCGGCCAGCGGGATCTTGACCAGTCCCTCGGCGTCGGCCTTCGCGGCGTACGCCTTCGGGTCGAGTCCCTGGAGCTGGAAGAGCCGGGCGCCGAAGACCGAGAGCACCATCGCGATCACGATCAGGAAGACGCGCAGACGCATCTCCGGCACACCGCGCAGCGAGCGCTGGGCGACGGGTCGACGGCGCTGGTTCAACTCTGGTTCCCCTGGTCGGCGCGGATGGGTTCGTTCTTCCTATCGCCCGGCGCGGTCGATCACGGGGAGGCGGGGCCGTGGTGTGCCTGGGATTGTCCTGAATTCCTGGTGCCGGTCTTCGTGGTGCCTACCTTGGTGGTGCCGACCGGGTTCTTGCTGCCGGGCAGGTAGATCTTCCTGATCCGCGGCGCGGGGTTGATGGCGCTCGGCTTGCGCTTCGGCGGGATCGCGACGCGCATCCCGTCACCGGTGCCGGCGGCGACCGGCTCCCCGTCGATCTTGCCGGTGGCCAGGTTCAGGTCGGCCGGGTTCGGCGGCACCACCATGCCGCGCTTGCGGGCGGCCAGCGCGAGCGACTGCGGGCTGCGGAGCTGCGCCATCTCCATCTCCAGCTGCTGGCGCTTGGCGGCCAGCGCGTCGGCGCGCTTCTGCAGCGAGGTGGCGTAGAAGGACGCCTGCTGCATGTGGGTGTTGAAGACCAGCAAGCCCACGACGCCCGCGCCGAGGACCAGGAAGACCAGCACGGCGAACGGGGCGCGCGGTGCGCGGCTGCTCCGGGTCGGCACGAGTGCGAGGCGCGCGCGCTCGATCGAGGCCGCAGCGGAGCGCGGAGCGCGCACCTTGTTCGGGTAGGCGAGGGAGCTCATGCGGCACGGACCCTTTCCACAGCGCGGAGTCGCACGGACGCGGCTCGCGGGTTCTCGTCGATCTCCTCGGCGGTGGCCTTCTCGGCACCGCGCGTCAGCAGGCGCATCTCCGGCTGGAGCTCCTCGGGCACCACCGGCAGCCCCTCGGGAGCCCTCGAGCGGGTGCGCTCGGTGAACGCCTGCTTGACCATCCGGTCCTCGAGCGACTGGTAGCTCATGACGACCACCCGGCCGCCGAGCGTGATCGAGTCCAGCGCCGCGGGGATCGCCCGGCGCAGCACGCCGAGCTCGTCGTTGACCTCGATGCGCAGTGCCTGGAACGTGCGCTTGGCCGGGTGTCCCCCGGTACGCCGGGCCGGTGCCGGGATGACGTCGTAGAGCAGCTCGACCAGGCGCGCCGAGGAGGTGAACGGCGAGGCCTCGCGCTCCTTGACCACCGCGCGGGCGATCTGGCGGGCGAACTTCTCCTCACCGTAGGAGCGCAGGATGCGGGCGAGGTCGGCGGCCTCGTAGGTGTTGAGCACATCGGCAGCGGTCAGCCCGGCGGTGTCGTCCATCCGCATGTCCAGCGGTGCGTCGTCGGCGTAGGCGAAGCCGCGCTCGCGCAGGTCGAGCTGCATCGAGGAGACGCCGAGGTCGAAGAGGATGCCCTGCACCGGTCCGAGGCCGAGGTCGGCGAGGACCTCGGGGATCTCGTCGTAGACCGCGTGCACCAGGGTGGTCCGCTCCGCGAACGGCTCCAGCCTCAGACGGCTGCGCTCGAGGGCGTGCACGTCGCGGTCGACGCCGATCACGTGCGCTTGCGGGCACCGGGTCAGCACGGCCTCGGTGTGACCGCCGAGACCGAGGGTCGCGTCGATCACCACGCTGCCCGGCTCGGTGAGCGCGGGCGCCAGCAAGGCGACGCACCGGTCGAGGAGCACCGGGACGTGGCTGGGAGCGCTCATCGTCGCGGCCCTAGTTCCCGAGCCCGACGAGGAGCAGGCAGAGCAGGGCGATCGCGGTGCTGACGCCGGCGGAGAAGGCCATCACGGCAATCCCGTCACGCACCTCGTGGCGCACGCGGCGGGACCCGGAGTGCGGTCCTGCGACCGACCCGTCCAATCCGCTCATGCTCTCGACCCCTGCTCGTGTGGTGCTGGTGGTGTGGTGCGTGCTGTGGTGCGTGCTGGTCCAAGAACGGAGATCGCCTGACCAGGTTCGGGTCCGCTCACTGCTGTCGTGGCGGTCTTCTGTCACCGGGGAAGGTGCGACAGACGACCCGACGGGGAGCGGACACGAACCTCGTCCTGCGATCTCCGGTTCTTGAGTTGTGGTGCGTGGTGGTGCTGGGTGGTGCTTTCGGGTGGTGCGTCCCGGGTCAGAGCCCCGGGAAGATCTCTTCCTCGACGTCGGAGAACGCCGTCTCCTGGGCCGCGGTGTAGTCGGCCCACTTCTGCGGCTCCCAGATCTCGAGCCGGTTGAAGACACCGATGACCACGCACTCGCGCTCGACGCCGGCGTACTCGCGCAGCTCGGGGGTGATGGTGATCCGGCCCTGCTTGTCGGGGACCTGCTCGGAGGCGAGCGCGAAGAGCATCCGGGTGTAGGCCCGGAGCCGCGCGTCGGTCTGGGGCGCGTTCTGGAGCTTGGTGGAGAACCCCTCGAAGTCGGCGCTGGTGCGCACGTCGATCGAGCGCTCCTGCCCCCGGGTGATCACCAGCCCGTCCCCCATCCGCTCTCGGAATTTCGCCGGGAGGAAGAGACGGCCCTTGTCGTCGAGCTTGGGCTTGAAGGTGCCGGAGAACATCGCGCCACCTCGTCCCTCTCTTCCACCACTTTCCCCCACAGTACTCCACTTTCCCCCACCGTCAACCACATCGGCTCCATTTCCCTCCCCTTTCGCACCCTGATCGGCCGGCAGAGGTTTTCGAGCCGTTCCTTCGCCGATGCGGTTCACTAGGGCCATGGAGGAAGCGCGCGGTATCTCGGGGAGCGGGTTGGACGTGCTGCGGTCGGTCACCGACCGGGTGCAGGCCAACATCGAGAAGGTCATCGAGGGCAAGCCGGAGGTGGCACGCACCGCGATCGTGGTGCTGCTCGCCGAGGGTCACCTGCTGATCGAGGACGTGCCGGGCGTCGGCAAGACGATGCTGAGCAAGGCCCTCGCGCGCTCGATCGACCTGACCGTGCGGCGCATCCAGTTCACCCCGGACCTGCTGCCCTCGGACGTCACCGGCGTCTCGATCTTCAACCAGGAGACCCGCGACTTCGAGTTCCGCCCGGGCGGCGTCTTCGCGAACATCGTGATCGGCGACGAGATCAACCGCGCCTCCCCCAAGACGCAGTCGGCGATGCTCGAGTGCATGGAGGAGCGCCAGGTCACCGTCGACAACCAGACGTTCCCGCTCGACTCGCCGTTCATGGTGATCGCCACCCAGAACCCGCTGGAGATGGAGGGCACCTACGCCCTGCCCGAGGCCCAGCGCGACCGCTTCCTGGCACGGGTCTCGATGGGTTACCCGGTGATGGCGGCCGAGATCGCGATGCTCTCCGCGCGTGAGACCGCCAGCCCGATCGACGAGCTCGAACCGGTCACCGACGCCGCCGAGATCCGCAAGCTCGTCGGGATCGTCAACGGGGTGCACGTGGCCTCGACGGTCCAGCGCTACACGGTGGCGCTGACCACTGCGACGCGCACCTCCCCCGAGCTGCGGCTCGGGGCCTCGCCGCGCGCCACGCTCCACCTGGTGCGCGCTGCCAAGGCGTACGCCGCGATGGGCGGCCGCGACTACGTGGTCCCCGACGACATCACGGCGCTGGCACCCTCGGTGCTCGCGCACCGGCTGCTGCCGACCGTCGAGGCAGCGATGAGCGGTCGGAGCCCGGCCGACATCCTGTCCTCGGTGATCGCCGCCGTCCCGGTCCCGACGCAGTAGCGACGATGGCCGCGACCGGACTCAGTGCTGGACCCGGCGCCCGACCGGGACAGGCACCCGGCCTGCTCGACGGGTTCCGCGAGGGGCTGCGCGCCCTGACCACCCGCGGCCGGGCCTTCGTGGCCGGTGGGCTGACCGCCGTGCTCTGCGGGGTGATCCTCGGCGAGCGCGACATGGTCCGCATCGGTGCGCTGATCGTGCTGCTGCCCCTGGTCACCGTCGGGTACGTCGTGCGCACCGGCCACCGGCTCAACCTGGCGCGCACGATCACGCCCAACCGGATCGAGGTCGACCAGCAGGCCGTGGTCCAGCTCGACCTGACCAACCTCGGCTCGCGCACCGGGCTGCTGCTCGTCGAGGAGCAGGTGCCGTGGGCGCTGGGCCAGCGCCCACGGTTCGTGATCGACTCGATGCAGCCCGGCTGGCACCGTAGGGTCGAGTACCCGCTGCGCGCCACCGTCCGCGGCATCTACGAGATCGGCCCGATGGAGCTGCGCGTCGCCGACCCGTTCGGGCTGATGTCGCAACGGCGGGGGTTCGCGCGGACCTCCACCCTGGTCGTCGTCCCGAACGCCGAGCCGCTGCCGCCGATCCGGCTCAGCGGTGCGTGGGCGGGCACCGGCGACAACCGGCCGCGCCCCTTCTCCACCGGCGGCACCGCGGACGCCACCGTGCGCGAGTACCGGATGGGTGACGACCTGCGCCGGGTGCACTGGCGCAGCACCGCACGCACCGGGGAGCTGATGGTGCGTCGCGAGGAGCAGCCGTGGCAGTCGCGCTGCACGCTCCTGGTCGACAACCGCTCGCGGGCGCACCGCGGTACCGGCCCGGAGTCCTCGCTCGAGCGCGCGATCACGGTGACCGCCTCGATCGCGGTGCACCTGACCCGTGCCGGGTTCCAGGTCCGCCTCGTCACCGCCGACGGCGAGGCCGACCCGGAGGGCGCGGGCCACCACACCTGGCACGACGTCGAGGTCGGTGCGGGCCCGGTGCTCGAGCGCCTCGCAGCGCTCCCGACCAGCAGGGCGTTGGAGATCTCGACCGCCTGGATCGACGAGACGGTGACCTCGGGCATGTTCATCGGCGTCCTCGGCGCGACCGACGAGCGCGACCGCGCCCTGCTCGCGCGGTTGCACAACCGCGGCAGCGCGTCGTACGCCGTGGTCCTCGACGTCGACTCCTGGACCAGCCGCGGCACTCCGGGAGCAGGGACCACACCGACCACCTCGTGGTTGCAGCAGCGCGGGTGGAAGGCCTCCGACCTCAGCCGCACCGGGTCGTTGCAGACCGCCTGGCAGGGGCTCGGCCGATGAGGCCGGGGCTGGCCGGTCAGCTCGTCGTCTCGACGGCGGCGGTGGCGACTGCGTGGGCGGCCACCTGGTCGTGGGCCGGCCTGGTGGCCGAGCCGTTCCGCTACTTCGGGCCCGGGCTGATCGGTGCGGTGCTGGTCGCCGTCGTCGGCGCCGGCCTGCGCACCCTGCGCGCCCCCTGGTACGCCGCCCTCCTCGCGCAGCTCGTCGTGCTGATCTCCTGGTTCGGTCACCACCAGCACACCGGAGGAGCCCTCGGCGGCTGGATCCCGACCCCGGGCAGCCTGGACCGCCTGGTCCACCAGGTCAGCGACGGCGCCGCCCAGGTCAACAAGTACGCCGCCCCGGTCGCCACCACGCACGCCCAGGCGACCGTCTACCTGCTAGCCGTCTCGCTGCTGCTCATCCTCGGGGTCGACCTGATCGCGGCCGGTCTGCGCCGGGCGCCGTGGGCGGGGCTCCCCCTCATCGTTGCGCTGACGATCCCGATCAGCGTCCTGGACTCCGGTCTGAACCCGGCGGTCTTCGTGGTGACCGGTGTCCTGTTCACGGTGCTGCTGGCCTGCGTCGAGGTCGAGCGCCTGACCTCGTGGGGTCGCGCGGTCACCGGGAGCCGGCGCAACGAGGGAACCGACCAGGTGGTGGAGGGCAGCTCGTTCGCCGACCCCGTGCTCAAGATCGCCGGGGTCACCGCGATCGGTGCGCTGCTGCTGCCGGCGCTCGTCCCGCTCGGGCACGGGGTGCTCGACCGCTACCGCGACCACGGATCGGGCAAGGGGCCCGGGGGGACGGTCACGCTGACCAACCCGATCCTCGACATCGGCCGCAACCTGGTGGCCAACAACCACCTCCCGCTGCTCGAGGCCGACACCGACGCTGCTGCGCCGACGTACCTGCGGCTGACGGTGCTCGACAAGTTCACCGGGGACACCTGGGAGCCCTCAGGGCGCAAGCTCGACTCCCGCGACCGCGCGCAGGGCACCCTGCCGCTGCCGACCGGGGTGTCCTCGGACGTCACCGGCCAGAGCTCGACGTGGAAGCTCAGGACGACCCCGAACTTCGCGACCAGCTGGCTGCCGACGCCGTACATCACGCGGCAGATCTCGACCGACGCGGGCGACTGGCGCTACAGCCCGGGCACCATGGACATCACCTCGGCCCAGGACGACACACCGACCGGGGTCTCCTACGACATCGACGCGGTGACACCGTCCTTCGACCCCGAGCACCTCTCCCAGTCGCTCCCGGCGGGACCCGAGGTGCTCGGCCCGATGACCCAGGTGCCGGGCCTGGCGCCACAGCTGCGCCAGATCGCCGAGCAGGTCACCGCCTCGGGGCACTCCGACTACGAGAGGGCCGTGCTCCTGCAGGACTGGTTCCGACGCGACGGCGGCTTCACCTACTCGCTGCGTCGCGCACCGGGCAACGGGATGGCCGAGCTGGTCCGCTTCATCACCGTCGACAAGGTCGGCTACTGCGAGCAGTTCGCCGCCGCGATGGCGGTGATGGCACGCTCGCTGGGCATCCCCGCGCGGGTGGTGGTCGGCTTCCTCTCCCCCCGGCACATCAGCTCGCACAACTACACCTACACCACTGATGACCTGCACGCCTGGCCCGAGATCTACTTCAGCGGTTCGGGCTGGGTGCGCTTCGAGCCGACGCCCGCGACCCGGACAGGTGTCCCGCCGTCCTGGACCCTGGGCCAGGCCGCGATCGCTCCCTCCTCCGGCACCGCCTCGGCCTCGCCCAAGGACCCGATCACGGCGCGGCCCAGCAAGCGGCCCACCCTGGACCAGGGTCCTGTCGCGCACTCCTCGTCCTCCCAGCACGGCACCACGTGGTGGCCGGTCGTGCTGGTGCTCCTGGGACTCGCCGCGCTCGTCCTGCTCGCACCGGTGCTGCTTCGCCGCGCTCAGCGCGCGCGCCGGTTCGCCGGTGACGAGGACCCCGTGCTCGCCGTGACCGCGCTGTGGGAGGAGCTGCAGGCCACGGCGATCGACCTGCGTCTCTCCTGGCCGGGGAGCCGCTCGGTCCGCACGATCGCCGCGGCGCTGATCCGCTGGACCGAGCCCGGCTCCGCCGACCGGGCGCAGCTGGTCGAGCTGGTCGACCTGGTCGAGCGCGCCCGCTACAGCCGCGAGGTCGTGGTGGACGAGGAGGAGTTCACCCGCGGGGTGGCTGCGGTGCGGACCTGGTCGCACCTGTTGCGCACGGCGGTCAAGCCCGGGCAGGCACGGATGGCGGACCTGATGCCGCGCTCGGCGCTGCGGCGGCGGCGACGTGAGGTCGTCGTGAACGCCCCGGAGCTCACCGGCTCACGCTGAGCGAGCGGACCCTGGGCTCAGAAACCCTGGTCGCGCCGCTGCTGCCAGCGGTGCTCCATGCGCTGGATGAAGGAGCCCTGCTTCTTCACCTTGCGCGGTCGCTTCGGCTTGGAGGCGCGGCCACCGGGAAGCACCTCGAAGCGGTGCGGGTGGTCGTCGAAGTCGAAGAGCGCGTCGGTCGAGGACCCACGGTCCTCGGGGATCTTGTGCCCGCGCCAGGCGGTCAGGCCGACCATGCCAGCACCGAGCATGACCAGGAACGCGACCACGCCCAGCGTCGTCCCGAGAGCACCGCCGGTCATCGCTGCGACGATCAGCAGCGCCAACCCGCCGAGCACGACGACGCCGGCGAGGAGGGTGCGCATCCGGGCGACGGTGCGCAGCGTGCGACCCTGGAGCGCGGAGACGAACTTGGGGTCCTCCGCGGCGAGGGCGCGTTCCATCTGCTCGAGCAGACGGAGCTCCTCTTCCGACAGTGGCACGACATCCTCCAACAGGCACTCGCGGACAGATCCACGATGACCCCGACCTGTCCTTCTCCGCAAGTCTAGGCAGCCACAGGTCAACTCGGTACCCAGGATCGAAATTTCACAGGATCCCGGTGGCGTTCAGGGACGTTCGGACCCGATCAGCGTGGCCGGGCGGACGGTGCCGCGCCCGAACCGGTTGCCGGCGCGGTCCACAGCCCGGTCGGCCTCGCGCCACCCGCGCTCACGCTCCCCGATCCGCAGCTGGACCTCGGCACCCGAGAGCGGCCGGAGCCCCTCGACGCGGACCCCGACCAGACGGATCCGGCGCTGGGTGCGCAGGGCGGCGAAGAGCCGGACCGCCTCGGCGTGGACCACCGAGGTCACGTCGGTCGGGTCGGGCAGGGTGTGCGAGCGCGTGAGCGTCGTGAAGTCGGAGTACCGCACCCGGATCGCGACAGTCCGTCCCGCCAGGCCCGCCGCGCGCATCCGCGAGGTGACCCGGGAGGCGAGGCGGAGCAGCTCGCGGCTGATCACCGCGTGGTCGGCGGTGTCACGTGCGAAGGTTTCCTCCGCGCCCATGCTGCGCTCGGGATCGTCATCGGAACGGCGGGGGGTCAAGGTGCTGCGATCAGTGCCCCACGCCAGCTGGTGCAGGTGCTGACCCGAGGCACGGCCCAGCATGAGCTGGAGGGTCGGCAGCGGGATCCGAGCCACGTCGCCGACGGTCAGCAGGCCCATCTTGCGCAGCCGTGCCCGGGTCTTCTCCCCGACGCCGAACAGGTCGCCGACGTCGAGCGGGTGCAGGTACTCGACCATCGTGGCGGGCTCGATCACCAGGACGCCGTCCGGCTTCGCCTTGCGGCTGGCGAGCTTGGCCACCGAGACGGTCGCGGCGAGGCCGACCGAGCAGGTGATCTGCTGCTCGTCGTAGACCCGTGCCCGGATCAGCTCGGCGATCTGCAACGGGGTGCCGAGCCGGCGCTCGGAGCCGGAGACGTCGAGGAACGCCTCGTCGAGCGAGTAGGCCTCGACCAGCGGGGTGATCTCGCGGAACGTCTCCATCACCGAGCGCGAGACCGCCTCGAAGGCCTTGTAGTCGGCCGGCAGCGAGACCGCCTGCGGGCACATCCGGCTCGCCTCGCGCCCCGGCATGCCCGAGCGGATCCCGAATCGACGCGCGGCGTAGTTGGCCGAGAGCACGACACCGCGGTGCCCGCCGCCGATCATCACCGGTACGTCGACGAGCTCGGGATGCTCGCGCAGCATCACCGAGGCGTAGAACGCGTCCATGTCGACGTGGAGGATCGGCGTGGAGATCGACCGGTCCTGCGCGCTCACGTGCGCCGGCTCGCAGGATCAGCGGGTGGCGAGCAGGTGCAGCTGGGCTGCCAGCGTGCGGTACTCCGGACGCGACGCGACCGCACGCTCGAGGTCGAGCAGGCCGCCGACTGCGCCGGGCTCGAGGTCGAGCAACGTGGAGGGGACCAGGTCGGTGAACACGCGGACGGCGTGGGTCTCCTCGAGGGTGAAACCGTGATCTCCGAGCAGGGTCGCAATCTCCTCCGCAGCGAACCGGCGCTCCCCGGTCGTCCCGCCCCCGAGCGTCTCCTTCGCCTGGGCGAAGTGGCCGGCCATCGCGCGTGCGAGCACGGCCGCGTGCAGCTGGCTGACCAGGAGGCTGAGCCCACCGCCAGGTCGCAGCGCCGCCGCGATCGCGTCGAGCCCGGCACCCGGGTCGTCGACCAGTCCGAGGACGTCGTGGCACAGCACGAGGTCCGCACTACCGGGTGCGACCAGGTCCGCCAGGCCGGCGAGATCTCCCTGCTGAGCCACCACGAGGTCGTCGACACCGCGCTCGGCCGCGCGCCGGCCGAGAGCCGCCAGGGCATCCGGGCTGGGGTCCACGACCGTGACCCGGTGGCCGAGCTCGGCGACCCGGACCGCGAAGCCGCCGGTGCCCCCGCCGATGTCCAGCACGTTCTGCGCCGGGGCCGCGGCGAGACGTGCCTGGCACGCCTCCCAGACCACGGCCGTCCTGACCGAAGCGCGTCGTTCCAGCGGTCGCTGCTCCATGCACAGAACACTAGGGCAACCGTGACGGCGACCGGGGCGGTGCCTCGCAAGGCCGAGGAGGGAAGGCGGGCTTTCGGCGCGGCCGCCCGTCGACCGACGCTCTGCTGATGGGGATGGCGCAGCGAGGTGCCGTGCACGGCGTCCTCAGGCCACTCGGATCGAGACGTGCTCGACGAGTCCTAGCGACGTCTCGACGAGCGCAAGGAACCGGTCGGCGTCGCGGACCAGGTCGTCGGCCTCCCGCTCGGTGACCGCGCGACGCGAACCGGCTTCGGCCGCCGACCGCTTCTGGGCACCGGAGGAGAAGAAGGAGGCCCACTCGGTGAACTCCGGAGCCACCTCGGTCAGCAGCACCCACGCGTTCTTCTGGCGTCGTCGCGCGACCGGCATCGGCTGAGCGCGGGCGGCCAGCAGCGCCGCGGTCGCCCGGAGCGCCGAGACGTGGGCGAGTGCGTAGCGCTGCGGCACGTCGGTGCTCATGATCGCCTCGCGCAGCGACTCCGCTGCACGCTCGAGGTAGGAGTGCGTGGCGGCGGGCAGATGCAGGTTCGTCGAGGTCATCACGATCATTCCATCGAGCCGGCCAGGCGCCAGACGCCCTCGGCTCCGTCGAAGGTGAGGTCGAAGACACCGAAGCCCGGGTCCTCAGGGGTCGCGACCGCACGTCCGCGCGCCGCGGTCACCCGCCACACCTCGCGCTGGCGCACCAGCTCGGAGTGGCCCGGCCGCTCCTCGGGTCGGCGCAGCCACCAGGCACCGGCCTCGACCCAGTGCGCGACGATCTCGCGCACCTGCCAGAGCCGACCGCGCCAGAGGAACTGCTGCGGTCCGTCGTCGGGCAGCACCTCGGCGAAGAGGTCGTCGATCGACCGCGACGGGCCGTCGGCGCCGTACCCCGGCACCGGACCCGTCCTCACCTCCACGAGGTCGTCGATCCGTCCAGCAGCCATCGGTCCAGCGTCGATCTCCACAGCCTCGTAGGTCCGCACGGCCCGCTCCTTCCACTCTCGTCGCCGCGGTGTCGGTGCCCTGGTGGAGGATGGGGGTCGAGGTCATCCCCCACCAGGGGATTGTTCGAACAGGTGTTCGAATGACTCCAAGGTACACCCGCCCACCGACACGGCGTCAAGAGCGAGCCGCAGGTGGGATACGTTCGCCTCCATGACAGGTCCTGAGGCTGCCGAGCACCCCTCGATCGCGCACTTCCGAACCACGCTGACGGCCCTGGGCGGAGCCGGTCGGATCGTGGTCCTCCCCGAATCCGTGCACACCGCCGCACTGGCCGCCGAGGCGCTCGGCTGCGAGGTCGGGGCGATCGCCAACAGCCTGCTCTTCGTCACCCACGACCCCCTCCAGGGTGGTGAGCCGGTCCTGGTGCTGACATCGGGGGCTCACCGGGTCGACACCGACAAGGTCGCCTCGATCGTCGGGGTCGCCGAGCTGCGCCGCGCGAAGCCGGACTTCGTGCGCGACAAGACCGGTCAGGTGATCGGCGGGGTCTCCCCGTTCGCGCACCCTGCCCCGATCCCGACGTACCTGGACACCGCGCTGAAGCAGTACGAGGTGATCTGGGCCGCGGCCGGGCACCCGGCCGCCGTGTTCTCCGCGACCTACGCCGAGCTGCTGGTGATGACCGGGGCGCAGGAGATCGAGGTCAGCTGATGAGCGAGTCCCTCGAGATCTGGGTCAACCCGGCGTGCAGCAAGTGCCGCGCCGCGACCGCCGAGCTCGACGCGGCCGGCATCGGGTACACGGTGCGTCGCTACCTGGAGGAGCCGCCGAGCGCCGCCGAGCTCGCGCAGGTGCTGGACCGGATGGGTCTGCAGCCCTGGGACGTGGCGCGACCGGCGGAGACCCGGGAGGCCGGCATCGACCTGCCCCGCGACCCCGCCCACCGCGACGACTGGATCGCCGCGATGGTCGCCGAGCCGCGCACCATCCAGCGTCCCATCATCACCGCGACCGACGGCACCACGGTCGTCGCCCGCGACGAAGACACGCTGGCCGACGTCGTGCGCCGGGAGCGCGGCTGAACCAGGGGTCGGCCAGGTGGCTGAACCAGGGGCTCGGTCAGGGAGTCGGCCCGTAGAGGAACTTCGCGTACTGCTCGCCGTAGTACTCGTCGAGCTCCTCGAGGCTCAGCTCGGAGGCGTCGAGCTGGCGCGCGATCACCGAGCGGCGCGGCACGGTGCCCTCGGGGTCCCAGGTCTCGGGGTCCCACAGCCCCGAGCGCAGGAAGGCCTTCGCGCAGTGGTGGAACAGCTCGTCGATCTCCACCACCACGGCCAGGACCGGACGGTGTCCCTTGACGACCATGTCGTCGAAGAAGGGCGCGTCGGAGACCAGGCGTGCCCGGCCGTTGATGCGCAGCGTGTCGCCGCGTCCGGGGATCAGGAAGTTCAGCCCGACGTGCGGGTTCTCCAGGATGTTCTTGTAGCCGTCGGCACGGCGGTTGCCGGGCCGCTCGGCGATCGCGATCGTGACGTCGTCGACCACGTGGACCAGCTGTCCGGCGGGATCCCCCTTGGGCGAGGCGTCGCAGGCACCGGCGGACGAGGACGTGGCCATCACGCAGAACGGCGAGGCCGCGAGCCAGTCGCGGTCGAGCTGGGTGAGCGCGGGCCGGGCCTTGTCGCGCACCCGGGGCAGCGGCTCGCCGATCAGGGCCACCAGGGCCTCGACGTCGGTGATCTCGGTCCAGGTCGTCACGCTCCTGAAGGTACGCGCGCGCCGACGCCGACGGCCATCGGGTTTCGCGGTCCGCCCCGTGTGAGACCGGCCACGTCCCGCGGACCTGCGCCCTAGGGTGTGCCCATGGCGCGCGTGGTGGTGGTCGGTGGAGGCTTCGGAGGGCTCGCGAGCGCGGCCCGGTTGGCGAAGCTCGGGCACGAGGTCACCCTCCTGGAGGCGAACGCGCGGCTCGGCGGAGCACTCGGGTACGTCGAGCAGGACGGCTTCCGCTGGGACGCCGGCCCGACCAGCACCCTGCTGCCCGCGGTGATCCGCGACTTCTTCCGCAAGTCCGGACGACCCGCGGAGAAGGAGATCGACCTGGTACCGGTCGAGCCCGCCCAGCAGCACCGCTTCGAGGACGACACCGTGCTCGACCTGCCCGCCGGCAGCCGCGCTGCCCAGATCGAGGCGATCGACGCCGCCCTCGGTTCCGGCCAGGGCGCCCGCTGGGCCAGCTACACCGACGACTTCGGCGAGGTCTGGGAGGCCCTGCGCAAGGACTACTTCGAGCGTCCGTGGTCACCCGAGCACGCCTCGAAGGACGCCCGCGACCTGCTCGACTCCCGGTTCACGCTGCTGAAGCTGGTCTCCAAGGAGTTCAAGAACCCGCACCTGCGCACGCTCGCGACGCACCAGGCGCGGTTCGAGGGACACGAGCCGCGTAACGTCCCGGCCTGGTTCGGGATGTGGTCCTACATCGAGCAGAACTTCGGCTGCTGGACCCTGCCCGGCGGGATGGGGCAGCTCACCGAGGTCCTCGCCGGCCGGCTCGCGACGCGTGGCGTGACCGTGCTGACCTCCACCGAGGCCACCGACCTGGTCGTCGAGGGTGGCCGGGTCGTCGGCGTGCGGGCCCGGGTCGACGACCTCGTCCAGGACTTCGACGCCGACGTGGTCGTCGTGGCGATCGACCCCCGCAGGCTGCCCGCCCTGGCGGCGTACGTCGAGAAGACGATGCCGGTCATCCCCCCGGTCACCAGCCACATCGGCGTGGTCGGTGAGGTACCCGACCTCCCCCACGAGGTAGTCCTGCACGGCGACCCGACCAAGCAGCCGACCCTGATCCTGCGCACCAACGGCACCGCTCCCGAGGGCGCGCACGCGTGGACCCTGCTGGGCCGCGGGCAGCTCGCCGAGGACATTGTCACCTCGCTGGCCCGGCGTGGCATCAGAGTCCGCGACCAGGTCGAGGTCCGCGTCGACCGCTCGCCGCGCGACCTGGTCCAGGAGTGGAACGGCTCTCCCCTGGGCGTGCTCTGGCAGGGCCGCGGCACCGTGCGCGACCGGATGGGAACCGCCGCCCCGGTCAACGGCGTCTACGTCGCCGGAGCCCACACCACCCCCGGCGCCGGGCTGCCGAGCGTGGGCCTGAGCGCCGCGCTGGTGGCCCAGCTCGTCGGCCCGGCTGAGTGATCAGGATTCACCGGGTACCCGGTGAAACTCGGCGAACGGTAAGCGGCTACCTGCGTCTCGCCGAGTTTTCGACCCCTCGCGCTACGCGTTGACCGCGAGCGCGGCGTAGATCTCGCGGGTGGCCTTGCTCCGGTTCAGCGTGTAGAAGTGCAGGCCCGGGGCGCCGCCGGCGAGGAGCTCGTCGCAGAGCTCGGTGGCGATCCGGATGCCCTCGGCGCGTACGGCGTCGGGGTCGGCGGCCAGCGGCTCGATCCGCTCCAGCACCTCGGCCGGCATCTCGCGGCCGGACAGCTCGACCATCTTCTTCATCGAGCCGATCGCCAGGATCGGCATGATGCCGGGGATGATCGGCATGTCGATCCCGGCCGCGCGGCAGCGCTCGACCAGGCCGAAGTAGTCCGAGGCGCGCAGGACCATCTCGGTGACGCCGAACTGCGCGCCGGCGTCGTACTTGGCCTTCATCACCGCGACGTCCGCGTCCATCGAGGTGGAGTCGCGGTGGCCCTCGGGGAAGACGGCCACGCCGATCGAGAACTCCTCGCGCTTCTTGACCAGCGCGACCAGCTCGGCGGCGTAGTCGCAGCCGCCCTCGGTGCGGATCCACTCGGTGCCCGGACCGCCCGGCGGGTCACCGCGCAGTGCGAGCACGTTCGCGACGCCGGCAGCGGCCAGCGAGTCGAGGATGTCGTCGAGCTCGGCGACGGTGTGGCCCACGCAGGTCAGGTGCGCCATCGGGGTCATCGAGGTCTCGCGCGCGATCCGGCCGGTGATCTCGATGGTGCGGTCACGCGTCGTACCGCCGGCACCGTAGGTCACCGAGACGAACGTCGGCCGGAGCGCCTCGAGCTCGGAGATCGAGCGCCACAGCACCTCCTCGCCCGCAGCATCCTTGGGAGGGAAGAACTCGAAGGAGAAGGAGCGCTCGCCGGCGGCCAGAAGCGTGGCGATGCTCGTGGGCTGTCCCGTGACCATGGCGCCGAGGATACGGCGATACGCTCACCGGGTGACCGAGTATCCAGAAGTCGGCGCGGGGGCAGCCGGGCCGGCCTGGGACTCCCGCGAGTTCCGCGCCGGCATCGAGGCCACGCTCCAGGACTTCGTCGACGGGCAGGCCTCCTGGCTCAGCTCGCTGGGCGAGGACGCACAGCGCCTGGTCGAGCACGCCCGGGTGAGCGTCTCGGGCGGCAAGCGCTTCCGGGCGGCCTTCTGCTGGTGGGGCCACCAGGCCGTGGCCGAGCCCGCCGACCCCACCGCACTGCTGCGCGCCTGCGCCTCGCTCGAGCTGCTGCACGCCAGCGCGCTGGTCCACGACGACTACATGGATGCCTCCGACGTACGCCGGGGCCGCCCGGCCACGCACCGCGCCTTCGAGGCGCTGCACCGGGAGTCGGGCTGGAACGCCTCCCCCGAGCAGTACGGCGCGTCCGCCGCGATCCTGCTCGGCGACCTGCTGCTCTCCTGGTCCGACGAGCTGCTGCGCACCTGCGGCCTGCCGGCCGAGAAGGTGCTCGAGGCGCTCTCCTACTTCGACCTCACCCGCACCGAGGTCGTGACGGGCCAGTTCCTCGACGTCTCCGCCCAGGCACGTGGCACCACCGACGTCGACCTGGCGATGCGGGTGGTGCGCTACAAGTCGGCGAAGTACTCCATCGAGCGTCCGCTGCACATCGGTGCGGCGCTGGCCGGCGCGCACCTCGCCGTGATCGACCAGCTGACCCGCTTCGGCCTGCCGCTGGGCGAGGCCTTCCAGCTGCGCGACGACCTGCTCGGCGTCTTCGGCGACCCCGAGGTCACCGGCAAGCCGGCCGGCGACGACCTCGTCGAGGGCAAGCGCACCGTGCTGATCGCGCTCGCTCTGCAAGGCCTCGAGGACCCCGACCGCAAGACGCTCGACGCCCACCTCGGCACGGCGCTGGGCGAGTCCGAGGTCGCCGAGCTCCAGCGGCTCATCGCCGCGAGCGGCGCGCAGGACCAGGTCGAGCAGCTGATCGTCGGCCTCACCGACGTCGCGCTGGACGCGCTGGACGGAGCCGTCATCCGTGACGAGGCCCGCACGGTGCTGGCCGACCTCGCGGCCGCCGCGACCCAGCGCACGGTCTGAGCCGTGCGCGGCATCTTCTTCGACGAGGACGCGGCTCGCGACGTGCAGCGCCGCCTGCTGGCCCAGGGGTACGACGTCACGCTGAGCCGGGAGCCCTACGCCGGGGAGGACGACGACGAGGACCACCCGTGGGCGTTGAGCACCGACGCGCCCTCGATCGTCCTGGAGATCCTGGTCGACGAGCACGACGGGTGGTTCGACGACGAGGCCCCTGCAGCACCGCCACCGGCACCGCTCGACCTGCCGGCTGCTCCCCGCCGGCACCACAACCCGCCGGTCTGAGCCCGCGCGAACGGCTCAGCCGTCGAGCGCCGGGACCTCGAGCTCGGGGCCGGCTCCGCGCAGCAGCAGGCTGAACGGCACGGCGACCTCACGCGCTCGCCCGGCCGCGATGTCGAGCACCAGGTCGAAGGTCTCGCGGTCCTCGCGCGCCAGGGTCGACCAGCCGTCCCAGAGCAGCACCACGGCGCCGGTCAGGTCGTCGAGGCAGTCGGCGAGCGCGTCGAGGTTCTGCCCGTACCAGTCGGGGAAGGAGAGAGCGGTGCCGACGGCGGCGAGGAACTCGTCCTTGCCCTGCTGCGCCCACCCGTCGACGTACCCGAACCGGGCTCCTGCGTGCTCGACCGTGCGGCGTACCTCGGACTCGGCGAAGGCAGCGTGCCAGGTGTAGACGCCCGGGTCGACGTGGCCGGCCAGCAGCCCGGCGAGCCCGCTCACCGGTGCGCCCCCACGATCACCCGGAAGGTCTTGTAGTGGTCGGAGGAGTAGTAGAGCTCTCCCCCGGCGCCGAGCACGATCCGGCGGGCGCCGCGATCGGCGGATCCCGGCGTGGGCACCGTGTACTCCCGGTAGTAGCCGTCGGGCTGCGGCGGCAGGTGGCCCTCGAGGTTGCGGAAGGTCACCCCGTCGCGGTCGTAGGGGTACGGGCCGCCGCGCTCGATCAGCGCGACCGTGTGCTGCGCCTCGGCCGGGAGGCCGGACAGCGTGACCTCGTGCGAGCCGGTCGCCCGGCCCGTCGTGGACCCGGCCCGCGGCCCGTGCTGCGGTGCGTGCGAGGACGATCCCCCGTGCCAGGCGAACAGGGCTGCCAGCACGACCAGGACGACCACCAGGCCGCCGGCCAGTCCCGAGCGCTGGTTCACCGCAGGCTCACAGGGACATCGCCTGGGCCCGGCGCTTGACCTCCGAGCCGCGGTTCTCGCGCAGCGCGTCGATCGGCCGGCCCGGCAGCGTCGGGTCGTCGGTGAAGAGCCAGGTCAGGATCTCGCGGTCGTCGTACCCACCGTCGTGGAAGACGGTGAGCAGACCGGGGACACCCTTGACGATCTCGCCGTCCATCACCAGGGCGGCCGGCACCTGCTGGCCGGCACCGGGCGCGGGCACCGCGGCGGCGAGCTGGTGCTCGCGGATGTAGGTGCGCACCTTGTTCACCGAGACGCCCAGGGCCTCCCCGGTCGCCTTCCAGTCCAGCCACTCCCCGATCAGGTCGGCGAGCACGGGGTCACTGGTGGTGGTGTCGTCGTTCACAGGACCCATGCTGCCAGGGGGTGACCACCTCCCGCGATTCCGGGCCTACTCCAACTAAACTCTGCGCTTGGATCGGACACTTCCCCACCGATCGGGCATGGAGGACGCTGTGGAGCGCAACGACACGGGTCGCGGTGACGACCCGCTGATCGGTCGCGTCCTCGACGGCCGCTACCGCGTCGAGTCCAAGGTCGCCCGCGGCGGCATGGCGACGGTCTACCGCGCCCACGACGAGCGCCTGGACCGCACCGTCGCGGTCAAGGTGATGCACCCCGGCATGGGCGACGATCCCGAGTTCGTGGCGCGCTTCGAGCGCGAGGCCCGTTCGGCCGCCCGGCTCTCGCACCACAACGTCGTGGCCGTCTTCGACCAGGGCGAGGACGCCGGGACCCTGTTCCTGGTCATGGAGTACCTGCCCGGCCTGACCCTGCGCGACGAGATCCGCAAGAGCGCGCCGATGGAGCCCGGCAAGGCGCTCGCGCTGATCGAGCCGGTCCTGGCCGCGCTGGCCGCAGCCCACGACGCCGGGATGATCCACCGCGACGTGAAGCCCGAGAACGTCCTGATCGGCGCCGACGGCCGGGTCAAGGTGGCCGACTTCGGCCTGGCTCGCGCGGTCAACGCCGAGACCCAGCACACCGCGACCGGTGGCGTCCTGATCGGCACCGTCTCCTACCTCTCCCCCGAGCTCGTGGTGGACGGCAAGGCCGACGCCCGCTCGGACGTGTACGCCGCCGGCGTGCTGATCTACGAGATGCTCACCGGGGTCAAGCCGCACCAGGCCGAGAGCCCGATCCAGATCGCCTACAAGCACGTGCACGAGGACGTGCCGCCGCCCTCGGCGCGCGTGCCCGGCCTGCCGGCGTACGTCGATGCGCTGGTCGCGCGCTCGACCGCCCGTGACCGCGACCTGCGCCCGGCCGATGCCCGGGTGCTGCTGCACCAGGTCCGCCTGGTCCGCCAGGCCCTGGACCACGGCGTCACCGAGGACCCGGACCTGGTCGCCGACCTGATGCCGAACCCGAACCACGCCTCCGAGGAGCTCACCGAGAACCTCGGCACCCCGCGCCCGGTGGTCCCGGTCGACGAGGTCTACGACGTCGACCTCGACCACACCGCGACGATCCGTCCGGGAGCCGCGGCACCGACCGTCCCGCCGGTCGCTGCGCCCGCACCGCGCCCGGTGATGCAGCCGGCACCGCCCCCGCCGGTGACCCGCCCGGCGCCCGAACCCCCACGCGACCACGAGCGACCGCGTCGCTCGCGCCGCGGGCTCCACCTGCTGATCGGCCTGCTGGTGCTCGCCCTGGTCGTCGGGGTCGGCGCCTGGCGGATCGGGCACTACACGACCCTGCCCTCGGTGCTCTCCCAGGACACCGCGACCGCCACGGCACGCCTGGAGAAGGCGGGCCTGAAGGTCAGCGTGGGCGACCCGGTGTACTCCGCGACCATTCCCTCGGGCCAGGTCGTCAGCACCGACCCGGGGCCCGGCTCGAAGGTCGCCAAGGGCAGCACCGTGACCCTGCACGTCTCCCGCGGACCCGACGTGCACGCGGTGCCGGTGACCAAGGGCAAGACCTTGGAGGAGGCCCAGACCCTGATCGAGGGCGCCTCGCTCAAGGTGGGCACCATCAGCCAGAAGTACAGCGACACGGTCGACGAGGGCGAGGTCGTCGGCACCAACCCCGTCGCCGGCAAGCAGCTCGCCCGCGACACCGCGGTCAACATCATCGTGAGCAAGGGCAAGAAGCCGATCGCGGTGCCCGACTACACCGGCAGGTCCGGCCAGCTGGCCCGGACCAAGCTGGCGCACCTCGGCTTCAAGGTCAGCTCCTCGGAGGCCTACAGCGACACGGTCGCGACCGGGCACGTGATCAGCCAGTCACCGAGCAACGGGATCGGGTACAAAGGCGACACGATCACGCTGGTCGTCTCCAGGGGCCCCGAGCTCGTCGAGGTCCCGAAGGTCCGCGGTGAGCACGCGGACGAAGCCACCAGCGAGCTGGAGGGCCTCGGTTTCAACGTCGTCGTGGTGCACAGCGGTCTCTACGTCGGCGCCAACATCGTCGTCGGGTCCAACCCGGACGCCGGGGAGAGCGCCCCGCGCGGGAGCACGGTCACGCTCGTCGTCGTCTGACCTGCCCGTCGTCCGACCAGCCCGTCGTCCGACCAGCCCGTCGTCTCCCAGAGTCACCAGAACCCACGAAGGCCGCGACCCACCGAGGTGGATCGCGGCCGACGTACGTCGTGGCACCGGGTGGTCAGTCGAGGGCGACCGGGACCGCCTCCTCGGCGTGCTCCTGCTCCCGCTTGATCACGAAGGTGACCAGGAGCAGCGTGATCAGCAGGGTGACCGTCGCCGCCTCGAAGGCGGCGTGCGCCCCGGAGAGGAAGGTCGCGTGCGCCCGGCCGATCGCGTCCAGCCCGGGAGCCAGGCTGGCCGAGCGGCTGGCGTGACCCGAGATGGTCACCAGGCCGGCCAGCCCGAGGGCCGAGCCGAGCTGCTGGGCGACGTTGACCAGCCCTGCCGCCGCACCGGCCTCGTCGGGCCGCACCGCGTGCAGCGCCGAGGAGGTCAGCGGGACGAACGCCAGCCCGTTGCCCAGACCCAGCAGGACCAGGGCGACCGCCACGTCGCCGTACCCGCTGGCCGCGTCCAGGCGCGTGAGCCAGACCAGCGAGGCCAGGCTGAGAACAGCGCCGGTGATCATCACCGGTCGCTCACCGAAGTGCTCGACGAGGTAGCGCGAGCTCGACTGCGAGGCGATGAAGACACCCGCGGTCATCGGCAGGAACGCCAGGCCGGCCTGGATGGGGCTGAAGCCGAGGACGTCCTGGAGGTACTGGGTGAGGTAGAAGAACGCACCCATCGCACCGGCCATCAGGAACATCCGCGAGAGCAGCGCCCCGCTGCGCACCCGGCTGGTGAACAGCGAGAGGGGCGTGATGGGCTCGGCGGCCTTCCGCTCGACCAGCACGAAGGCGACCAGCAGCACCGCGCCCCCGATGACCGAGACCAGCGTGACCGGGTCGCCCCAGCCGTGCGCCGCGGCGTGCACGAACCCGTAGACCAGGCCCGAGACACCGACGGTCGAGGTGATGGCGCCGGGGAGGTCGAACCGGCCGCGGCGCCGCGGGGTGTGCGGCACCGAGATCCAGGCGAGGGTCGCGACCAGGACCCCGATCGGGGCGTTGACCAGCATCACCCAGCGCCACGAGGCGATCTCGGTGAGGATCCCGCCGGCCACCAGGCCGAAGGAGACGCCGCCGACGGAGACCGCCGTGTAGAGGCCGAGCGCGCGGGTGCGCTCACGCCCCTCGGGGAACATCGTGGTGAGCAGCGAGAGGGTGGCCGGCGCCGCGAATGCGGCCCCGATCCCCTGCACCGCACGCGCGGCGATGAGCGCCGCGCCGTCCCCGGCGAAGCCGCCGGCGAGCGAGGCGAGGGTGAAGACGGTGATCCCGACCAGGAACGTCGGCCGTCGACCGATGAGGTCCCCGGTCCGGGCACCGAGCAGGAGGAGGCCGCCGAAGGCGAGGCTGTAGGCGTTCAGGACCCAGGACAGCCCGGTCGGGCTGAAGCCCAGCGCGGTCTGCATGTCGGGCAGGGCGACGTTCACGATGCTCAGGTCGAGCACCACCATCAGCTGGGCCAGCAGGATCACTGCCAGCACCATGCCGCGCCGCTCGGGGCGCTGCGGGGCCTCCGCGACCGCGAGGTCGGGGTGGGTGCCCAGGTCCGCCGGGGTGTCGGCGAGAAGTTGGTCAGACACGGAAGTGTGCTCCGTTCGTCGTAGGACGTATGATGTGGAGGGCGCCTCCGATTGGGTATTCGGAGGGTTCCTCCGGTTACTATACGGAGGGCGCCTCCGGTTATGCAAGGGAAATATTCGATGAGCGACGACGTGACCCCCGTCACGGACGAGGGGACGACCTCCGACGAGGGCGCTCCGCGCCTGCGCGCGGACGCCGCGCGCAACCGCGCCAAGCTCATCGACAGCGCCCGTCACGTGTTCGCCGAGCACGGCGGCGAGGCCTCCCTGGAGCAGATCGCCAAGTCGGCCGGTGTCGGCATCGGCACGCTCTACCGCCACTTCCCCACCCGCCTGGACCTCCTCGAGGCCGTCTACCGCGACGAGGTCGACGTGCTGCGCGAGACCGCGGAGAAGGTCGAGCCCAACCACCCGCCGGTCGAGGCCCTGGGCCTGTGGCTGATCGCCTTCGTCGACTACGCCGCGACCAAGCGCCACATCGTGACCGAGATCGTCGACGCGATCGGGCGCGAGTCCGACCTGATGACGCACTCGCGCGAGGTCATCTACGGCACCGCCGAACGGCTGGTCGGTGCGGCGCAGGAGGCCGGCGAGATCCGCGCCGACGTCACCGCCAACGACGTCCTGCGCCTGGTCGGCGGCTGCACCATGATGCCGAACTTCGACCGCGAGCAGACCCGCCGCATCCTCACCGTCGTGATGGACGGCCTGCGGGTCGGCTGAACCAGCCGTGACCGCCACCGGTGGCCGCGAGCGCCGTCTCGCGCTGCTCGCCACCTTGACCCTGCTCGCGATGACCGCCTGCTGGGGCTCGACGTTCTACCTGATCCACGACCTCCTCGACCGGGTCCCGGCCGTGGACTTCCTGGCGGTGCGGTTCGCGATCGCGAGCGCCGCGATGCTGGTGGTCGCGCCTCGCGCGATCGCCCGGCTCGACCCCACCGCGCGCCGGCACGCGCTGGTCCTGGGCGGGCTGTACGGCGTCGCCCAGATCCTGCAGACCACCGGCCTGGGGCACACCTCGGCGAGCGTCTCGGGATTCATCACCGGCATGTACGTCGTGCTCACCCCGATCTTCGCGGCGGCGATCCTGCGCACCCGGATCACCCGCGCCACCTGGGGTGCCGTCGCGCTGGCGATCATCGGTCTGGCGGTGCTCACCCTCCAGGGTCTGAGCATCGGGTACGGCGAGGGCCTGACCCTGATCGCCGCGGCGCTCTACGCGCTGCACATCGTCGGTCTCGGCGCCTGGTCACGACCTGCCGATGCGCTCGGCATGTCGATCCTGCAGTGCCTGGTGATATCGGTGATCTGCCTGGTCGCCGCAGCACCAGGCGGGATCACGCTGCCCGACCGCACCGGCGACTGGCTCGCGGTCGTCTACATGGCGCTCTTCGCCGGGGCCGCCGCACTGCTCGGCCAGACCTGGGCCCAGGCCCACCTGGCCCCGACGCGCTCGGCGATCATCATGAGCATGGAGCCCGTCTTCGCTGCCTTCTTCGCGGTCCTGCTCGGCGGCGAGTCGACCACCGCTCGGATGCTCCTCGGCGGGGCGCTGGTGATCACCGCGATGCTCGTCGTCGAGCTCGTGCCGCGGCGCCACGTGGAGGGCGAGGTCACGCACATCGCCGTCTGAGGCCGCCGGACACCGGTCTCACGGCAGCAGCAGCGCGAGGTCGCCGAACTCGTGCCAGAGGTACTCCCCGGCGACTGCCGCGTCGTAGGCCTGCTGGGCGAGCACACGGCCGGCGACGGCTTCGACCAGCAGCAGGTGCGAGGCCTGCGGGTCGTGCCAGCCGGTGACCAGGCCGTTGACCACCCGGGGCGGGTCCGCGGGCGTCACCACGCGCTCGGTCCAGCCGGAGCGCTCGACCAACCGGCCACCGTCGTAGGCCGACTCCAGCGCCCGCGTGACCGTGGTGCCGACCGCTACCACCCGGCCGCCACCGGAGTGCACGGCGTTCACGAGCCGGGCGGTGCTCGCCGGCACCGCGAAGCGCTCGGGTTGCGGCGCCTCCCCCGCCTCCTGCGAGGAGACCCCCGTGTGCAGGGTCACCGGTGCCACGGCGACACCGCGCACCACCAGGTCGGCGAGCACCTGCGCGGTGAACGGCCGGCCGGCCGAGGGCATCTCGGCGCTGCCCGGGGGCGTCCCGACGTTGGTCTGGTACGGCGCGAGGGGGTACCGGCGCGGCAGGTAGCCGTAGGCGATCGGACGCCCCCTGCTCGCGAGGCGGTCCGCGAGCGGCCCGCCCACCTGCGCGGACCAGAGTCGGTTCCCCGCGCTCGTGGGAGAGGACCCGGGCCGCGGGTAGGGCTCGAGCAGCTCGACCGACACGGCGCCGGCACGGAAGCGGTCCCCGGGCCGCGCGTCGAGGACTGCGCGGCTCGCGTCCGGCGCCGTGCGCACCTCGACGACCCAGGTGCCGTTCTCGAGGGGCGTGGCCAGGTGCAGGACCACCGGGCCACCGCCGTCCTGCTCCGCGTCGAGCTGACCGGCCACGGTCGCGGAGTCGTTGAACACCACCACGTCGCCGGCACTCAGGTGGGCCGCCAGGTCGCGCACGCGGGTGTGGGTGATCCCGCCCGGCCCGGCCACGAGGAGGCGGACCTGGTCTCGCTCGAGCCCTCGCGCCTCGGCCGGCGCGGGCGCGGTGGCGTCGAGGGGGTCGGGAAAGACGGTACTGGGGTGCTCATCGAGGATCCTCATCTCATGCACCCGCCGGGACCGGCACCTCGGCGGCCCGGTAGCGGCCCGACGGCAGCCGCGCCTCGAGCAGGGCAAGGACGTGCGGCACCACGGTCTCGGGGAGGGGCCGGTCGGAGAGGTCCTCGCCCGGGAAGGCGTCGGCCTGCATCTGGGTGCGCATGTCGCCCGGATCGACCGCGTAGCCGGTGATCTCGGGGTTCTCGGCTGCGAAGGTGAGCACGACGTGGTCCTACCCGGCCTTCGAGGCGCCGTACAGGCCCCACCCCGGGTAGTGCTCGACGGCCGCGTCCGAGGAGATCCCGAGGAGGACCCCGCGGCTGGCGACCAGGTCGCCCAGGAGCTGGGTGGTGAGGACCAGCGGCGCCCCGATGTTGTGCCGCCAGACGTGCTGGAGGTCCTCGACGGTGACGTCCGCGAGGGCAGGCAGCCTGACCGGGCCGAGCGGGCCGAGCGTGCCGGCGTTGTGCACCAGCAGGTCGAGGCGGCCCTGGAGACGTACGGCGGCCACCAGCCGTGCCCGGTGGTCGGCGTCGGTGACGTCCCCGGGGACGGGGAGGATGCCGGGACGGTCGGCCGCCTGGTCCAGGCGCTGGGCGTCACGGCCGTCGACGACGACCACCCAGCCACGGTCGGCGAGAGCGCGGACGAGAGCGCGGCCGAGGCCGGCCGATCCGCCGGTGACGAGTGCTACTGGCATGAGGACTCCTTGATCTGGGTCGTTGTCCGTGCCATGGTTCAAGTTCAAGTGAACTTGAAGTCAAGGATGTTTCGGAGGTCACCCGGTGGACCGGCACGACGTGCTCACCGTCAGCGAGGTCAGCAGGCGCAGCGGCTTCGCCGCCTCGGCCCTGCGCTACTACGAGGAGCAGGGCCTGATCAGCGCGCAGCGCAGCCCGGGGGGCCAGCGGCGCTACGAGCGCAACGTGCTGCGCCGGCTGGCCTTCATCCGGGCGGCCGGCAACATCGGTCTCTCGCTCACCGAGATCCGTGAGGAGCTCGGTACGCTCCCCGGATCGCGGACCCCGACCAAGGCGGACTGGCAGCGGATCTCCCGGCACTGGCGCGCCCGGCTCGAGGACCGGATCACGGCTCTGGAGCGGTTGCGCGACGGCCTGGACGCGTGCATCGGGTGCGGCTGCCTGTCGCTGCAGCGGTGCGCGTTCTCCAACCCGGCCGACGTCGCCGCCACCGCCGGCGTCCCCGGGGCGGCGTACCTCCCGGCTTCGCTGCGAAGAGTTCACCCGGTCGCCGACGCGCCGCGCTGACAGCGACGAGCGCTGCTGCAACAGTGGGGCTTGATCACGAGGAGGACCAGATGAGTGAGCAACCCCCCGCCGGCGGTCCCGACCAGCCCGGTTGGCAGCCCCCGCCTCCGCCTCCCGCGCCGCCGTACGGCCAACCGGCCTACCAGCAGCCGCAGTACGGCCAGCCCGGTTACTACGCTCCCCCGCCGGCGCCGACCCCGGGCAAGGCCACGGCTGCCCTGGTGATGGGCATCGTCGGCATGCTCTGCTGCCCGCTGGTGTTCTCCGTCCCCGCCTGGATCGTCGGGCACGGTGCGGTCAAGGAGATCGACGCGTCCAACGGTGCGCTCGGCGGCCGCTCGACCGCGAACGCCGGCTACATCACCGGCATCATCGGCACGGTGCTCGGTGTCGTCTACATCGTCGCGTTCGCGCTGCTGGCCTCCCTCGGCAGCATCGACTGCCACAGCACCGACAACAGCACCAACGGCAACACCGACTTCAGCTTCCACTGCAGCTGAGCGGACCGCGGCGTCTCGCGGGCCGGGACGCGTGTCCGCCCCTCGGACCGCGGCTCTAGGGTCTCCCCATGGTTGTGGTGATGGCACCGGATGCCACCGAGGAGCAGGTCGCCCACGTCACCGAGCGCGTCGAGGGGGTCGGCGGGCAGGCGTTCGTCAGCCGCGGGGTCGTGCGCACGATCATCGGTCTGGTCGGGGACATCGAGTCGTTCCACGGCCTCAACCTGCGCAGCATGGCCGGCGTCGCGGACGTGCACCGGATCTCCGACCCGTTCAAGCTCGTCAGTCGCCAGCACCACCCCGACCGCTCCACGGTCTGGGTCGGGCCCGCCGGGCACCAGGTGCCGATCGGTCCCGACACGTTCACGTTCATCGCCGGCCCGTGCGCGGTGGAGACCGCCTCGCAGACCCTCGAGGCCGCCGAGATGGCCAAGGCCGCCGGCGCCACGCTGCTGCGCGGTGGCGCGTACAAGCCGCGCACCTCGCCGTACGCCTTCCAGGGCCTGGGTCGCCAGGGCCTGGAGATCCTCGCTGACGTGCGCGAGACCACCGGCCTGCCGATCGTCACCGAGATCGTCGACGCGCGCGATGTCGCGGTGGTCGCCGAGCACGCGGACATGCTCCAGATCGGCACCCGCAACATGGCGAACTTCGGCCTCCTCCAGGCCGTCGGCGACGCGGGCAAGCCGGTCCTCCTCAAGCGCGGCATGACCGCGACCATCGAGGAGTGGTTGATGGCCGCGGAGTACATCGCGCAACGCGGCAACCTCGACGTCGTGCTCTGCGAGCGCGGCATCCGCACCTTCGAGCCAGCGACGCGCAACACCCTGGACATCTCCGCGGTGCCGGTCGTCCAGGCGAAGTCGCACCTGCCGATCATCGTCGACCCCTCGCACGCCGGCGGTCGCAAGGACCTCGTCGTGCCGCTCTCGCGCGCAGCGATCGGCGTCGGCGCCGACGGTGTGATCGTGGACGTCCACCCGGACCCCGAGAACGCGCTGTGCGACGGGCCGCAGGCCCTGCTCGGCACGGAGCTGCGCGAGCTCGCCCAGGCGGTGCGCCAGATGCCGCCGGTGGTCGGGCGCGTCGACGCCGGCGAGCGCGTCCGCGGCTGATCCAGCCACCGAACCTCCCGCCCCGGCCTCCCACCCGCTCTCCTCGCCACGGGCCCAGCACGTCGCACGGCGCCCAGCGGTCGTACCGGGTAGCGTCGAGCACCGACGTCGGACGACGGAAGGAACGGCTGTGCGATTCTGCTCCAACTGCGGTGCCTCGGTAGAGCTCGAGGACGCCTTCTGCTCCCGGTGCGGCCAGGCACTGCGCCCCGTGACCGACGCACCCGCCGCGCAGACCTCTGCAGCCCCGCCCGCGCCCTACGCCGCACCCGCGCCGCTCCCACCGCTCCCCCGGGTCGGTGCCGCGAGCGGAGCACTCGGCCAGGCCCCGGCGAACCCGGGCGCGGCCCTCGCGCTGGCCGTCGTGCGCGGCAGCTGGCTCGCCGCGATCCTGGTCCCGGTGGTGACCCTGGTCGTCGCGTTCGGCGGGTCGGTCGCCCTTGCCGTGGTCCAGCAGCACGACCGCTCGGACGTCACCTCGATCCTCAACGGCGCGATCACCCAGACCTTCGCGGCGCTCGGCTCACCGATGAGGACCCAGGGTCCCGGCGTGACGGTGCACTTCGTGGCCGCGCCGCTGCTGATCACGCTGCTCGCGCTCGGCGCCGGCGCCCTGGTCTTCCGGCTGCTCACCCGACGCTCCACCCACCGCGGTCTGGTGATCGGCGACGCGATCCGCACTGCTGTGGTCTTCGCGCTGCTCATGCTGGTCGCTGCGATCGTGATCCACGCGGTCAAGCCGGACTGGAAGGGTTTCGGCGCCGACGACTCCTTCGTGCTGCCCTCGCTGCTGGCCGGCGACACCGGCTCCGGCGTCCACATCGTCCCGTCGATCGCGGGCGCCACCTTCTTCCCCGCGGCGTTCCTGCTGATCACCCTCGGCATCAGCGCGCTCCGGCTCCGGATCACCGGGGAGACCGGCTGGCTGGCCCGGGTCCGCGACATCGTCCGGGGACCCCTGGACGCTCTGGTGGCCCTGTTCTGGCTGACGGTCCCGGCCTCCACGGTCTTCATCGGCGCGCTGGAGCTGCGCAGGAACCACGACTTCAGCGCGCGCGGCTTCGCCGGCGAGATCGCCGCCGCGCCGAACCTCGGCATCCAGGCCCTCGGCCTCGGCGTCGGCTCGGGCTACGGCCAGAGCATCCGTTTCCGCGGGCACGTGCAGCGCCACGTCGAGAAGCTCGACAAGCTGACCGATCCCGGGAACCTGCACTGGCTGCTGTGGTTCTCGATCCCGCTCGCGATCATGGTGATGGCGATCGTGGCTCTGATCGTCGTGGTGCGCTCGACCCGCCGCGACGCTCTCTGGTCGGTGCTCCTCTTCCTCGTGGTCCTGCCCGGCGTGCTGCCGGTGCTGGGCCACTACGCCAACGTGCGCTCCTCGAGCCGCGAGTACCACCTGCGCAACGGCGTGGACCTCACCGAGCTGACACTGGTGAGCTGGGGCATCGCGGCCGTGGTCTGCGTGCTGGCGCTGCTGGTCAGCGGCAAGGCGTGGCCGGGAGGGCGGCAGCAGCCGGCTCCCGCGGCCGACGCGTTCACGGGAACCTACGCCGCGCCGTACGTCGACCCGAACGCGACAGCGGGGCCGCCTGCGGCCCACGAACCGCGGCCGATCGAGGACACCAGCATCCTCGATCCGCAGGATCCCGGGGCGGCTCCCGGGGACCGGTCCGACTAGGCCAGGACCCCGGCAAGCACCGCGGCCGCCTTCTCGGCGTCCTCGCGGGTGATGTCGAGGTGGGTCAGCAGCCGGACCCGGCGCGGGCCGACCGCCCCGATCCGGACGCCCTGCTCGGCGGCGAGCGCGACCAGGGCGGGCGCGTCCGGCACGTCGAGGACGACGATGTTGGTCGGCACGCCTGCTGGGTCCACCCCGCAGCGCTCGGCGATCAGCCGGGCGTTGGCGTGGTCCTCGGCGAGCCGGTCGACGTGGTGGTCCAGCGCGTAGGTGCCCGCCGCGGCGAGCACCCCGACCTGGCGCATCCCGCCACCGAGCCGCTTGCGCCGGACGCGGGCCTGCGCGACGGCCTCGGCCGACCCGAGCATCAGCGACCCGACCGGGGCGCCGAGGCCCTTGGAGAGGCAGACCGCCATCGTGTCGGCGATCGCGCCGTACTCGGCCAGCGGCACACCGGTGGCGACGTGGGCGTTCCAGATCCGGGCGCCGTCGAGGTGGACAGCGCAGCCGACCTCGTCGGCCCAGGCACGCAGGGCGCGGAGGTCCTCGAGCGGTAGCACCGTGCCGCCGGCGAAGTTGTGGGTGTTCTCGACCGAGACCGCGGTGGTGCGCACGAAGTAGGTGCCCATGTCCGGGGCGTACAGCTCACGGATCGTCGGCAGGTCGATCTGGCCGTCCGGGTCCACCCAGGTGCGGCTGGTGATGCCGGTGAACGCCCCGTGCGCACCGAGCTCGGCGCGCACGATGTGGGCACGCGACTCGCACAGGACCTCCTGGCCCGGGCTGACCAGGGCCGCCACCGCGAGGACGTTGGCCATCGATCCGGTCGGCGTGAAGACGGCAGCCTCCTTGCCGAACATCGCTGCCACCCGGTGCTCGAGTGCGGTGACGGTGGGGTCCTCGCCGTACACGTCGTCGCCGACCTCCGCCTCGGCGATCGCGCGGCGCATCCCGGCCCCCGGCCGGGTGACGGTGTCGGAGCGGAGATCGATCACCCGGGGAGCCTACGGGAACCCAGGGACCTGTCACGGGACCTGTCCCGGCACCCGTCACGGTGCCTTCGTGCCGGCGACCGGGCGAGCCTCAGGCCTTGCGGAGCATCTCGGCGACCAGGAACGCGAGCTCGAGGGACTGGACCCGGTTCAGCCGCGGGTCGCAGACCGACTCGTACCGGCCGGCGAGGTCGGCCTCGGAGAGCTCCTCGCCCCCGCCGACGCACTCGGTGACGTCGTCACCGGTGAGCTCGACGTGGATGCCTCCGGGCCAGGTGCCGAGCGCGCGGTGGACGTCGAAGAAGCCCTGGACCTCGGCGATCACGTCGTCGAAGCGGCGCGTCTTGTAGCCCGAGGAGGCCTCGTAGGTATTGCCGTGCATC
Organism: Marmoricola sp.; assembly: GCA_045806765.1. Classification (GTDB taxonomy): domain Bacteria; phylum Actinomycetota; class Actinomycetes; order Propionibacteriales; family Nocardioidaceae; genus Marmoricola. The sequence continues at coordinate 43,884 of JBJMIO010000116.1, forward strand.
GGGTCGGAGACCCAGGCGACCTGGACGCCGGCGGCCTCGACCTTCTCCACCAGCGGCGGCAGCAGGTCGCGGACCTTGCCCGCGCCCATCCGGGTGATGAACGTCAGCCGTCCGGGGGTGTTGTCGGGGTTGAGCCGGCCGGCCAGGGCGATCGCGTCGTCGGCCGTGCTGGTCGGACCGAGCTTGACCCCGATCGGGTTCCGGATCCGGCTGAGCAGCTCGACGTGCGCGCCGTCGAGCTGGCGGGTGCGCTCCCCGATCCAGACGAAGTGGCCCGAGACGTCGTAGGGCAGGTCGGTGCGCGAGTCGATGCGCGTCATCGCGTGCTCGTACTCGAGCACCAGCGCCTCGTGGCTGGAGTGCATCTGCACCCGGTGGAACTCGTCGGGGTCGGCGCCGATCGCCTTCATGAACGTCAGGGCGCGGTCGATCTCGTTCGCCACGGCCTCGTAGCGGCTGCCGACGGCCGAGCCCATCACGAAGTCGGTGTTCCAGGCGTGCACCTGGCGCAGGTCGGCGTACCCACCGGTGGTGAAGGCGCGCACGAGGTTCAGCGTGGAGGCCGAGGAGTGGTAGACGTCGACGAGGCGCTGCGGGTCCGGGATGCGCGCGGCCTGCGTGAACTCGAACCCGTTCACGGCATCGCCGCGGTAGGCCGGCAAGGTGACGCCGTCACGGGTCTCGAGGTCGGAGGAGCGCGGCTTGGCGTACTGGCCGGCGAACCGTCCGAGCTTGACCACCGGCACCGAGGCGGCGTACGTCAGCACGACGGCCATCTGCAGCAGCACCCGCAGCTTGTTGCGGATGTTGTCGGCCGTCACGCCGTCGAAGGTCTCGGCGCAGTCACCACCCTGGAGCAGGAACGCCTCGCCGCGGCTGACCGCGGCCAGCTTGTCCTTCAGCTCGTCGCACTCGCCCGCGAAGACCAGCGGCGGGAAGGAGCGCAGCCGGGCCACGGCGGCGTCGACGGCGGCGCTGTCGGGGTACGTCGGCTGCTGGGCCGCGCCGAGCGCGTGCAGCGCGGCGAGGTCGGGGATCGGGGAAGTGGGGTCGAGCACCTGACCAGGGTACGTGGCGCCCGGGGGCGTGGGCACATCGCTTTCCGCAGCGGAATAGCCCCGGGGCACGGCCGGTTGCCACCCCATGACCACTGCAGTCGTCGCAACCGCCTACGGCGGCCCCGAGAACCTCGCGCTCGTCGACGTGGAGCTCCCCTCCCCGGGTCCCGGCGAGGTGGCGATCTCGGTGCTGGCGTGCGGGGTGAACCCGGCCGACGTGAAGTCCTACAGCGGGGTGTGGGGCACCGACCCCGCAGCGCTGCCCAAGCGGCTCGGCTTCGAGGCCGCGGGCGTGGTCACCGCTGTCGGACCCGGTGCCGACGGTCCCGAGGGGCCGATCGCGGTCGGCGACGAGGTCATCGCGTTCCGCATCTCCGGGGCGTACGCCGGGGACGTGGTCGTGCCCGCGAGCGCGGTGGTCCGCAAGCCCGCCGCCCTCGACTGGCCCCAGGCGGCCGGCCTGATGCTCACCGGCGCCACCGCCGTCCACCTGCTCACCGTGACCGGTGTCGGCGAGGGCGACACCGTCCTGGTGCACGGCGGGTCGGGCGGGGTCGGGATGATGGCCGTCCAGCTGGCCGGTCTGCGCGGTGCGCGCGTGATCGCGACCGCCAGCGAGCACCGGCACGGCCTGCTCGAGCAGCTCGGCGCCGAACCGGTCACCTACGGCGACGGCCTGGTCGACCGCGTGCGTGCCCTGGCGCCGGACGGGATCGACGTCGCCCTCGACCTGGTCGGCAACGACGAGGCGCTGGAGTCGTCCCTCGAGCTGGTCGCGGACCGCGACCGGATCGCGACGATCGCGAACTTCACCGGCGGTCCGGCCGCAGACATCAAGGTCCTCGGCGGCGGTCCCGGGGCGGACGACGGCGAGCAGGTCCGCGCCAACGCCCGGACCGAGCTGGCCCGCCTGGCCGGGAGCGGTGCCCTGACCGTCCACCTGGGGGCGACCTTCCCGCTCGACGAGGTCGCCGAGGCGCACCGGTTGGTCAGCACCGGCAAGGCGAACGGCAAGGTCGTCCTGCTCCCCTGAGGACGAGGGCGTCTGCTCAGCCCGCGCAGTCGGGCTGGTCGGCGCCGAGGGTGCTCAGCCCGGTCGGCGGGTGCGCGCCCGGCGTCGAGGCCGGACCTGACGGACTGCCCGACGGCGTCGTCCCGGTCCTTCCGGGACGGGACCGCGAGGAGAGCGCGTGGTCACCGGCGACCCAGGCGAACAGGTCGTGCGCTGCAGGCTCCTGGAGCACCAGCCGTCCTGACTCACCGGCGAGCGGAGAGTCCAGGACCGGCACGGTGGTGAAGGTGATGTGCGCGCTGTCCACCTGGTTGATCTCCAGCGCCAGACCCGTCAGGGACCGCAGGCTCGAGATGTCCGGGTCGACGGTGAGCGCCTTGGTGGCGGCGTCGGCGACCGAGATCAGCTTCTTGGGGTTGGTCAGCGTGTCGGTGCTCTTGATCTTGCGGATCATGCTGGCCACGAACTGCTGCTGGAGCTTGATCCGGTCCAGGTCGCTGCCGAAGCCGACCCCGTGGCGGGTTCGGACGAAGGCCAGCGCCTGCTCGCCCTTCAGGACGTCGTGGCCCGCGACCAGGTGCAGGCCGGACTTCACGTCGTCGATCGGCTCGGTGGTGCATACCGGGACACCGCCGAGCGCGTCCGACATCGTCTTGACCGCGTTGAAGTCGACCTGGACGAAGTGGTCGACCCTGATGCCGGTCAGGTCCTCGACGGTCTTCATCACGCAGCCCGGACGACGACCCTCCTGACCCAGGCTGACGTTGAACATGTCGCGCGGCGAGCCCGGCACCCGCTGGCCCGAGGCGGTGTAGCAGTCCGGGATCGCGACCATCAGGTCGCGCGGGATGCTGATCACCGTCGCGTTGCTGCGGTCGGCCGAGACGTGCACCAGCAAGTTGGTGTCCGCGTGGCCCACGCTCCCGTCGTCGCCGTACCGGTTGCCGAGGCCCTGGCGGCTGTCGGTGCCGATCACCAGCACGTCCAGCACCCCGGGGAACGACGGCGGCCGGTCGGTGCCGAGGTCCCTGCCCGGGTCGACGGAGCGGATGTTCGCGTTGAGCCGCAGGTAGACCCAGCCTCCGCCGGCGACCAGGAGCAGCACCAGGCCGGCGCTCACCCAGGCGGCGATCTTGAGGTAGCGCAGCCGGTGGCGCGGCGGCTCGACCGGCTCGACCGGCTCGACCGGGCTCAACCGAAGAAGACCTCGGCCTCGGCGTACTCCTCGGGCGAGACCAGCTTGAGCGAGGCGGTGCCCTCGGCCAGCGGTACCCGGACGATGCTGGTGCCCCGCAGGGCCATCATCGTGCCGAAGTCGCCGTCGTGGACCGCGCCGATCGCCTGGAGGCCGAACCGGGTGGCCAGCCAGCGGTCGAAGGCCGTCGGGGTGCCGCCGCGCTGGACGTGGCCGAGCACGACCGCACGGGCCTCCTTGCCGGTGCGGGCCTCGATCTCCGAGGCAAGGCGCTCGCCGATCCCGCCGAGGCGGACGTGGCCGAAGGCGTCCTTCTCCCCCGAGACCAGCGTCATGTCGCCGCCCTCGACCGGGACGGCTCCCTCCGAGACGACCATGATCACGGCGTACTTGGTCTCGAAGCGCTGCTCGACGTAGCGGCAGACCTCCTCGATGTCGAAGGGACGCTCGGGGATCAGCACGACGTTCGCGCCACCGGCGATGCCCGCGTGCAGGGCGATCCAGCCGGCGTGCCGGCCCATCACCTCGACCACCAGGACCCGGTGGTGGGACTCCGCGGTGGTGTGCAGCCGGTCGATCGCCTCGGAGGCGATGTTCACCGCGGTGTCGAAGCCGAAGGTGAAGTCGGTGCCGGAGAGGTCGTTGTCGATCGTCTTCGGTACGCCGACCACCTTCACGCCGAGCTCGTGCAGCCTGGTCGCGACGCCGAGGGTGTCCTCGCCGCCGATCGCGATCAGCGCGTCGACGCCCGCCGAGGCGAGGTTGGCCTTGATCTGCTCGACGCCGTCCGCGACCTTGAACGGGTTGGTCCGCGAGGACCCGAGGATGGTGCCACCGCGGGGCAGGATGCCGCGGACCTGGTCGATGCCCAGCGGCATCGTCAGTCCCTCCAGCGGACCGCGCCAGCCGTCGCGGAAGCCGACGAACTCGGTCCCGTGCTCCTTGACGCCCTTGCGCACGACCGCCCGGATCACGGCGTTCAGGCCCGGGCAGTCACCGCCTCCCGTGAGCACACCGACGCGCATCAGCCCTCCTGAATTGGAACGTTCCACCTCGAGCGCTCACCCTAGTCAGGTTCGGCGTCCCCTGTCTCGCCCTAGGCTCGGGGCATGACCTTCTCGATCGTCGCCCGGTCCGCCGACGGCCAGTCCTGGGGCGTGGCCGTCGCCTCCAAGTTCCTCGCGGTCGGCAACGCCGTCCCCGCCGCCGTGGCCCAGGTCGGCGCGGTCGCCACGCAGGCCGACGCCAACGTCGCCTTCAAGGGCATCGGCCTGTCGCTGCTCGACGAGGGCGCCAACGCGCAGGTCGCGCTCGACCGCCTGCTCGACGAGGACGACAAGCGCGAGCACCGCCAGGTCGGCATCGTCGACGTCGAGGGAGGTGCGGCCACCCACACCGGATCGGCCTGCCTGGACTGGGCCGGGGGCGAGACCGGCGAGGGTGTCGCCTTCCAGGGCAACGTCCTGACCGGACCGGAGGTGATCGCCGCGATGGTGACGGCGTGGGACGACGCCTCCGAGGCTCCCCTGGCCCGCCGCCTGCTCGCCGCCCTGACGGCCGGGGACGCCGCTGGCGGGGACAAGCGCGGACGCCAGTCGGCGGCGTTGCTGGTGGTCAGCGACGGAGCCGGGTACGGCGGGAACGACGACGTCGCGGTCGACCTGCGTGTCGACGACCACACCGCCCCGATCCCCGAGCTGGCCCGCCTGCTCGACCTCAACGACCTCTACCTGACCGCCTCGACCGAGGAGGAGCGGGTCGTGATCGACGACGCGCTCCGCACCGAGATCGACGGCCTGGTCGCCGCGGCCGGGCACCCGGACCTGGCTGCCTGGGCCGGCACCGAGAACTACGAGATGCGGGTTGCCGAGGACGGCAGCTGGATCGACGCCCGGATCCTGGGGATCCTGCGCGGCGAAGGCTGACCCGAGCGCGACCACTTGGCAGGATGCACCCATGAGCGCGACGAACGTCCTGGCCATCGACGCCGGCACCACCGGCGTGACCGCGGTGGTGGTCACCTCCCAGGGCACCATCGCAGCCAAGGGCTACCAGGAGTTCGCCCAGCACTTCCCGCAGCCCGGTTGGGTCGAGCACTCCCCGGAGGAGATCTGGCAGGCGACCCTGGAGGCCACCCGGGCAGCCCTGCGGACCTGGGGCGGCTCGAGTTCCGACCTGGCCGGGATCGGCATCACCAACCAGCGCGAGACCGTGCTGCTCTGGGACCGCGAGACCCTCGGGTCACCGCGCCGCGCGATCGTGTGGCAGGACCGGCGCACCACCGAGATCTGCGAGCGCCTCAAGGAAGCCGGGCACGAGGAGCGGGTCAGCGAGCTCACCGGCCTGCGCCTGGACCCGTACTTCTCGGGCACCAAGCTGGCCTGGCTCGCCGAGCACGAGGCGAACACCTGGGCCCTGGTGGAGTCCGGGCGCTACGCGATCGGCACTGTCGACTCCTACCTGATCGCCCGGATGACCCGGGGCACCTGGCACGTCACCGACGTCTCGAACGCCTCCCGGACGCTCCTGCTCGACCTCGCCGCCGGTGAGTGGTCCGAGGAGCTCTGCGGCCTCTTCGGGGTGCCGCGCGACGCGCTGCCCGAGATCGTGGACAACTGGGGCGAGCTGGCCCGCACCGACCCGCGCAGCTTCTTGGACCTGGACCTGCCGATCGCCGGCATCGCCGGGGACCAGCAGTCCGCGCTCTTCGGCCAGACCTGCTTCGACGTCGGCGACTCCAAGTGCACCTACGGCACCGGGTCCTTCATCCTGACCAACACCGGTACGTCGGTCGAGCGCTCGGACGCAGGACTGCTCTCCACGGCCGCGTGGCGCGCACCGGACGGCACGCTGACCTACGCGCTGGAGGGCGCGATCTTCGTGACCGGTGCTGCCGTCCAGTGGCTGCGCGACGGGTTGCAGATCGTCGGGACCGCCGCCGAGACCGCCGCGATCGCCGCGACCGTGCCCTCGACCGAGGGGGTCGTCTTCGTCCCGGCCCTGACCGGGCTCGGCGCCCCGCACTGGGACCCGCACGCCCGCGGCGCGATCCTCGGCCTGACCCGGGGCACCACCCGCGCGCACATCGTCCGGGCCACCCTGGAAGCGATCACCTACGAGGTGCGCGACGTGATCGACACGATGCCCGCGCTGACCTCGGTCGCGGTCGACGGCGGCGCCGCAGCGAACGACCTGCTCTGCCAGCTCCAGGCCGACCTGCTCGGCGTACCGGTGGAACGGCCGCGGATCGTGGAGACCACCGCGCTCGGCGCCGCGTTCATGGCCGGTCTCGGCACCGGCGTGTGGGACTCGACCGACGCGCTGCGCGAGACCTGGCAGCTCGACCGCACCTTCGTGCCCGACCCGGACGCCGCCGAGCGCACGGCCGCCGCCTACGCGCTCTGGCTGCGCGCGGTCGAGCGCAGCAAGGGATGGGCCTAGCTCAGCGGAGCTGGTCGAGGGCCTCGCGCGCCTCGGCGAGGGCCCGCTCGGCGTCGGCGAGCTCCGCCTCCGCCTCCTCGACGCCCTCGTCCGCCGCCTCGACGTCCTCGTCGAGGTTCTCGACGTCGTCCTCGAGGCCGGCCA